>NZ_JBDJNS010000018.1:0-76278 GCF_039674545.1 Luteimonas sp. TWI382
TGGGGGCGTAATCGAGCGGGGTCGTGATCGTTTTGATTCAATTATCAACACTGTGCGGCCGGTTCTGCCTGTTCTGTTTTGGCTGGTGGATCAGGCCTTCGCCTGGCGTGCGCGCTCGATCCGCCGCAGGAACACCGTCATCTCCTTGGACGACTGCACGTCGCCACGCCGCGCCGCGGCGTCGAGCCCGGCGCGCCAGGCCGCTTCGGCATCCGCGTCGCGCCCTTGCGTCAGCAACGCCTTGCCGAGCAGTTTCCACGCGGCCGAGTAGTCCGGATCGTGCCGGGTGGCGGCGGCCAGATGGGTCGCGGCCGAGGCCGGGTCGCCTGCCTGCAGGCAGGCATTGCCCAGCCCGAAGCGCAGCAGGGCGTCGTCGCGCCCGGCATCGAGCAGGGCCTGCAATCGGTCGCGCATTGCGCCCCCGAATCTGAGAGTCGAGGCAGGATCTTCCGGGATCGGCAGGCGAGGGCGGTGGAACGCTGCGGTCCAGTCGGCGCCCTGCGAACGGCCTGCGGCGATGACGCGATGCGCGGGGAGTGCGTGCATCGCCGCTGGACGGCGCCGCCAGCCCGGTTGACTTCGAATCGGAAAGGCGTAATGTACTAACACGCTATTACATTGACACGTCTCCACCACCCGTGAAGCAACGCCCCGAACCCTTGCCCGACCACGAAGCCAGCGCCTCGCTGCAAGCGCTGGCACGCGCGTTTGCGGCGCTGAAGACCGCCGATGAGGTCGCCCGGTTCCTCGACGACCTGTGCACGCCGGCCGAGCTCGAGGCGCTGGTCGACCGGTGGCGGGTCGTGCCGCTGCTGCAGCAGGGCGTGCCGTATCGCGAGATCCACGAGCGCACCGGCGTCAGCGTGACCACCGTCGGCCGCGTCGCACGCACGCTCGACCGCGGCGCCGGCGGCTATGCGATCGCAGCGCGTCGTGTCGGGCGTCCTGCGTCCCCCGATTCCCACTGAGGTTTCCCGATGAGTCCTGTCACTGGCGGCGCCGCGCGCGACCGCCTGCGTATCGCGATCCAGAAATCCGGCCGGCTCAGCGAGCCGGCGCGGGCGTTGCTGGCGTCATGCGGCCTGTCGTGGCGCGAGAGCCGCGACAAGCTGTTCTGTTACGGCGAGACGCTGCCGGTCGACCTGTTGCTGGTCCGCGACGACGACATCCCCGGGCTGCTCGCCGATGGCGTCTGCGATTACGGCATCGTCGGCCGCAACGTGCTCGACGAGGTCGCGGCCGACCGGGCCTTGCGCGGCCTGCCGCAGGTGTCCAAGGCGGTCCGTGCGCTCGGCTTCGGCGGCTGCCGGCTCGACATCGCGATTCCCGAGTCGCAGGACTGGTCGGGCCCGGCGCAATTGCAGGGCAGCCGCATCGCGACCAGCTACCCAGGCCTGCTGCAGCAATGGCTCGACGCGCAGGGGGTGCAGGCGAGCATCGTCACGCTGTCGGGTTCGGTCGAGATCGCGCCGCGGCTGGGCCAGGCCGACGTGATCTGCGACCTGGTGTCCAGCGGCGCGACGTTGACCGCCAATCAGCTCAAGCCCGCGGTCACGCTGATGACCAGCGAGGCGGTGCTGGCCGGCCCGGTGCAGCCGTTCTCCGATGTGCGGGGCGACCTGGCCGCCCTGCTGCTGCGCCGCCTCGACGGCGTGATGCGGCTGCGCGACAGCCGCCTGTTGATGTTCCAATCGCGTCGCGACGGCGTCGATGCGCTGCTCAAGCTGTTGCCCGACGCCGAGCCGCCGACGTTGCTGCAGGTCGACGGCAGCGAGACGGTCGCGTTGCAGGTGCTGTGCCACGGCGAGCTGACCTGGCCGCGGCTCGAGGCGCTCAAGCAGGCCGGCGCGGCCGGGCTGATGGTGCTGCCGGTGGAGCGGATGCTGGCATGAACCTCAACGCCCGCTTTTCGCTGGACGGCGCGATTCCGGCGATCGTCGACTGGTCGGCCGCCGATGCGGCAGCGCAGGCCGAACTGCTGCGCCGCCCGACGCAAACCGTCGCCGCGCAGACGCGCGCGGCCGTCGCCGACGTGCTCGACGAGGTGCGTACACGCGGCGACGCCGCACTGCGCGCGTTGACCGAACGCTTCGACCGCGTCGCGCTCGACGATTTCGAAGTCGGCGCCGACGAATTCGCCGCGGCCGAGGCCGAGGTCTCGCCGCGCTTGCGCGAGGCAATGGCCAACGCCGCCGCGCGGATCGAGCGCTTCCATGCCGCGGGCAGGGTCGACGGCTACGCCGTGCAGACCGCCGATGGCGTGGAGTGCGCACGGATCGTGCGGCCGATTCCGCGGGTCGGGCTGTACGTGCCGGCCGGGACCGCGCCGCTGCCTTCGACCGCATTGATGCTCGGTGTGCCGGCCCGGCTGGCCGGTTGCCGCGAGGTCGTGCTGTGCACGCCGCCGCGCCCGGACGGCAGCGCCGATCCGGCGGTGCTGGTCGCCGCGCGGCTGACCGGCGTGCACCGGGTATTCAAGCTCGGCGGCGCGCAGGCGATTGCGGCGATGGCGTTCGGCACCGCGTCGGTACCGGCCTGCGACAAGCTGTTCGGGCCGGGCAATGCGTTTGTCACCGAAGCCAAACAGCAGGCGGCGCAGTCGGGCACGGTCGCGATCGACATGCCGGCCGGCCCGTCGGAGGTGCTGGTGATCGCCGATGCCGGCGCCGACGCGGCGTTCGTCGCGGCCGATCTGCTGTCGCAGGCCGAGCACGGGGCCGACTCGCAAGTGCTGCTGCTGAGCGACGACGAGGCGCTGCTGCGCCGCGTGCGCGTCGAGCTGGCGACCCAGCTTGGTGCGCTGCCGCGCGCCGACATCGCGCGCCGGGCGCTGGCGCGCTCGCGGTTGCTGCGGGTGCCGACGCTGGAGGTCGCGTTCGACATCAGCAACCGTTATGCGCCCGAGCATCTGATCCTGGCCCTGCGCGCGCCGCGCGACTGGCTCGACCGGGTCGAGGTCGCCGGTTCGGTGTTCCTGGGCGACTGGACCCCCGAGGCGCTGGGCGACTACTGCAGTGGCACCAACCACGTACTGCCGACTGGCGGCGCCGCGCGCGCCTGGAGCGGCGTTGGCGTGTCCAGCTTCCAGACCCTGGTCAGCGTGCAGAGCGCCGACGCCGCGGGCATCCGCGCGATCGGACCCGATGCGGTGACGCTGGCGCGCGCCGAAGGCCTGGACGCGCACGCCAACGCGGTCGCGCTGCGGCTGGCGAGGGCGGGCGCATGAGCACGGTGCTCGATCTGGTGCGCGACGACCTGCGCGCATTCTCCGGCTATGCCTCGGCGCGGACCCAGGCGCTCCAGGGCGAGATCTGGCTCAATGCCAACGAGGCACCGTGGGCGAATCCCGGCGATGCCGACGGCCAGTGCCGCCGGTATCCGGCGCCACAGCCGCCCGCGCTGCAGGCGCGACTGGCCGCGCTGTACGGCGTGGAGGCCTCGCGCTTGCTGATCGGCCGCGGCAGCGACGAGGCGATCGACCTGCTGGTGCGTGCGTTGTGCGTGCCCGGGCGCGACGCCGTGCTCGCGACGCCCCCGGTGTTCGGCATGTACGCGGTCAGCGCCCGGCTGCAGGGCGCGCCGTTCGCCGAGGTGCCGTTGCGCGATGGCGCCGACGGCTTTGCGCTCGATGTCGATGCCGTGCGCGAAACCGCGCTCGCGCGGGGCGCGCGGTTGGTGTTCCTGTGCTCGCCGTCCAACCCGACCGGTGGCCTGGTGCCGCTGGCCGATGTCGCGGCGTTGGCCACTGCGCTCGACGGGCGCGCTGTCGTCGTCGTGGACGAGGCCTACGTGGAGTTCGCCGACGCGCCGTCGGCGACCACGCGGCTCGACGCCCACGCCAACCTGGTGGTGCTGCGGACACTGTCGAAGGCGCATGGCCTGGCGGCGGCGCGGATCGGGGTGGCAATCGGCGACCCGGCGTTGATCGCGGTGCTGCGGCGCTGCCAGGCGCCGTATCCGGTGCCCACGCCCTGCGCCGAGCTGGCGCTGGCCGGGCTCGCCGACGCGGCGCTCGCGCAGACCCGCGCGCGCGTGGCACAGACGATCGCCGAGCGCGATGGGTTGGCGGCCGCGCTGGCGGCGACGCCGGGCGTGCGCCAGGTGTATCCGTCGGCCGGCAACTTCCTGCTGGTGCGCTTCGCCGACGCCTCGCGCGCGTTCGCGGCACTGCTGGCCGCCGGCATCGTCGTGCGCGACCAGCGCGCCGCGCCCGGGCTGGGCGATGCGCTGCGCATCACGGTCGGTACGCCGACGCAGAACGCAGGTGTCGTCCAGGCGTTGCAGACATTGGAGGTCGTGGCATGAGCGGAACCAAGATCCTGTTCGTCGACCGCGACGGCACCCTGATCGAGGAGCCGGCCGACTATCAGATCGACGCCTACGAGAAGCTGCGCTTCGTGCCGGGCGTGATCCCGGCGCTGCTGCGGCTGCGCGATGCCGGGTTCGAGTTCGTCATCATTACCAACCAGGACGGCCTGGGCACCGAGGGCTACCCGCGCGCCAGTTTCGACGGCCCGAACGACCTGATGCTGCAGATCTTCGAAAGCCAGGGCATCACGTTCCGCGAGGTGCTGGTCGATTGCAGCTGGCCGGCCGACAACGCGCCCACGCGCAAGCCGGGCCTGGGGCTGGTGATGCACTACCTGCGCGACCGCGGCATCGATCTCGACGCCTCGGCGATGGTCGGCGATCGCGACACCGACCTGCAGTTCGCCGACAACCTGGGCATCCGTGGCTTCAAGCTGCGGAGCCCGCAGTTCGGCGGCGACTGGGACTGGCCCGGCATCGCGCACGCGCTGTGTGATGCGCCGCGCTGCGCGCGCATCGTGCGCAACACGCGCGAGACCCGCATCCGGGTCGAGCTCGACCTCGATGCCGCGCGTGATGCGCAGGTGTCCACGGGGCTTCCGTTCTTCGACCACATGCTCGATCAGATCGGCAAGCACGGCGGCATCGCGCTGACCGTGCAGGCCGAGGGCGACCTGGAGATCGACGAACACCACACCGTCGAGGATGTCGGCATCGCGCTTGGCCAGGCGTTGCGCGCGGCGCTCGGCGACAAGCGTGGCATCGCCCGCTACGGCTTCATGCTGCCGATGGACGAGACCCTTGCCAGCGCCGCGCTCGACTTCGGCGGGCGTCCGTACCTGGTGTTCGACGGCACATTCCGGCGCGAGCGTGTCGGCGACCTGCCGACCGAACTGGTCGCGCATTTCTTCCGCTCGGTCTGCGACTCGGCGGCGTTGAACCTGCACCTCAAGGTCGAGGGCGACAACGACCACCACAAGGTGGAAGCCTGCTTCAAGGCCTTCGCCCGCGCGCTGGGCCAGGCGGTGCGCCGCGACGGGGCCGCGCTGCCGAGCACCAAGGGCGTGCTGTGATGCGCGTGGTGATCGTGGACGCGGGCGGCGCCAACACCGGCTCGGTGCGCTACGCGTTCGAGCGCCTGGGGGTGCGGGCGGCGCTGGTCACCGATGCCGAGGCGATCCGCGGCGCAGACCGCGTGATCCTGCCCGGGGTCGGCACCGCGGCGCAGGTCATGACGCGGCTGCGGGCGCTCGATCTGGTCGAGGTCCTGCGGACACTGGACCGGCCGCTGCTGGGCATCTGCGTGGGCATGCAACTGCTGTTCGAGCGCTCGCAGGAAGGCGATGTCGAGGGGCTGGGCCTGCTGCGCGGCACGGTCGCCCGGCTTCACGGCGGCCCCGGTATCCGGGTGCCGCACATGGGCTGGAATCGGCTGCAGCCGCGGGCCGACAGCGCGTTGCGCACCGGCATCGACGACGGTGCACACGCCTTCTTCGTGCACAGCTATGCAGCCCCGGTGACCGCCGACTGCATCCTTGCCTGCGCCCACGGCCAGCCATTCGCCGCTGCCGTGCAGCGGGGCCTGGTCGCCGGTGCGCAGTTCCATCCCGAGCGTTCGGCCGCGGTCGGCGCGCAGCTGCTGCGCAACTTCCTGTCTCCATCGTTCGATGCTGGAGTCCGTGCATGAGCGGTTTCACCGTCTATCCCGCCATCGACATCCGCGATGGTCGCGTGGTCCGGCTGGCGCAGGGCGACTATGCGCGCGAGACGCGTTACAGCGACGATCCACTGGCCCAGATCCGGGCCTACGCCGACGCGGGCGCGACGTGGCTGCACTTGGTCGATCTCGACGCCGCACGTGCGGGCGGCTTCACGCTCGCACCGTTGCTGGCGCGCATCCGTCAGGCCACCGGCCTGCAGGTGCAGACCGGCGGCGGCGTGCGCAGCGCCGACGACGTCGCGCGAATCCTCGATGCCGGCGCGGCCCGCGTGGTCGTGGGTTCGCTCGCGGTGCGCGATGCCGATGCGGTGGCCGGTTGGATCGAGCGCTTCGGTGCCGAGCGCATCACCGTGGCGCTCGACACGCGGCAGGATGCCAGCGGGGTCTGGCGTCTGCCGGTGCACGGCTGGACGCAGACCGCCGAGGCCACCTTCGACACTTTGGCGGTGCGCTATGCGCAGGTCGGGCTGCGTCACCTGCTGAGCACCGACATCGCCCGCGACGGCATGCTGTCGGGGCCCAACAGCGCGCTGTACGCGCACCTGCGCGCGCTGGCGCCGGCGCTGCAGGTGCAGGCGTCGGGCGGCGTACGCGCACTCGACGACATCGTCGCGGCGCGTGCGCAGGGCTGCGCCGGCATCGTGCTCGGCCGCGCATTGCTTGAAGGCCGCTTCGCACTGCGGGATGCGCTGGCATGCTGAGCCGGCGGATCATTCCCTGCCTGGACGTGCGCGAGGGGCGCGTGGTCAAGGGCGTGCGGTTCCGCGACCATGTCGACATGGGCGATATCGCCGAACTGGCGCTGCGCTACCGCGATGCGGGCGCCGATGAACTGGTGTTCTACGACATCTCCGCCAGTCCCCAGGGCCGCTCGGTCGATCGTGGCTGGGTCGAACGGGTGTCGCGGCTGATCGATATCCCATTCTGCGTCGCCGGCGGCATCCGCGACGTCGCCACCGCGCGCGCGGTGCTGCATGCCGGCGCCGACAAGATCTCGATCAATACCCCAGCGCTCGAGCGCCCGGCGCTGATCGCCGAACTGGCCGACGCGTTCGGCGTGCAGTGCGTGGTCGTGGGCATCGATTCGATCCGCGAGGCCGACGGTCAGTGGCGGGTGCGCAGCCACACCGGCGACCCGGATCGCACCCGCGCGCTGGCGATGCGCACGTTGGACTGGATCGTCGAGGCCCAGCGTCTGGGGGCCGGCGAGATCGTGCTCAACTGCATGGACAACGACGGCGTGCGCCGCGGCTATGACATCGCGCAACTGCGTCAGGCACGAGCACTGTGCGAGGTGCCGCTCATCGCCTCGGGCGGGGCCGGCGAGACCGCGCATTTCGTCGACGCGTTCGTGCAGGCGGATGTCGACGGCGCGCTGGCTGCCAGCGTGTTCCACAGCGGCCGCATCGCGATTCCCGACCTCAAGCGCGAGCTGCGCGCGGCCGGCGTGGCGGTGCGCGATGTCTGACCTTCGCGACCAGGGCCCGACGGCCGCGCCCCCCAATGCGCCCCAGGACGATGCCATGACCGACATGTCCTTCGACCCGGCGCGCCTGGACTGGAGCAAGGGCGACGGCCTGCTGCCGGCGATCGTCCAGGACGCCGACACGTTGCGCGTGCTGATGCTCGGCTACATGGATCGCGACGCGCTCGATGCCACGCGCCGGCTGGGGCAGGTGACGTTCTTCAGCCGCAGCAAGGGTCGGCTTTGGACCAAGGGCGAACAGTCGGGCCACGTGCTCGAACTGGTCTCGGTCGCGGCCGATTGCGATGCCGACACGCTGCTGGTGCTGGCCCGGCCGCAGGGGCCGACCTGCCATCTGCAGCGGCCCAGCTGTTTCCCGTCCGCCCCGGGCGGTGTGTTGGCCGAACTGGATGCGCGCGTCGCGCAGCGCGCACGCGAGCGGCCGGACGGCAGCTACACGACGCGGCTGTTCGACGGCGGCATCCGCCGGATCGCCCAGAAGGTCGGCGAGGAGGGCGTGGAGACTGCATTGGCAGCCGTCGCGCAAGGCGACGACGACCTGCTGGGCGAGAGCGCCGACCTGCTGTACCACCTGCTGGTGCTGCTGCACGCGCGCGGGCTGTCGCTGGCCGATGTCGAGCGCGTGCTGACCGCGCGGGGCCGGTGAGGCGGCCTTGCGTGTGGCCCGGGAATTTCGAGGCCGTCGGGGTGCGCGCGACGCTGCTGGCCGACGATGACGCCGCCCTGTTTGTCGCCCTGTACGGCGATCCGGCGACGATGCGGCAGGTCGGCCCGGCGCTCGATCGTTCCGCCGCGACCCGTGCATTCGCTGCGGCGCGTCGGCAAATGCGGGGCGACCCGCCTGCCGCCCGGTTCTGGCGGCTGGAGACTGCCGCCGGCGCGCAGGGATTGCTGTCATTGGTGCCCGATGCGGCCGGTCGGGACGCCGAGACCGGGCTGTTGCTGGCGCCTGCGGCGCAACGGCAGGGGGTAGCGACCGCGGCGCTGGGGCATCTGTGCGAGGTCGCG
The DNA here is from genome assembly GCF_039674545.1 of Luteimonas sp. TWI382. NCBI lineage: Bacteria > Pseudomonadati > Pseudomonadota > Gammaproteobacteria > Lysobacterales > Lysobacteraceae > Luteimonas > Luteimonas sp. TWI382. Next base: position 8,523 of record NZ_JBDJNS010000018.1, read on the forward strand.
CTCGGCACCGGCGCATTCGAGGCGCTGTGGACCCGGCACCGGGCCGGCCATGCAGCCGCCGTCGGCCTGATGCGGCGCCTGGGGTTCGTGCGCGCTGCGCCGGTGGAGGGCTGGCAGCGCTGGCGTCTCGGTCGCACGGCCTGGCGCGCGCTTGCCGGCGGTGCATCTGCCGATTAGATTCCGCGCTCGTGCAGGGGAGTTGACGATGGAAGGCAGGGGGCGGCTGGCCTGCGTCGGTGTCGGCATGATGCTCGGCGCGCATCTGGGGCCACGCGCCAGACGCCATATCGAGACGGCGGAGGTCGTCTTCGTCGCCGTCTCCGATCCGCTGGTCGAGCTGTGGGTGCGGAGCATGAATGCGGATGTCCGCAGCCTGCAGCCGTTCTATCGCGAGGGCCGCTCCCGGCACCGCAGTTATGCCGGCATGATCGCTGCGATGCTGGCCGAGGTGCGCGCCGGGCGCGATGTGTGCGGTGCGTTCTACGGCCACCCGGGGGTGTTCGCGCAGGTGCCCCACCAGGCGATCGCGGCGGCCCGTGCCGAGGGCTTTCAGGCCGTCATGGAGCCGGGGATCTCGGCCGAGGACTGTCTGTACGCGGATCTGGGGATCGATCCGGGCGACGTCGGTTGCCAGCACTACGAGGCCAGCCAGTTCCTGTTCTACCGACGGATCGTCGACCCTGCTGCCTGGCTGGTGCTGTGGCAGGTCGGGGTGGCCGGGGTCCGCGACACCGGGCGGTTCCACAGCACCGGCGCGGAGCGCGCCGCGCTGGTCGCCCGCCTGGCCCGGGATTACCCGCCCGGACATGTTGTGACGCTCTACGAAGCTGCTACGCTGCCCACCGTGCGGCCCCGCCTCGAGCGGCTGCCGTTCGAGGCGCTGGCGCAGGCGAGATTGCACCAGCACACGACGCTGGTGGTGCCGCCGGGAAAGGCGCTGGAGCGGGACGTGGGCATGGCATGGTCGGCAGGCGCCGCGGGCGCGGCCGACTGAGCACAATCGAGAACGACTGGGGGGGACATGCTCGACGTTGTCGCGTTGCTGGAATCGGCGGGGGCCGGAACCGCGTTCGATCCGGTCGGTCCGGAAGTCGCCGATGCGGTACTGGCCTTCCTGGCCGACGGGACGAGCGTGCCGGCGATCGTGGCCTGCATGATCATGACTCCCGACGACGGACAGAGCGAACCCCCGCAGGATGAACCGGATCAGGACGATGACGGCGACCGGCGCGATGACGATGATCCGGGCGAACGCTCCGCGTGAGGCCGTGGCCGGCGATGCGCGGGACGTGCGATCGCGCGCGCGCTGGCGGTTGGGTCTGCTTCTGGTCGGGATCGTCCTGTCGCAGGTGGCACTGGCCGGCGACGCGCTCGATGCGCTGATCGAAGAGGCGAGTGCGCTCAGGACGTCCGATCCCCAGCGCGTGGACGCGTTGCTGCGCGACATGGCCGGCCATCTCGAGACCGCGACCGAGGCCCAGCGCGCACGGGTGCAACTGCTGCGGGTGCACCGGATGATGACCAGCGGGCAGTCGGCCATCGCCACCGACCAGCTGACGGCATTGCTGGCGTCGACGGCCGATCCGGTGGCCCGTTTCGAGACCGCGTCGATGCTCGCGAACATCTACGCGGTCCAGCGGCGCTTCGAGGACGCACTGCGGATGCTCGAGACGATGCTGCCGCTGGCCGACCAGGTCGAGGACGCGCAGCTGCGCCATCGCGGCCTGATGGTCGCGGCGATCGTCTACAACCAGGTGGGGGAGTTCGGCCAGGCACAGCAGTATGCCGAGCGCGTGCTGCGCGAAGATCCAGACGGGCGCAATGCCTGCGCGGCCGGCGGTGTGCTGCTCGAGGCGATCAATGGGCTCGGGCAGTCCTTTACCGATGCGGCCGGGCAGAGCGCGCTGGATCGGTGCACTGCGCAGGGCGAGCCGATCTTCGCGGGGTTCGTCCGCCTGCATATCGCCCGCCAATGGGACACGCGCGGCAGATGGGAGGAGGCCTTGGCGCTGCTCGGCGGCGGACTGGCTGCGGTCGAGCGCACCGGCTACCCGTTCCTGATCGCGCAGACCCGCGCGGCGCTTGCGGCATTGAGCCAACGCGCCGGGCAGCCTGCCGCGGCACGCGCGCACGCCGAGGCCGCACTCGCCAACAGCCAGGATGCGACGTCCACCGAGGCGCGCGTCACCGCCCATCGGGTCCAGTACGAACTGGCATTGGCCAAGGGCGATGCGGTGGCCGCGCTGGCAGCCTATCGGCAGTATGTCGATGCCGAGCGCGCCCATTTCAACGATGTGAAAACACGCGAAATGGCGTATCAGGTCGTGCGCCACCAGTCGCTGCAGCAGGCCCAGCAGATCGAGCTGCTGCGCCAGAAGAATCAGTTGCTCGAACTCGAGCGCAGTGTCACCGAGCAGCGCGCGCGCAGCTGGCTGCTGTTGACGCTGGTGCTGGTGGGATTGGTCGCGTCGGTCGGCTACTGGGCCTACAAGACCAAGCGCCTGCAGATGCGCCTGAAGCGGATGACCGAGGTCGATGCGCTGACCGGTATCAGCAATCGGCAGCACTTCAGCGAGCGGGCCGAAGCCGCACTCGCGCAGTGCGCGCGCGAGCGCATGCCGGCGGTGCTGGTGATGTTCGATCTCGACCACTTCAAGCTGGTCAACGACCGCCACGGGCATGCAGCCGGCGACTGGGCCCTGCAGCAGGTGGCAGTCCGTGTGCAGCCGCTGTGCCGGGAGATCGACAGCTTCGGTCGGCTGGGCGGCGAGGAGTTCGCACTGTTGTTGCCGGGGCTGGACGAGTCTGCCGGACGCCGCTTGGCCGGCGATGCGCAGGCGCGGCTGGCCGGCGTCGACACCCAGGCCCAGGGGTATGGGTTCCGGATCGCGGCCAGTTTCGGCGTGGCCAGCGCGATCACGGGCGGCTACAGCCTGGCCGCGCTCATGCGCCAGGCCGACCAGGCGATGTATGCGGCCAAGCGCAATGGTCGGCGGCAGGTCCGGGTGTTCGACCCCCACGCGCAGGGCGACGACCCGGAGGCGTCACAGGCGCTGCGTGGCAGGGGGCATGAGGTCGCGGCTGCGCCGGCACATGCGGGCGATCCGACCCGCCGCGCCATCGCCTGATCACAGGCGGCGCCCCACGGGCTCAGACCGGGTCGCGGATCACCAGCAGCCGATCCTCGCACATGTCGCGGATCGCATAGCGCACGCCTTCGCGGCCGATACCCGAGTCCTTGATGCCGCCGTAGGGCATGTTGTCGACGCGGAAGCTCGGCACGTCGCCGACGATCACGCCGCCGGCCTCGATCCGATCCCAGGCGCGCATCGCGTGGGCGAGGTTGCCGGTGAACACGCCGGCCTGCAGGCCGAAATCGCTGTCGTTGACCCGCGCGATCGCCTCGTCGAAGCTGTCCACCGGCTCGAGTAGCGCGACCGGACCGAACACCTCCTTGCGCTGCAGGTCGGCGTCGCGCGGCACCTTTTCCAGCAGCGTGGCCGGAATCATCGTGCCTTCGCGCTTGCCGCCGGCGATCACCTTGGCGCCGCCCTTGCGCGCGGCATCGATCCACGATTGGATGCGGTCGGCCGCATCGGCGTCGATCACCGGACCGATGAAGGTCGTCTCGTCGCGCGGATCGCCCATGCGCAGTGCGCCGACGGCCTTCTTGAGCTTGCGCCGCAGCGCGTCGTGGATCGCGCGATGCGCATAGATGCGCTGGACGCCGATGCAGCTCTGCCCGGACTGATAATAGGCCCCGAACACCAGCCGCTCGACCACGTGGTCCAGGCTCGCGCCGGGGTCCTCGTCGACGATGCAGGCGGCGTTGCCGCCCAGCTCCAGCACGACCTTCTTCTTGCCGGCGCGCGCCTTGAGGTCCCAGCCCACCAGGCCGCCGGTGAAGCTCAGCAACGCGATGCGCGCATCCTCGGTCAGCGCGGCGGCGTCCTCGTTGCTGCAGGGGATCACCGAGAACGCGCCCTTGGGCAGGTCGGTCTCGGCCAGGATCTCGCCGATGATCAGCGCGCCGACCGGGGTCTTGGCTGCGGGCTTGAGCACGAACGGACAGCCGGCCGCGATCGCCGGTGCCACCTTGTGCGCGACCAGGTTCAACGGGAAGTTGAACGGGGTGATGAAGCTGCACACGCCCACCGGCACGCGCTTGACCATGCCGCGATAGCCGCGGGTGCGCGACGAGATCTGCAGCTCGACGACCTCGCCGTCGAGCCGGGTCGCCTCGCCGGCGGCGATGCGGAAGGTGTCGATCAGGCGCGTCACTTCGCCGCGCGCGTCCTTGATCGGCTTGCCGGCCTCGATGCACAGCGCCAGAGCGAGCTCCTCGGCGCGTTCTTCGAACCGGCGCACGCAGTGCTCGAGCACATCGCGGCGCTGGTCGGGCGCGAACGCGGCCATCGCCTCGCGGGCCTTGTGCGCGGCGACGATCGCCTTGCGGATCGCCGTCGCATCGCCCATCGCCACGCGCGTGGCGACCTGTCCGCTGTACTTGTCGCGGACTTCGAGATCGGCGTTCGCCGCGACCGCGACGTTGGCGAGGTAGTAGGGGTAGCGGCGGGCGAGCCCGGCGGTCTTGGGGGCGGTCTTGTGCTTGGCCATTGGGCGCTCCGGAGTCGAAAGGCGGAAGGACGCGGCGGCGATCAGTCGATCGCGGCGCTGCGCGCGGGAATCTCGGTGTTGAGCAGGGCGTCGTCGTCGCGATAATCGATGGCCAGATCGATCAGATCCACGCCCGGCGTGTCCAGCGCGGTGCGCAGCGTGTGTGCGAAGGCGGCGGCGCTGGTGGGGCGATGGCCGCGCGCGCCGTAGCTCTGTGCGTAATGCACGAAGTCGGGATTGCCGTAGTCCATGCCGTACACCGGATAATCCTCGTGCTGCTGCTTCCACTTGATCATGCCGTAGGCATCGTCGCGCAGCACGATGACCACCAGGTCGAGCGCCAGGCGCACAGCGGTTTCCAACTCCTGCGAATTCATCATGAAGCCGCCGTCGCCGCAGACTGCGACGATCTTGCGGTCGCCGTGCACCAACCTGGCTGCGATCGCCGAGGGCAGGCCGGCGCCCATGGTCGCCAGTGCGTTGTCCAGCAGCAGGGTGTTGGGCGCGCGGCACCGGTCGTTGCGCGCGAACCACAGCTTGTACAGGCCGTTGTCGAGACAGACGATGTCGCGCGGGTCGATCGCATCGCGCAGCGTCTTGACCAAGTGCGGTACGTGCACGGGGAAACGGTCGTCGGCGGCGAGTTCGGCGATGTTCCGGCACAGCACGGTCCGCACGCGATCGAAGAACGTGAAATCCCAGTGCGGCTGCGGGGCGTCCAGCGCCTCGGCCAGTTGCCAGACCGTATTGGCGATGTCGCCGATGACCTCGATCTGCGGAAAGTACACCTGATCGACGACGGCGCTTTCGTAGTTGACGTGGATCACCGTGCGCCGGCCGCGGTGCATGAAGAACGGCGGTTTCTCGATGACATCGTGGCCGATGTTGACGATGCAGTCGGCAGCATCGATCGCGCGGTGCACGAAATCGTGATCCGACAGCGCGGCGGTGCCGAGCCACAGCGGATGCGTCTCGTCCAGCACGCCCTTGCCCATCTGGGTGCTGAAGAACGGGATGCCGAGCCGGTCGACGAAGGCCCGCAGCATCTTGGCCGTGGTCTTGCGGTTGGCGCCGGCGCCGATCATCAGCAGCGGATGCCGGGCATTGCGAATCGCCTGCGCGGCATGCGCGATCGCCTTGTGCTCGGCCAATGGACGGCGCGTGTAGGGGGCAGGCAACAGGCGCGCATCGGTGTCGTCGCTGGCGATGTCCTGGGGCAGTTCGAGATGGGTGGCGCCAGGACGTTCCTCCATCGCCCGCTGGAACGCGTCGCGCACGCGCGCGGGGATGGCGTCGGCGGACACCAGTTGATGGGTCGACTTGGTCAGTGGCCGCATCATGTCGACCACGTCGACGATCTGGAAATGCCCCTGCTTGCTGGTCCGGATCGGCTTCTGGCCGGTGATCATCAACATCGGCATCGCGCCCAACTGGGCGTAGGCGGCCGGCGTGACGAGGTTGGTCGCGCCGGGGCCCAGTGTCGACAGGCAGACGCCGGCTTGCCCGGTCAGCCGTCCCCAGGTCGCGGCCATGAAGCCTGCGGCCTGCTCGTGGCGGGTGAGCACCAGCTCGATCGTGGACGCGCGCAGCGATTCGAGCAGGTCGAGGTTCTCCTCGCCCGGGATGCCGAAGACATGGGTCACGCCTTCGGCTTCCAGCGCCGAGACGAACAGGTCGGAGGCCTTGGTCATCGGTCCGTGTACTCCAGCGACAGATCGCCGGTCATCGTGCCAGCCCCGGCGTGATCGCCGGGCGAGGGCGGACCGCGCCGCGCTACTGCACCTCGACCCGAAGCGTGCCATCGCCGACGCGGGCGTCGAGCCGATCGCCGGGCGCGGCGTCGGCGGTGCTGCGCACGATGCGGCCGTCGTCGCGCTGCAGGATGCTGTAACCGCGCGCGATCGTCGCCAGCGGGCTCACCGCCTCGAGCGAGCGCGCCAGCCCGCGCAGGTGCAGCGCGTCGCGTTGCAGCCGACGGGCGACCGCGGCCTGCGGGCGCGCCTGCAGCGCATCGAGGCGCTGGTGCAACTGGGCGAGCCGGCGTTGCGGCGAGGCCGCGCGCAGCACCGCGCCGGCATGCTGGAGCCGCGCCTGACGCTGCTGCAGCTGTTGCCGCTGGGCAGCCTGCAGCCGGCGCAGCGCTGCGTCCTGCCGCTGGCGCAGGGCGTCGAGCCGCGCCTGCGGGCGGGTGGCCTGCAGGCGCAGCGCCGCACGGTCGAGCCGCTGCGCGCAGGCCTGCAGCGTGCGCAACTGCACGGCGTCGACCTGACGTTGCAACTGGCGCACGCGCCCGAGCAGGTCGTTGCGGTCGGGCGTCAGTAGTTCGGCAGCGGCCGACGGCGTGGGTGCGCGCAGGTCGGCGGCAAAGTCCGTCAGGCTGAAGTCGGTCTCGTGCCCGACGGCCGAGACCACGGGCACCGGCGAGGCGGCCACCGCGCGCGCCAGCGCCTCGTCGTTGAAGGCCCACAGGTCCTCGAGCGAGCCACCGCCGCGGGTCAGCAGCAGTACGTCGTAGCGCCCGCTCTCGCCCGCGCGCTGCAGCGTGCGCAGCAGTTGCCCAGGCGCGTCCACGCCCTGGACCAGGGTCGGCAGCACCTCGACCTCGAGCAGCGGGAAGCGCCGCGCCAGCACGCTGAGCACGTCGCGCACCGCTGCGCCCGATGGCGAGGTGATCACGCCCAGGCGCCGCGGAAACGCCGGCAGCGGGCGTTTGCGCTCGGCCTCGAACAGGCCCTCGGCCTGCAGCCGGGCCTTGAGCGCATCGAAGGCCCGCCGCAACGCGCCTTCGCCGGCTTCTTCGAGCGTGTCGAGGATCAACTGGTAGTCGCCGCGCGCCTCGTACAGCGTCACCCGGCCGCGCGCACGCACCAGCATGCCGTCGCGGGGCACGAAGCGCAGCCACTGGCTCTTCTGCCGGAACAGCGCGCAGCGCACCTGGGCGCGCGCGTCCTTGAGCGTGAAGTACATATGGCCCGACGCCGGGCGTGAGACGTTGCACAACTCGCCCTCGACTGCGACCTGGGGGAAGCTGTCCTCCAGCAGCCCGCGGGCGAGGGTGTTGAGCTGGCTCGGGGTCAGGACGTCGCGTGCGGAATCGTGCATGCGCACAAGGATACCGGCACGCGGCGGGCGGGGCTGCGACACCCGGTCGCAGGCACCACGTCCGCAGCCGGCGATAATGGCCGGCCAGGCGCCGCAGGCGTCGCAGTGGAGTACTCGGATGCGCCATCCCCGTTTCGGTCTTCTTGCCGCCGGCCTGACCGCCCTGGCCCTGGCCGCCTGCCAACCGTCGTCGCCGGAAGGCCCCGCGCCGGCGACCGGGACCGATGCCGCCCAGGTCGCGGTGTCGAACGCCTGGATCCGCGAGACCCCGCCCAACGCGGCGGTGGCCGGTGGTTACTTGACATTGCGCAGTGCCGGCGACGATCGGCTGGTGTCGGTGGAGAGCACCGCCTCCGCTGCAGTGGAGATCCACGAGATGCGCCACGACGGCGGCATGATGCGCATGCGCGAACTGCCCGACGGCGTCCCGCTCGCCGCCGGCACGGAGGTCGAACTGCGCCCAGGTGGCTACCACCTGATGTTCATCGACCCGGTCGAGCCGTTGCGCGCCGGCGCCACGGTCGAGGCGACGCTGCACTTCGAACATGCGCCTGCGCAGCAGGTCCAGTTCGACGTCCGCCCGCTGGCCGGCGATGCCCCGGCCGAGGGCCATGGCGGCCATTGACGACGCGCGCGATCGCGTCGCGCAGACGTTGATCGCGTCGGTGTGGCCTGGGCCGCGCGATGCGGGGCCAACGGGGCTCGAACTTGCCCCCACCCGCCGCGCGTTGCGCGTCGACCTCCCCCGCATGCGGGGGAGGGAATGCGCAGCCGCTGTACGCGGTGCGGGCCTGTGTCGTATCCCGTCGAACGCAGCGCTGCCGTGCTCCCTCCCCGCATGCGGGGGAGGGAATGCACAGCCGCTGTACGCGGTGCGGGCCTGGGCCGTATCCCGTCGAACGCAGCGCTGCCGTGCTCCCTCCCCGCATGCGGGGGAGGGGGCGCACAGCCGCTATGCGCGGTGCGGGCCTGGGCCGTATCCCGTCGAACGCAGCGCTGCCGTGCTCCCTCCCCGCATGCGGGGTAGGGAATGCACAGCCGCTGTACGCGGTGCGGGCCTGGGCCGTATCCCGGTCGAACGCAGCGCTGCGGTGCTCCCTCCCCTGCGTGCGGGGGAGGGCTGGGGTGGGGTGGGGGGCGCTCGCGGCGATGTTTCGGCGACGCGTACATGCAAGCCCGTCCTGACCTGCTTTCGCTGCGACGATGGGGAGCGGTGGTTGTCCGTCCGGCGTCGGACGATGCGGCGAGCGCGGCACGATAAGACCATCGCGCACCAGACGAGCGCTGAAACGCAAAAACCCGCGCAGGCGCGGGTTTTCCGAAAGATGACCGGCTGGCGAGCGAGGGCTGGCGGGCGGGTCGTACGCGGCTGGCTGGCGATGGCGGGCTTGCGGCGTGCGTCGATTCTAGCGAGCGCACGCGGCCCATGACGGAATGAGAATTGCTCTCGTTACAAGGCGGCGCGGCGCGCGCGACGCGGCATCTGTTGGCGATGCGCACCCGGCGATTGCCCCCAGGTGCGCTCGCCGTTCGACCTCCGTCTCCGCAGGCCGGTTTTGACGCGCGTGCGGTGCTCAGCGCGGGCGCAAGACGAGGGCGGTCAGGTTGCCGGATCGATCGTGTCGAACGAGGTCACGCGGCGGTGGCCGTTCGCGGCGGCGGCATCGCGCGGTTCGGGATAGTCGTCGAGGCGGTCCACCAGCACCGTGCGCAGCCCGGCGTCGCGCGCGGCATCGAGTTCGGCCACCACGTCGGACAGGAACACGATGGCGTCCGGGGGCTGCTGCAACGCCTCGGCGATGCGCGCATAGCTCGCCGCCTCGCGCTTGCCGCCGACTTCGGTGTCGAACCAGGCCGAGATCAGACCGGTCAGGTCGCCGGCGTCGCTGTGCCCGAAGAACAGTTTCTGCGCCGGCACCGAGCCGGACGAGTACACCGCCAGGCGTTCGCCGGCCGCATGCCAGCGGCGCAGCGCCTGCGCCGCGTCGGGATAGAGATGCGCGGTGAAGTCGGCCTCGCGGTAGCCCGCTTCCCAGATCCTGCCCTGCAGGGCCTTGAGTGCGGTGTGCTTGCGGTCCTCGTCGATCCAGCCCTGCAGCGTCTCGACGATCATCGCGTCGTCGCACATCGCGCCGTGCTCGGTCGCCACCACGTCCAGCCAGCGCCGGACCTCGGGATCGGCGCCATGCGCGGCGACGAAGCCGGGCAGGGCGCGGCGGGCATAGGGAAAGAGGACGTCTTTGACGAACGAAATGCTGCTGGTGGTGCCTTCGATGTCGGTGAGGATCATGCGATCTGTTGCTCTCGTCGCGCGCGTGAAAAGGAGGCCGTCCCTGGCGTTGCATCCTCGCCCACACCTGGCACCGGCCCGGTCATCCCTGGCCGGTCGTTCGCGCGCATTGCGTCCGCCTGGACGGCGGACGCAGGGCCTGCGCGCTCATCCTCGACGAACGAAATGCTGCTGGTGGTGCCTTCGATGTCGGTCAGGATCATCGCGTCGGAACTGCGGACAAAACGGACGCGGCATGATGCCACCGGCGGCCGTGCGCCGGGGCGATGCCAGCCTCGGGGTTGTTCAGTCGCGCGCGCCCGGCTCGTAGCGCGGGAACTGCTGGGCGATGTCGGAGCCGGTGAAGTGGCCGATCCAGCCGTCGGGCTGCTGGAAAAAGCGGATCGCCACGAAGCGCGGTTCCGGCCCCATGTCGAACCAGTGGGTCACGCCGTGCGGCACGCGGATCAGGTCGCCCTTGACGCATTCGATCTCGTAGACCTTGTCTTCGACATGCAGCGTGAACAGCCCCGAGCCGTCGACGAAGAAGCGGACCTCGTCTTCCTTGTGCAGGTGTTCGTCGAGGAATTTCTTGCGCAGTTCGTCGCGGTTGGGATTGTCCGGCGCGATGCTGATCACATCCACCGTGGTGAAGCCGCGCTCGGCGCTGATGCGGTCGATGTCGGCCTTGTAGGCGGCCAGCACCTGCTCGGGCGAGGCGCCGGCGGCGACCGGCTGCGAGGCTTCCCAGCGTTCGAAGGTCGCGCCCAGTGCGCCGAGCTCGCGGGCGATCTCCTCGCCGTCGCGGCTGTCGAACAGCGGCGTATCAGGGGCGTTGTCGGCGAAGATGCGGAGGCGGCTCATGGCGGTCTGGCTCGGGCAAAGAGGGGCGCGCCAGACTAGCAGCTGCTCCGGAAGGCAGCGTTGACCGGCGCGGAACGCGGGCGTTCCACGCACGCGCGGAACGGGAGGTCAACGAGCGCGCAGTCGATGCAGCGCCAGTTCGCAGTGCAGCAGGAAATCGAAGGCTTCCAGGTGCCGGCGCGCCTCGGCCATGTCGCGGCCCCAGGCATACAGGCCATGGCCGTCGATCAGGTAGCCCCACATCGGGCCGGCATCGAGCAGGCATTCGACCTGCGCGGCCAGCGTGGGCATATGCTGGCTGTTGGGCAGCACCGGCACGTCGATCGCGGTCTCGTGGGTTGCGTTGCCGGCGAAGGCCTTGAGCAGTTCGTAGCCTTCGATGCGCACATGCCCGGCCCCCGCGTACAGGCGCGAGGCGATGGTCTGGTTGGGCGAATGGGTGTGCAGGATGCAGCCGACCTCGGGGAACCGGCGATAGAGCTGGGTATGCAGCAGTGTCTCGGCCGACGGCCGATGGGTGCTGCCGACAGCCTGGCCGTCGAAGTCGACGACCATGATGTCGCCTTCCTGCAGCCGGCCCTTGTCGCGGCCCGACACCGTGATCGCCGCGTGGCGGTCGTCGAGGCGCTGCGAGAAGTTGCTGCTGGTCGCCGGCGTCCAGCCGGCCTGGGCGAGTTCGCGGACATTGACGATCAGCTCGCCTGCGAGCTCGCGCAGGCGGTGGGGGTCGAAGGAGGGCGTCGGTGCGTGCATGGCGCAGAGTCTACCGCGCGCCCGTGTCCTTCAACGACGCCAGCGCCAGCGCGGTGGTTCGCCCTTCAGCGCGCAGGTCGCGATCAACAGACCGGTGGCCAGCGACAGGCAGCCGAAGAAGGCGGCCGGATCGCGCTGCGGCGGAAACCGCAGCAGCACGACGATGACGCTGAGCGCATAGACCGCCAGCACCGCCCAACCCTGCCAGCGCCGTGGGGCGCCCCAGCCCCAGCCGAAGGACTTGGCTGGAAACCAGTAGTCCTCCTTGCGGGGCGCGGTCACGGCGCGGTATCCGGCCGTGCACGGCGACCGAACCCGCGATAGCCGGCCCAGGCCAGCAGCGCGATGATCGCCGCGCCCATCAACGTCTCGATCGGCGTCGACCAGACCAGCAGCCCGCAGGCGAGCAGGGCGCCCATGCCGAGCAGGCGCTCGCGCGTACCCGAGACATGGGTCCGGTTGCCCAGCAACAGGCTCAGGCCCGCGGCCGCATAGGCCATCACCACCAGCGTCACCGCCATGTTGATGATGGTCTCGAACTGGTTGGCCACCGAGTCGGAGAAGGTGGTCAGGGCAATCGCGGTCATCGAGATCACGACGATCAGCAAGCCGGTGCCGGCCGCGCCATTGCGCAGCAGCCGCCCGAAGATCGACGGCAGGAACCCGCGCTGGGCAGCGCGTGCGCCCGACTCGCCGGTCACCAGCATCCAGCCGCCGAGCGTACCGGTGGCCTTCAGGGCGGCGGCTGCGGCGATCACCGGGATCGCCCAGGCCCCGAACATCTGGCCGGCGACCAGTGCGAATGGTGCGCTCGATTGCGCGAGCTCGGCGACCGGCACGATGCCCATCATCAGCACCGAGGAGACCAGGTAGACGACGCCGGCCAGCAGGATGCCGCCGAGCGTGGCGATCGGCACGTTGCGGTCCGGGTCGCGGACGACACCGGCGACCATCGCCCCGGTCTCCAGGCCGATGAACGCCCAGAACACCACCGACAGCGAACCGATCGCGACCGCCGCGTCCGATTGCCCGCTGACGTTCCAGCCGGCCAGGTACAGATCGGGATCGAAGTGCGCCCAGCCGGCGATCAGGATCGCCGCGACCGGCAGCAGGCCGAACACCACGCAGAACGACTGGAACCGGGCGATGGTGCGTGGCCCGAACAGGTTCAGCGCGAACATCGACCAGATCAGCACGACCTGCCCGACGACCTGCGCACCGGGGGTCGCCTCGACCGGCAGCAGGATGATCAGGTAGCCGAACGCCGCCACCGCGATCGCGTTGTTGCCGATCCACGACGACAGCCAATACAGCGTGGACGCCAGAAAGCCCATGTCGCGGCCCAGTGTCGGGCGGATGTAGTCGTCGGGCGATTCGAGGTTCGGGTACTGCCGGGCCAGGCGCGCGAATGCACCGCCCAGCGCCACGGCCAGCAGCGTGCCGAGCAGCCACGACAATGCCGTCACCGCACCGGAGCGTGCCAGCGTGGCCGGCAACAGGAAGAAGCCCGAGCCGATCATGTTGTTGGCGACCATGAACGTCGCCAGCACCGGTCCGATCTTCCGGGCCGTCGAGGGAATGGACATCGCGGAATCTCGCAGTGGCGCGCAGCGCCAAGTCGGAAACGGACACGGCCCGCGCGATGCGGGCCGTGGACGGAACTCAGCGGGCGTTGCGCAGCTTGCTGTGCCGGTAGCCGTAGGCGAAGTAGATCGTGAAGCCGATCACCGTCCAGCCCAGCAGCACCATCCAGTTGAGCATCGGCATGATCGCCACCAGCCCCAGGCACGCCAGCACGCCCAGCGTGCCGACGACATAGACGGCCGGCGTGCGGAACGGGCGGTGCAGTCCCGGCTGCGTGCGACGCAGCACCATCACGCCCAGGCACACGGTCGCGAACGCGACCAGCGTCCCCATCGACACCACGTCGCCGAGCAGCTGGATCGGCAGCAGCGCGGCCATGATCGCAGCGACCGCGGCGACCAGCACGGTGCCCTTGTGCGGGGTGCGGAAGCGCTTGTGCACCGCGCCGAAGAAGCGCGGCAGCAGCCCGTCCTGGGCCATCGAGAAGAAGATCCGCGGCTGGCCCATCAGCATCACCAGGATCACCGTGGTCAGGCCGGCGATCGCGCCGACTTCCACCAGGACCTTGAGCCAGGCGAGGCTCGGATAGGCCTCCAGCGCGGTCGCCACCGGCTTGGCGGTGCCGAGCGCGGTGTAGGGCACCATGCCGGTCAGCACGGCGGAGACCGCGATGTAGATCAGCGTGCACAGCACCAGCGAGCCGAGGATGCCGATCGGCATGTCGCGCTGCGGGTTCTTGACCTCCTGGGCGGCGGTGGAGACCGCGTCGAAGCCGATGTAGGCGAAGAACACGATCGAGGCGCCGCGCAGCACGCCCTCCCAGCCGAAGCGGTCGCCGCCCTGGTTTTCGGGAATGAACGGCAACCAGTTGTCGACATTCACGTACTGGGCGCCAAAGGCCAGCAGCAGCAGGATCACCACGACCTTGATCGAGACGATGATCGCGTTGGCGGTGGCCGACTGGGTGATGCCGACATAGCACAGCGTGCCCACGGCGGCGACGATCAGCAGCGCCGGCAGGTTGAACAGCGCGCCGGTCAGCACGAACCGGCCGAACTCGCAGGCGCCGGCCTGCGCGGCTTCGTGGGTACAGAAGTTGATCGGCGCCTGGGTCAATGCCGCGGGTAGATGGAGCCCGAACGACTCCAGGAAACTGACCGTATAGCCCGACCAGCCGACGGCGACCGTGGAGGCCGCGAACAGGTACTCGAGCACCAGGCTCCAGCCGACGAACCAGGCCAGCGCCTCGCCCAGGGTGGCGTAGGTGTAGCTGTAGGCGCTGCCCGAGGCGGGGATCATCGCTGCGAACTCGGCGTAGCACAGGCCTGCCATCGCGCAGGCGAAGGCGGCGATGACGAAGCTGAGCATGATCGCCGGCCCGGCGTGATTGGCAGCCGCAGTGCCGGTGATCACGAAGATGCCCGCGCCGATGACCGCACCCAGCCCCAGCATCACCAGGTGCTTGGCGGTGAGCGTGCGCTTGAAGCTGGCTTCGCCCGACAGGCCGCCTTCGACCGGTTCGCCGGCGTCGACACGCGGTTGGGCCTGGATAGGCTTGGTGATCAGCAGATTCTTGAGCATCGGGTTCCCCGGGTTGGACGGTCGGTCGGGCACACGAATGGGCGGCTCCCTGCCGACTTCCCCTGAATCCCGATGCGCCCCGCGAATCGCCGTACCTTGCCAAACGCAGCGTTCCGGCACAAGCAACGCCGTCGTATTCATTGCAGCCCGTCCGGCGGCGCATCGCGATATCGGATGGCGCGACGCGTGTGCCTTGCGGCCTGGACGGGTTCGGGGCGGATTCATGCTGCAGTGCGCAACGTCCGCTCCCACAGTCGGGATGCGTTCGTCGCTACAATTGTCCGCTGACCTTGATGCAGAAGCGGAGCGGCCGTGGAGTTCGGTTTCAACGAAGAGCAGTTGATGATCCAGGACATCGCGCGCCGGATCGCAAAAGAAAAGATCGCGCCCAGCGCCGAGCACTTCGACCGCACGGGCGAGTTCCCGCTGGAGAACATCCGCCTGCTTGGCGAGAACGGCCTGATGGGCATCGAAGTGCCGGCCGAGTACGGTGGCGCGGGCATGGACCCGATCGCCTACGTGCTGGCGATGATCGAGATCGCCGCCGGCGATGCCGCGCACTCGACGATCATGTCGGTCAACAATTCGCTGTTCTGCAACGGCATCCTGACCCACGGCACCGAGGCCCAGAAGCGCACCTACGTCTCGGCGATCGCCGAAGGGCGGGAGATCGGCGCGTTCGCGCTGACCGAACCGCAGTCGGGCTCGGATGCGACCGCGATGCGCTGCCGCGCGGTCAAGCAGGCCGACGGCAGCTTCGTGGTCAATGGCAAGAAGAGCTGGATCACCTCCGGCCCGGTCGCCAAGTACTTCGTGCTGTTCGCGATGACTGACCCCGACAAGGGCGCACGCGGCGTCACCGCGTTCCTGGTCGACGGCGAGCGTGCGGGCTTCCATCGCGGCAAGACGGAGCCCAAGCTCGGGATCCGCGCATCGGCGACCTGCGAGATCGAGTTCCAGGACTATGTCGTCCAGCCCGACGAGGTGCTGGGCGAAGAAGGGCAGGGCTTCAAGATCGCGATGGGGGTGCTCGATGCCGGGCGCATCGGCATCGCCTCGCAGGCGATCGGCATTGCCCGCGCCGCGTATGAGGCGACGATCGCCTACGTCAAGGAGCGCAAGGCCTTCGGCCAGCCGATCGGCGCGTTCCAGATGACCCAGGCCAAGATCGCCGACATGAAGTGCCGGCTCGATGCGGCGCTGCTGCTGACCTTGCGTGCGGCCTGGACGAAGGGCCAGGGCCAGCGCTTCGGCAACGAGGCGGCGATCGCCAAGCTCACCGCGTCCGAGACCGCGATGTGGATCACCCATCAGGCGCTGCAGATCCACGGCGGCATGGGCTACTCGAAGGAAATGCCGATCGAGCGGTACTTCCGAGACGCCAAGATCACCGAGATCTACGAGGGCACCTCGGAGATCCAGCGGCTGGTCATCGCCCGCAACGAGACCGGCCTGCGCTGAGCGCTTCGTGATTTCTCGCCCCGTTCCCGTCGTCCGCTTCACCGGTCCGCGCCGCCCCGAAGGCTGCGCGGCCGCTTCCGTCGTCCCCGATCCGGCCGCCAGCCGCAGTTCGCGCGGCATGCCACCCGTCGGTTTCCTGTTCCCTGTCGGCCCGCGTGAGAACGCGGGCCTCATTGCATCGGACCTATCGTCGTCATGAGCACATCCCGCAAGACCGGTACTTCTTCTTCCAAACGCAAGGCCGCCGCGGCCCCGACCCCGGCACCGCGCAAGCGCGCCAAGCCGCAGGGCAGCAGCGCCAGCGTCATGCCCGCGCCGTCCAGGCCCGCAGGGTCCGGGTTGCTGGACCCGATCTTCGAGGCCGTGCGGCGGCGCGCAGGCAAGGCCGCCCAGCGCGGTGCCGACGCCTTCGCGCAGGCGTTCTACCGGCGCATGACCGAGGACGAGATTCCGCTGCACAGCGCCGATGGCTGGGCGGCCCTGGCCGCCGACCTGTTCGAGTTCGCCGCACGCCGCAAGCCGGGCACCGCCAACGTGCGGCTGTTCAATCCGGCGCAGGACACCCACGGCTGGGAATCGCCGCACACCGTGCTGCAGATCGTCAACGACGACATGCCGTTCCTGGTCGACTCGGTGACGATGGCGCTGGCCGAGCGCAGCATCGGCGTGCACGTGCTGGGCCACCCGGTCCTGCACATCGCGCGCGACCGCAGCGGCCGCCTGACCGGCGTGGGCGAGGGCGATGCCGAGTCGGTGATGCACCTGGAGATCGATCGCCAGACGCCCGAAGCGAGCGCACGTATCGAGCAGGTCGTGCGTCGCGTGCTCGACGACGTGCGCGCGATCGTGGCCGATTGGGGGCCGATGCGCGAGAAAATGCAGGAGGTCGCCGCCGATCTCGTCGCGCGGCCGATGCCGGTCGCCGACGCCAGCCGGCGCGAGGCGCAGGAGTTCCTGCGCTGGGCGGCCAGCGACCACTTCACATTCTTCGGCTACCGCGAGTACAAGGTGCGCCGCAAGGGCACCGATGGCGTGCTCGAGCCCGTCGCCGACAGTGGCCTGGGCCTGCTGCGCACGCCGGCCACGGTCAAGTCGCGCCCGCTCAGCGAACTCGGCGCCGATGCGCTGCGGCGTGCGGGCGAGGTCGATGCGCTGATCCTCACCAAGACCAGTGCCCGCTCCACCGTGCATCGTCCCGGTTACATGGACTACATCGGCGTGCTGCGTTACGACGCCAAGGGCCAGGTGGTCGGCGAACAGCGCTTCCTCGGCCTCTACACCTCCAGCGCCTACACCCGCCGGCCCTGGGACATCCCGCTGGTGCGCGAGCGGTTCGAGCACGTGATGAGCGAGTCCGGCCTCAAGCCGACCGGCCATAGCGGCAAGACCCTCAAGCACCTGCTCGAGACCCTGCCGCGCGACGAGTTGTTCCAGTCCACGCCCGATGAGCTGTTCCGCCTGGGCACCGGCATCCTCGGCCTGCAGGAGCGCGTGCGCAGCCGGCTGTTCCTGCGCCGCGACCGCTACGGCCGCTTCTATTCGGTGCTGGTCTACATCCCGCGCGACCGTTTCAACACCGACGTGCGCCACCGTGTCGAGGACATGCTGCGCGAGACGATGCAGGCCGACCACGTCGATGCACACGTGGTGCTGGGTGAGTCGCCGCTGGCGCAGTTGCACTTGATCGTGCGCCCGCGTGCGGGCGTGCAGGGCGAGGTCGACCAGGCTGCGCTCGAGCAGGCGCTGCAGAAGATCGTACGCAACTGGCACGACGACCTGCGCGACGAGCTCGTGCGTCGCCAGGGCGAAGGCGAAGGCCTGCGTCTGGCCGGCCGCCTGGGACGCGGCCTGTCGGCTGCCTACATCGAGTTCGCATCGCCGGCCGTCGCCGCGACCGATGTCGAGAAGCTCGCCGCCGCCCAGGCGAGCGGCGCGCTGCAACTGAGCTTCTACACCCAGCCCACGTCGTCGGCCGGCGATGCGCTGCTGCACTTCAAGCTCTACCGCAGCGGCGAACACCTGCCGCTGTCGGAGGTGCTGCCGGTGATGGAGAACCTCGGCCTGCGGGTCATCGCCGAGAATCCCACGCGTCTGATCGTCGATGGCACCACGCTCTACATCCAGGACTTCTTCGTCGAGACCCTGGCCGCGAACGTCGATATCGACGCGCGCGCGGCCGCGTTCACCGAAGCGTTCGACCGCGTGTGGCGCGGCGATGCCGAGAATGACGGCTTCAACCGGCTGATCCTCGCCGCCGATCTCGACTGGCGTCAGGTGGCGATGCTGCGCGCGTACTGCAAGTACCTGCAGCAGGTCGGCGTGCCGTTCTCCCAGGCCTACGTCGAGGACACGCTCGGCCGCTATCCGCTGCTTGCGCGGCTGCTGGTGGAAGTGTTCGAAGCCCGTTTCGATCCGGCCACCGGCCGCGAGAGCGGCGCGCAGGTCGCCGCCGGTATCGAGATGCTGGCCAGCCAGCTCGGTGCGCTGTCGGGCGACGACGCCACGCGGGCACTGCTGCAGCCGGTACTCGATGCCCGCGCGCAGGACCGCGACGCGCAGTACGATGCGGCGCGCACTGCGCTCACGGGGCTGCTCGACCGCGTCGCAAGCCTCGACGAGGACCGCATTCTGCGCAGCTACCTGGGCGTGATCGACGCGACCTTGCGCACCAGCTATTACCAGCGCACCCGCGAAGGCGCGGTGCGCGACACGATCGCCTTCAAGTTTGATTCGGCGCGCGTGCCCGAACTGCCCAAGCCGCGTCCGTACCGCGAGATCTTCGTCTACGGCCCGCGGGTGGAGGGCACCCACCTGCGCTTCGGGCCGGTGGCCCGCGGCGGCCTGCGCTGGTCGGATCGCCGCGAGGATTTCCGCACCGAGGTGCTGGGCCTGGTCAAGGCGCAGATGGTCAAGAACACGGTCATCGTGCCGGTCGGCTCGAAGGGCGGCTTCATCGTCAAGCGGCCGCCGGCCGGGGGCGACCGTGATGCGCTGTTCGCCGAGGGCGTGGCCTGCTACACGCTGTTCATCAACGGCCTGCTGGACATCACCGACAACATCGTCGACGGCGCGATCGTGCCGCCGCGCGACGTGGTCCGTCACGACGACGACGACCCGTACCTGGTCGTTGCCGCCGACAAGGGCACCGCGACGTTCTCCGACATCGCCAACGGCATCGCCCGCGAGCATGGCTTCTGGCTCGACGATGCGTTCGCGTCGGGCGGCTCGGTCGGCTACGACCACAAGGGCATGGGCATCACCGCGCGCGGCGCCTGGGAATCGGTCAAGCGTCACTTCCGGGCGCTGGGCCGCAACTCGCAGACCCAGGACTTCACCGCGGTCGGCGTCGGCGACATGTCCGGCGACGTGTTCGGCAACGGCATGCTGCTGTCGCAGCACATCCGGCTGGTGGCCGCGTTCGACCATCGCCATGTGTTCATCGACCCGGCGCCCGACGCGACGGTCTCCTACGCCGAGCGCCAGCGACTGTTCACGCTGCCGCGCTCGAGCTGGGCGGACTACGACGCCAAGCTGATCAGCAAGGGCGGCGGCGTGTGGCCGCGCAGCGCCAAGTCGATCCCGCTGTCCAAGGAGGCCCGCGAGGTGCTGGGCATCGATGGCGACACCGCCGCGCTCAGCCCCAACGAGCTGATGTCGGCGATCCTGCGCGCGCCGGTCGACCTGCTGTGGAATGGCGGCATCGGCACCTACGTCAAGGCGTCGTCGGAAAGCCACGCCGATGTCGGCGACCGGGCCAACAACGCGCTGCGCGTCGATGGCCGAGAGCTGCGCTGCAAGGTCGTGGGCGAGGGCGGCAACCTGGGCATGACCCAGCTCGGCCGCATCGAGGCCGCGCAGGCCGGTGTGCTGCTCAACACCGACTTCATCGACAACTCGGCTGGCGTGGACACCTCCGACCACGAGGTCAACATCAAGATCCTGCTCAACGACGTGGTGCAGGCCAAGAAGCTGACCGTGCCCGCGCGCAACAAGCTGCTGGCCTCGATGACCGACGAGGTCGCCGAATTGGTGCTGTGGGACAACTACCGCCAGAACCAGGCGCTGAGCCTGATGGAGCGCATGAGCGTCTCGCGGCTGGGGTCCAAGCGCCACTTCATCCGCACGCTCGAAGCGCAGGGTCTGCTCGATCGCCAGATCGAGTTCCTGCCGTCGGATGCCGAACTGTCCGAGCGCAAGGCTAAGGGCCTGGGCCTGACCCGGCCTGAGCTGGCGGTCCTGCTGTCGTACTCCAAGCTCGTCGCCTTCGACCAGATGCTCGCCTCCGACATCCCCGAAGATCCGTATCTGTCGCGCGAGCTGCAGCGTTACTTCCCCGTGCCGCTGCAGAAGAAGTACGCCGCGACCATGGAGCAGCACCGCCTCAAGCGCGAGATCATCGCCACCGCGGTGACCAACCAGATGATCAACCGCATGGGCGCGACGTTCCTGCTGCGCATGCAGGAAGACAGCGGGCGCTCGCCGGGCGAGATCGCCAAGGCGTTCACGATCACCCGCGAGACGATCGAGGCGCGCGCGCTGTGGAACAGCATCGACGCACTCGATGGCACCGTGCCCGAGTCGGTGCAGGTCGATGCCCTGCAGGTGATCTGGAACCTGCAGCGGGCCTTCACCCGCTGGCTGCTGGCGCGTGCCGGTGCGATCCCGGACATCACCACGGCCGTGGCGCGCTATCACGACGGTTTCCACGCCATCCGCATCGGCAGCCAGATCATCGCCGACAGCCAGCGCGCCGAGCACGACGCCAGCCTGCAGAGCTGGCGCGAGAAGGGCGTGCCGGAGGACCTGGCCGAGCAGCTTGCCGCGTTGCCGTACCTGGAAGCGGCATGGGACATCATCGAGGTCGCCAGCGAAACGCGGCGCAAGCCGATCGATGTCGCGCGCGTGCACTTCCGTCTCGGCGAAGCGCTCAATCTGCCGTGGCTGACCGCGCAGATCGACGCGCTCGAGGTCGATGGCCGCTGGCATGCGGTGGCACGCGGCGTGCTGCGCGAGGATCTCGGCCAGCAGCATCGCCTGCTCGTCGGCCAGGTGCTGGCGATGCCCGGCGACACGCCCGAGGAGAAGGTCCGCACCTGGCTCGAGCGCGACGATCCGACGCTGCGCTTCACGCTGGCGATGCTGGCCGAACTGGCGGCGCAGAAGACGCTCGACTACCCGACGGTATCGGTCGCGGTGCAGCGCGTCTCGCAGCTCGTCCAGCGCAGCTGAGGCCAACGGGGAGGGCGCACAGGCGCCCTCCCTGTCCTTTGCGGGATCGATCCGCGGCTGCCGCATCGACCCGCCGCCACACCACCTGCGCTAAGCTGCGCGGCGACGTTCCCGCACCGGCCCGCCGATGACCGCAACGCCCCGCCTCGCCTTCGTCGCCAGCCAGACCGCCGATGCCCAAGAGGCGCTGCGGGTGCTCGGCGCCGAGCACGGCCAGTGCGATCCGGCAGACGCCGACGTCCTGGTGCCGCTCGGTGGCGACGGCTTCATGCTGCAGACGCTGCATCGCCACGGCCATCTCGGCAAGCCGGTCTACGGCATGAAGCTGGGCACCGTGGGGTTTTTGATGAACCAGCACCGCCAGGGCGACCTGCTGGCGCGCATCGCCGCGGCCCAGCCCGCGGTGCTGCATCCGCTGGAGATGCTGGCAGAGACCGAGTCCGGCGCCACTGTCTCGTCGCTGGCCTACAACGAGGTCTCGTTGCTGCGCCAGACGCGCCAGGCCGCGCATATGCGCATCGAACTCAACGGTGTCACGCGTCTGGAGGAACTGGTCGGCGATGGCGTGATCCTGTCCACCGCCGCCGGCAGCACGGCCTACAACTTTTCCGCGCACGGCCCGATCCTGCCGCTGGGCGCGGGCATCGTCGCATTGACCCCGATCGCACCGTTCCGACCGCGTCGCTGGCGCGGCGCGATCCTGCGCGCCGAGACCGAGGTCCGCTTCCGCGTGCTCGATCCCTACAAACGGCCGGTCAGCGCGACGGCCGACTCGCACGAGGTGCGCGATGTCGTGCAGGTCACCGTGCGCGAATCCGAGCGCACGGTGACGCTGCTGTTCGACCCCGAGCACAATCTCGAGGAACGCATTCTCAGCGAGCAGTTCGTGGCGTGAGTCGCGCGGGCGCCCAGTGCGCCCACGCGGTCGGGCGAGTCCGTCCCTGGACCCGCCGGACGTGGCCTCAGCGCAGGCCCTGCTCGATCGCCCGCGTCAGCGTGCCGCTGCTGTCGTCGCCGCTGAACTCCCAGAAGAACGCGCCGCCCAGGCCCTGCGCCTTGACGTAGGCCATCTTCTCGGCGATCAGCGCCGGGTCGTCGAACGACCAGAACGTCGTGCCGTTGTAGATCCACTGCGCGCGCGCGGTCGAATCGACGAAGCGCGGCCAGCCGAGCGTCTTGAGCACCTTCCAATCCTCGATCCCGGCCTCGTACGTACCCGGCGCCGCGGTGCCGGTCTGATACAGCCCGTTGTTGGCGTTGGGGACATTGGTCCAGCCGCGCCCGTAGTAGCCGATGCCGAGGTTGAGCTTGGACGCCGGCACGCCGAGGTCCAGGAAGGCCTGGATCGCATCGTCGGTGTTGTACAGGCGCACATCGCCCGTGGACGGATCGCTCGGGGAGGCGAACAGCGCCGAGTGGTGGTTGGTGCGTGGCTCCCAGCCGCCGTGGAAGTCGTAGGTCATCACATTGATGTAGTCCAGCGACGGGTGGTAGAGGTTCGGGTCGGTGACGCGGATCTTGTCGACGCCCGCACCCACGGCCACTGTCAGCAGCAAGCCCGGCCGCACCGCGTTGAGCTGGCTGCGGAACTCGGCCAGCAGCGCGGTGAAGTTCTGCCGGTCTTCCGCCGTGCCGCAGGCGATCCCGCAGGCCACCGGATACTCCCAGTCGATGTCGATGCCGTCGAACACCCCGGCCGCGGCCGCAGCGCCGCCCGCACCGTCGGTGACCGGCAGGTTGCCGCGGATGTAGGCGTCGATGCACGAGGCCACGAATGCCTGCCGGTTCTCCGGTCGTGCGGCCTGCGAGAACCCGCGCGACCAGGTCCAGCCGCCCAGCGAGATCAGCACTTTCAGTCCGGGATGGCGGGCCTTGAGCTTGCGCAGCTGGTTCCAGTTGCCGCGCAGCGTCTGGTCCCAGGTGTCGGCGACGCCGTCGACGCTTTCGGCCGCCGAGAACGCCTTGGTGTAGTCGGCGAAGGCGTCGCCACCGGCCCCCGTGTTCGGATCGGCCGGCTGGGTGACGCCGACCTCGCAGCGATTGTTGCGCACGTTGCCGAACGCGTAGTTGATATGCGTGAGTCGGGCGGCCGAGCCACTGGTCTCGATGTCCCGCACGCGGTAGTTGCGGCCGTAGATGCCCCACTGGGTGAAGTAGCCGATCACCCGCTTGTCGCCGCCGGCATTGGCCGCGACCGTGCGCGCGACGATCTCCGGCGAGGACGCTGACGCGTTGCCGCTGCGGTCACGTGCGCGGACCCGGTAGGTGTAGGCGGTGTTGGCCGACAACGGGCTGTCGGTGTAGCCGGGCGTGGTCGGCGAGCCGACGATCTGGCCATTGCGATAGACGTCGTAGCCGGCCATGCCACTGCCGCCGACGTTGTCGGTCGAGGCGGTCCAGGTCAGCGTGATGCTGGCGGACGTCTGCTGCGTTGCCTGCAGCCCGGTCGGCACGCTGGGCGCGGTGGTGTCCGGGCCGGTGCCGCCGCCAACGGTGATCGTCACCGCGGCGGAGGTCGTCGTCGCGCCCTTGTTGTCGGTGGCCACCGCGGTCAGCACGTGCTGGCCGGCGGTCGCGTTCTGCCAGGTCAGGGCGTAGGGCGCGCTGGTGTCGGTCCCCAGCGACACCGCGCCGCGGAAGAACTGCACCGAGGCGATCGTGCCATCGTTGTCATTGGCATTGGCGGTGATCGTCACCGAGGCGCCGGTGGCGAATGTCGCCCCCTGGGCGGGCGCGGTGAGCGCCACAGTCGGTGGCTGATTGGCGGCGCCGCCGCTGCATGACCCCAGGTCCTGGTACCAGCCGCAAGAGGTGCAGTAATCGGGCGCCGCGTTCCAGATCTGGGTGCGTGCCTCGTACAGCCGGTTCTGGTAGGTCAGGCGGTCGCCCGGGTTGTAGATGGTGCTGGCGTTCCATGCGGGAACGCCCCCACAGGCGGCGGTTTGCGCCTGTGCGCTGGCGGCCATGCCGGCCGAGGCCAGCAGGCACAGCGACAGTGCGGCGAGTCTGCGATGCATCATGACGAAGTCTCCCTTTCCGATGCCGAGTGAAGCCGGCGCCCAGCCGCCGTCGGCACGCCGACAGCGGAGCGCAGCGCCGACCGGATGCCCTTTCCGCCGCCTCCTGGGATCCAGGGGGCAGCGGAAACCGGTACAAGGTCGGAGCAAGGGGATGTCGGCTGCCATGTGCGTCCTGAAAGACAACGTTGTCAATGGCAGATGCCCGGAATGCGAAGCCAGTCACGCTTGTGCGTGTCGCGGCGGTTGGACGTCCCGGTATTCATGATGCGGTGCAGCGAATGCGTCCGCGGCTACACGGCGCGCGTTGAGACCGGGCGGGGTTCTGGCGGAGGGGCCTGCGCGCGCGGGAGGTCGGACGCCAGTTCGTGTCCCCGCCACCTCGACACGCGGGTGAGGGCTCGTCTGGTTAGGGCAGGCAGGCAGGGCGGCGGGTCGGGTCGCGGCACAGGCTGGCATAATGGCGGGTCGGTCCGCGATGCCTGCGACTCGGCGGCGGGCCTGCCGTCCATCCGACGATCCCCCGCTGGCGGGGCGTCGCGGTCCCTTTCGAGCTCACGCCCTGCCATGCCCGACACCTTCGTCCCCACGCTGACCGTCGCGATCTCCTCGCGGGCCTTGTTCGACCTCGAGGACAGCCACACGCTGTTCGAGAGCGAGGGGATCGATGCTTACGCCGAGCACCAGCGGGCGCACGAGGACGACGTGCTGGAGCCGGGGATCGCATTTCCCCTCGTCCGCAAGCTGTTGGCGCTGAACGTGGACGCGCCGCCTGATGCGCCGCGCGTGGAGGTGATCCTGCTGTCGCGCAATTCGGCCGATACGGGTCTGCGGATCTTCAACTCGATCCAGCATCACAACCTGGGCATCATCCGCGCGACGTTCACTTCGGGCGAACCGACCTGGCCCTACATCAAGCCATTCGGCACGCAGTTGTTCCTATCGGCCAACCCCGATTCGGTGCGACGCGCGCTGGAGAACGGCATCGCGGCGGCGACGATCATTCCGGCGCGCGCACCGGCGCATCGCAACGACCAGTTGCGGATCGCATTCGACGGCGATGCGGTGATCTTCGGCGACGAAGGCGAGCGGTTGTCGCAGGAAGGCGGGCTGGACGCGTTCCACAAGCATGAGCGCGAGCGTGCGCGCGAGGAAATGACCGGCGGCCCGTTCCGTGGGTTCCTGGCGGCGCTGCACGATCTGCAGGCGGCGTATCCGGCGGGCAAGGACGCGCCGATCCGCACCGCCCTGGTCACCGCGCGCTCGGCGCCCGCGCACGAGCGGGTCATCCGCACCCTGCGTGCCTGGGGCGTGCGCCTGGACGAGGCGCTGTTCCTGGGCGGGCGGCCGAAGGGGCCGTTCCTGGATGCGTTCGGGGCGGACATCTTCTTCGACGACTCGCAGCACAACATCGATTCGGCGCGGCCGCACGTCGCCGCCGGGCATGTGCCGCACGGCTGGTCGAACCGCTGAGCGCCGGCATGGGGCAGGGGGACGACACCGGGACGCGGCCGTGGTGGGCGCGATGGCTGGCCCACTGGCGCGGCCGCAGTGCCCCCAAGCGGCCCTACGTGCGCCGGCACGATGGCTTCACCTCGCTGCAGTTCGTGCGCCGGCAGACGCAGAGCCGCATGGTCAGCGGCGATCCCGATCGGCTGTTGGTCGACTACACGCGCACGATGTTCGCCGCGCTGTTGTGGCAGCCGGCGCCGGCGGTGCTCGGCATGGTCGGCCTGGGCGGGGGCTCGCAGGCGAAGTTCGCTTATCGCCACCTGCCGGACACGCGGATCGAGGTGGTCGAGAACAACCCGCACGTGGTCGCGCTGCGCACGGAATTCGGTGTGCCGGCCGACGACGCGCGGCTGGAAATCGTCATCGATGACGGCGCGCGGTTCCTGGCGTCGCGTCCGGCCCGTTTCGACCTGCTGTTGATCGACGGCTACGACGAGCACGGCATTCCGGCAGCGCTGTCGAGTCAGGCGTTCTACGACGACTGTCGCGATGCGCTGGTCGCCGACGGCGTGCTGGCCTGCAATCTGTACGTGCGCGATCCCGACACCCACGTGGCCCGGCTGCGGCAGGCCTTCGGCCAGGCACAGGTGCTGGTGGTCGACGAGCCGAAGATGAGTAATCGGGTTGCCTTCGCGTGGCGTGGCCCGCTGCCGGCATTCGATGCCGCGGCGCTGGTGGCGCGGGTGCCCGAACCTGTGCGTGCCTTGTTGCCGGAGGTGTTTGCGCGCATCGCCGCACGCGTGGTGCGGCACAGGACGATGGCCGCGCGCACGGCGTAGTGGGGTCAGCCCGATGCGTGGTTCATTGCCATGCGGATTCTGGACCGGGGGCGGCCTGCGTCGACATCGGAGCGGTGTCGGTCCATTCGCGCAGGCTGCCGCGTTCGTCGTGACCGGCACGGTGATTTCAATCGCCGTCAAGATCGGCTAGCGTTCGCCGGCCTTCTGCCGAGATCGGGATCCCGATGAAACACGCCATGCAGTGGATCTATCTCGTGCTGTGCGTGTTGGGCGCTGCGCTCCCGCTCTCTCGGTTCCTGCCGTGGCTTGCCCGGCACGGCGTCGATGTGCCGTTGTTGGTGGCGCAAGCGGTGGCCACGCCCATTGCCGCATTCGCTTGGGCGGATGTTCTGGTGTCCGGTGTCGTGGTCATCGTGCTGATCGTCGCCGAAGGGCGGCGGCTCCGGATGCGCGGGCTGTGGCTCCCACTTGGATGCCTGGCCGTCGGTCCCTCGCTCGCATTGCCCGCGTTTCTCCTGATGCGAGAGCGTCATCTGGCCGCTTGCGGACGCACGCGATAACGCAGCGTCTGGCGCGCGTGGGCGGGTCAGGCGAGGGAACGCTTGGCGCCTGGTCGCTGTTCGGCCCGCGCGCCGTTGCGCCGCTTGTCGAAGCCGGTCAAAGTCCGAGGCTGTCTTTCGATCGGGGAAATCCGGATGCAACGTTGGATCATGGGCATCGCCTGCGCGCTGGTGCTGGCGACCGCGACGCCGGCCGTCGCCGCGCGCCAGAGCGCCGGCATGACGCTCGAACAGGTGGCGCAGACGCGGGCCGCGAACCAGGCTGCGATCAGCCCCGACGGCAGCGAAGTGGCCTACGTCCTGTCGGTGCCGCGCACGCTGGGCACCGACCCCGACGGTCCGGCGCGCAGCGAACTGCACGTGGTCGACCGTGCAGGCCACGACCGTGGCTTCGTGACTGGCCAGGTCGATGTCTCCGCGCCGCGCTGGCTGCCCGATGGGCAGTCGATCGCTTACCTGAGCAAGCGCGAAGGCGACGCGACCCGGCGGCTGTACACGATTCCGCTGCGTGGCGGCGAATCGACCGCGGTTGCGCACCTGGCCGGCGACATCAGCAGTTTCGATCTTTCGCCCGACGGCCGCCGCGCCGCGCTGCTGGCGGCGCAGCCCGAGGACGCGGCGCGCAAGCAACTGCGCGAGCAGGGCTTCTCGCAGAAGGTCTACGAGGAGGACTGGCGCCCGGTCGAGGTGTGGATCGCCGAACTGGGCGGCAGCGCAGCGCCGCGCAAGCTCGCGATCGAAGGCAGCGTGCGCACCGTGCGCTGGAGCCCGGCCGGCGATCGGCTGGCGGTGGTCGTGGCCCCGCGCCAGCTCACCGACGACATGATGGTCGATGCGCGCGTGCGCATCTATTCGGTCGAGGGCCGCGAACTGGGGCGCGTGGACAACCCCGGCAAGCTCGGCGAGATCGCCTGGAGCCCGGATGGCGAACACCTGGCGATCATCTCGGCCGCCGATGCCAACGATCCGAGCGAAGGTCGGCTGACCGTGGTCGGCAAGACCGGCGGCGCGCAGCGCGACCTGCTGCCCGGGCTCGAAGGCCACGTCTGGCATGTTGGCTGGCGCGATGCGTCGACGCTGGTGTTCCTCAGCCAGGAGGGCGTGCAGAGCCGGCTGGCCGAGATCGCCGTGGACGGCACCGGCCAGCGCACCTTGCTGCCGGCCGCAGGCCCGGTGCACATGGGCCTGAGCGTAGCGCGCAACGGCGACCTCGCCCTGGTCGGCAGTACGCCGGCGCACCCGTCGGAGATCTTCCACTTGGCCGCCGGCAGCGCCGAGCCGCGACGGTTGACCGACAGCAACCCGTGGCTCGCCGATGTGCGGCTGGCGCGGCAGGAGGTCGTGCGCTACACCGCGCGCGACGGCCTGGAGTTGGAAGGCCTGCTGGTGCACCCGCTCGAGCGCCGGGGCCATGCGCGGGTGCCGCTGGTGGTGGTCGTCCACGGCGGCCCCGAATCGCACAACGTCAACGGTTGGCTCAACAGCTACGCGCAGCCGGCGCAGACGCTGGCCGCGCAGGGCTTCGCTTCGTTCTTCCCCAACTACCGCGCCAGCACCGGCCGCGGCGTCGCGTTCTCCAAGCTCGACCACGGCCGGCCGGGCATGGAAGAGTTCGACGACCTGGTCGACGGCGTGGATCACCTGGTCGACATCGGCCTGGTGGACCGCGACAAGGTCGGCATCACCGGAGGCTCGTACGGCGGCTACGCCAGCGCTTGGGGCGCCACCTACTACAGCGCGCGCTTCGCCGCGTCGGTGATGTTCGTCGGCATCTCGGATCAGGCCAGCCTGGTCACCACCGGCGACATCCCGCGCGAGCAGTACCAGGTGCACATGCAGACCTGGCCGTGGGAGAGCCCGGAGATGTACCGCCAGGCCAGTCCGATCACGCACGCGCAGAAGTCGCGCACGCCGACGCTGATCCTGCACGGCGAGGCCGACCCGCGCGTGCCGGTGATGCAGTCCTACATGCTCTACCGGTATCTCAAGCTGGCCGGCCAGGCCCCGGTGCGCCTGGTGCTGTACCCCGGCGAGGGCCACGGCAACAGCCGCGGCGCTTCGCGCTACGACTATTCGCTCCGCCTGGTGCAGTGGATGCGCCACTACCTGACCGGGCCGGGCGGCGAGCCGCCGGCCTACCAGCTCGATTACGCGCTGCCGAAGGCCGACGCCGCAGGTTGAGGCCTGCATCGATACAGCGCCCTGCCGCGGTGACGGGAGGGCGCTGCCCTGGTCTGGAGCAACCGCAGCGCATGCGCATGCCGGGCCTTCGCGCTTTCACAAGATCGTCGCTCGCGCGTCACGTCTCCTTGCCCGGCCGGTCTCTAGGGTAGGCCCCATCGCTCCACGGCCACGCGCAGTCATTGCCCGCCTGGACGATGCGGCCCGCGACCTTCCATCGCGCTCGCGCCGCGCCATCCCCTCATTCGATCGGAGACCCAAATGACCAACAAGTCCGCGCATACGCTCAACGACCTCATCGCCATCGCCCGCGACGGCAAGGATTTCTACGAGGAAGCTGCGCAGAAGGTCGATCACGCCGAGCTCAAGACGCTGTTCTCGCGCATCGCTGCGCACAAGTCGCAGCTGGTGACCGACCTGAGCGCCGCTGTACAGGCCGTCGGCGGCAAGCCGGAGACCTCGGGCACGATGGTCGGCTCGCTGCAGCAGTTCTACGGCAAGGTGCGCGCCGCGTTCGGCGACAAGGAATATGGCTACGTCGCCGAGTTGGAAGAGTCGGAAGACCGCCTGCTCGAGGCGTTCGACGAAGCCGCGCGCGATGCGGACACGCCGCCGGCCGCGCGCGACGTCGTGACCCGCCTGCTGCCGGAGGTCCGGGCGACGCACGACGAGCTGCGCGCGCGCAAGCACGCGCTCAAGGAACTCAAGGACCGCGGCTGATCGTCGGCCGGCCTTCAGGGGCTGGCCCACGCGTCCGTTTCGAGGCCCCGGCTTGCGCCGGGGCTTTTTCGTTGTGCGCGGCCGATTCTTTGCGAGCTGACCGGCGATGGGCCTCAAGCAAGCAACAGTCCGCGCAACAACAGGTCCAGTGCGTCGAGACTCCGTGCCAGTCGCGCCTGGTCGTCGCCGTCGTCGCCGGTCGCGATCCAGACCGCAGCCTCGGTCAGGCTGCCGTGGAGCAGCGCGGCCAGCGCCTGCGGGTCGGTCGTGGCGACGACGCCCTGTGCCATCAGCGATTCGAGCAGGCCCCGCATCGATGCGATGCACGCGCGCTGCGACTGCGCCGATGCGCCGCCCAGCACGATCCGGGCATCGCGCAGCACCACCTGCTGGATCTCCGGTTCCAGGGCCATCTCCAGATACGCGCGGCAACGACTCGTAAGTCCTGTCCAGGGGGTGTCGGCCGATTCGGAGAGTGCGTGCAGGCGCGCGTCCATCTCGGCATCGATCTGCGCGACCACGGCGGCCAGCAGGCCAGGCTTGTCGCCGAAGTGGTAATACAGCGCGCCGCGGGTCAGGCCGGCCTGGGCGGTGAGCGCGTCCATCGAGGCCTCCGCGTAGCCGTGGTGGGCGAACGCGTCGCGGGCGGAGGCCAGCAAGGCCGCCCGGGTTTTCTCCATTTCCGCGCGGGTGCGACGCACCATCGCCATCTCCTCGATTTCGACACAACAGTATTTACATACGAAACGTATGAATATACGATTCTATTCATACGAGACGTATGCATTGTCGGCTTGACGCGCCCGCGCGGCAAGCGCATCCAGGAGGCCGGTGTTGCGCAATCCCTATGTGGAACTGTTCGCCTTGCCCGGCACCCGCGGGCTGGTGCTCACCGGTGTGCTGGCCCGGATCCCGTTGCCGATGGCCGGCATCGGCATCATCACGATGCTGGCGCAACTGCGCGGCAGCTATGCGCTCGCAGGCGCGGTGTCGGCGGCGTTCGTGCTGACCTATGCGCTGCTGTCGCCGCAGATCTCGAGGTGGGTGGACCAATACGGACAGCGCCGCGTGTTGCCGGTCGCGAGCGCGATCAGCGTCGCCGGCTTGGGCCTGTTGATCGCAGGGTCGCACTGGCCGGCCGCCGACTGGACGCTGTTCGCCGGCGCGCTGCTGGCCGGCTGTATGCCGAGCATGTCGGCGATGGTGCGGGCGCGCTGGACGGCGATCTATCGCGGACAGCCGCGGCTGCAGACCGCGTACTCGCTGGAAACAGTGCTCGATGAGGTCGCCTTCATCGCAGGGCCACCGCTGTCGGTGGGGGTGTCGGTGGTCATCTGGCCCCAGGCCGGCCTACTGGTGGCGGCCCTGCTGCTGGCCCTGGGCACCGCGGCGCTGGTCGTGCAGCGCGGCACCGAGCCGCCGGCCGCGGGACAGGGCGGCGGCGCTGATCGCTCGGGCTCGGTGATCCGCTTGGCCGAGGTGCGCTTGCTGGCGCTGCTGCTGCTGGCGATGGGCGTCATCGTCGGCACGGTGGACATCGTGAGCGTCGCGTTCGCCGGGCAGATGGGCCAGCCCGCGGCCGCCAGCCTGGTGCTGTCGGCCTACGCCTTCGGTTCGTGTCTGGCCGGATTGCTGTTCGGCGCCGTGCGCCTGGCGATGCCGCTGCATCGGCAGTTGCTGACGGGCGGGCTGGCGACGGCCGCGACGACGATGCCGTTGTGGCTGGTCGACAGCATCGGCGCACTCGCCGGGATGGTCTTCATCGCCGGGCTTTTCTTCGCGCCCACGATGATCGTGGCCATGTCGCTGATCGAGCGCGTGGTGCCCGCGCATCGATTGACCGAAGGCATGACCTGGCTGCTGGCCGGCTTGAATGTCGGCGTGGCGCTGGGGGCGGCGGCCTCCGGACAGGTCGTCGATCACAGTGGCACGCGTGCCGGTTTCGCCGTCGGATTGGTGGCCGGCGCCGCAGTGCTGCTGTTCGCACTGTGGGGCAGCGTCCGCCTGCGCGGACGCGATGTGCAGGCCGGCGAGCTGGCATGACACGCGGGAGTGTCCGGCGCGTCGGCGTGCGGAGCTGGGCGCGTGCTGTCAGTCCAGACTGCGCAGGGCGCGGGTGCAGATACGGCGCGTGGCTTCGGTCGGCTGCCCCTGACGCCAGCGCGTGCAGAGCCCGCGGACCCAGTCGGGGCGATCCTTCGCTGCATCGTTGAGCCAGTTCGCCACCGAGTCCTGGACGTAGGTGGCGGGGTCGGCGCGGAGCGGTTCGAGCAGAGGCAGCGCGATCTGCGGCTGCTGCTTGAGGGCCGGGATATGCGCGCACCAGACACCGCGCGGGCGCAAGGCTTCGCTGGCGAAACGGCGCAGGCGTTCGGAGGGCGAGGCGGTCCACGGGGTCAGCTGCGCAATGGCCGCGTTCAGGTCCTGCGCCAGCTGCGGGCGAACCGCCATCCAGGCCCACTCGCGGACGCCGAAGTGCAGGTCGTCGGCCAACGGTCGGATCGCCTCCAGCCGGCGGGGCAGGTCGATGTCCGGCTGCTGGCCGATCATGAAACAAGCCCAGCCGCGCACGGTGTCCGAGGCATGCGCTTGGCAGTCCGCGATGCCGGCCGGCCCCAGGGCCTGCAGCAGCACCTGGGCGATCGCGCGCATGCGCTTGAGGATGCCGAGCCGGCAGGCGGCGTCCGCGTTGGTCAGGGCGTGCGGCGGCAAGCGCGGAAAGACCGTCCGCAACAGCCGGGCCTGATCGACCGCGAGACCTTCGGCCAGCGTCGCACTGGGCAGCGCGCCGAGCGACAGCGCCTCGAGCACCTCGACAGGGATGTCGGATGCGCGGATGGCGCCCGTGCGCCGGGCCGATGCGCTCATTGTGCTGCCGCCTGCAGGGCAGGGGGCAACCGCATCGCGACCTTGTCCAGCAGTGTCGCCAGTTGGGTGCGCTCGGCTGGGTTCAATCCGCCGAACAGACTGGCGATCCACCGCGTATGCGCATCGAACACACGGCGCGCCCGCTGCTTGCCCTGACGGGTGAGATGGATGCGCAGCGCGCGGCGATCATGGGGATCGGCCCTGCGCTCGATGAGGCCCTCGCGCGCCAGGCCGTCGAGCAGCCCGGTCACCGTGGCGCGGGTGACCCCCGCACGTTCGGCAAGCGCGTGCGGGGCCAGTCCTTCGCCGGCTTCGAGCAGGAAGAGCATCACAAAGCGCCCTTCCGACAATCCGTAGGGCGCCAGCAGCGCGGCGCAATCGCGATCGATGGCCGCGGCCAGCGACAGCGTCCGGAAGCACAGGGCCATGCCGTCGACGTCCGGGAGTTGCCGTTGTTCGGCTTGCTGCAACAACGCGCGGTACTTCTGTTCCAACTCCATGTGTTGCCGCCATATGATGTGGCGCCTAATCGTATCCTCGATGTGTCGATCTGTCCAATCGCGCCAGGGTCGCGCGGGGGCTGTGACGTAGGGCGCGTCGCGCGTCCAGGCACGACGCACGCGTTGACATTGCGTTAATGAACGATAATCATTCTCGAATTCGGCGTGCCCTCTGGGCGCCGATCACCGCAGTCGCCACCCGTGCGCAACCGCTCGCACCGGCCAGCCCTCCCTGCCACCCGTCGCGCCGCTTCCGGCGCGCGATGCATGCCGTCTTTTGCCCGTCGTCCAAGGAACCCCCATGTCCCGTTGTACCGCTCGACTTGTCCGCTCCACTGCCTCGTCTCCTGTGTTCGGCTGTGCCGTCCCCGCGACGGCGGCGCCGCTCGCCCGTCGTCCATTGGCGCTGGCGCTCGGTCTGCTCGTGGCAGCCGCGCCGATCCTGGTGCAAGCCGAGGACAACGACAGCGGCCGCTACGCGGATGCGACCTCGCTCGACCAGGTCAATGTGCACGGCACGCGCTACGCGGCCGGCATCAAGCAGGCGGTGGATCTGAAGGACATTCCACAGACGATCTCGGTGATCTCGCGTGAGCAGATCGAACTGCGCAACCTCTACACGCTCGAGGACGCGTTGATGCAGACGCCCGGCATCACGGTGACCGGCGTCAGCTCCGAAGGACAGACCTACATCTCGCGCGGCTTCAACATCAGCACCTACCTCATCGACGGCGTGCCGTCGACCGGCTACCCCGGACCGCGGCCCGACCTGACCGTGTACGAGAGCGTCGAAGTCCTGCGCGGGGCGTCGAGCCTGTTTTCCGGTGCCGCGCAGCCTGGCGGCGCGATCAACCTGGTGCGCAAGCGCCCGCAACGCACGTTCCACGCCAGCGGCGCGCTGCTGGCAGGCAGCTGGGACAATACCCGCGCCGAGATCGACGTCGGCGGACCGCTGGTCGAAGGCGGACAACTGCGCGGCCGTTTTGCCGCCTCCGCGCACGAATCGGACATGTTCTACGACGTCGGCCGCCGCGAACGCTATGTCGCCTACGGCGTGACCTCGCTGGATCTGGGCGACGCCGCGACGCTGACCGTCGGCGCGCACTATCAGGACTATCTGGCGCCAATCCAGACCGGTCTGCCGGGCTATGTGGGCGGCGGCCTGCTGCCCGTGCGGCGTTCGACCTATCTGGGGGCCGACTGGAACGCGCTCGACAGCCAGAGCATCGTCGGCTTCGCCGAACTCGACTTGCGTCTGGGCGAGGACTGGCATGCCAAGGCCACGTTCCAGCGCGCCCGCGACGACTCGGAGAACTACTACGCCTACATCGGCAACGGCGCGGTCCGCCCGGACAACGGCTGGGTCAACCAGATCGCCTACTACGGCGACACGACCGAACGCTGGACCAGCGTGGACGTCAATGTCGGCGGCGCGTTCGACCTGTTCGGCCGCGAGCATGACGTGCTGATCGGCGCGGATCTGCAAAAGAGCGACTACAGCTACGTCGAATGGCGCGACAGCGCGTTCGCACGCATCGACGTGTTCAATCCGGACACCGCGATCCCGCGCCCCGGCTATCAGCCCAACAGCGGCGGCCTGAGCAAGACCCGCCAGTGGGGCGTGTACGGTCATGCCAATCTGAGCCTGAGCGAGCGCCTGAACCTGTTGGCCGGCGCGCGCCTGAGCCAGTGGCAGATCCAGGCGCGCAACGGCTTCACTCGCGACCGTCCCAGCCTGACCAATCCGCAGCCGGTGCGTCTGGGCCCCTGGGCGGAGAATCGCATGCCGTCGGAAGTCACGCCCTTCGCGGGCCTGACCTACGATCTGAGCGGGGAATGGACGGTCTACGGCAGCTACGTCGAAAGCCTGCAGCCGCAAGAGCGCCGTACCGCCGATGGCCGGCTGATCGATCCCTCGCGCGGCGAGCAGTGGGAAGGTGGCGTCAAGGGGGCGCTGATGGACGGCCGCCTGCTGCTCAGCGCCGCCGCCTATCGCATCGATCAGGTCGGTCGCGCGCAACCTGACCCGGACAACGAGGGCTTCTACGTCGCCGAGGGCGAGGTCGAGTCCAAGGGTGTCGAGCTGGAAGCCAACGGCCGGATCACCGAGAACTGGTCGATCTTCGGCGGCTACGCCTACAACACCAACGCCTATGCCAAGGACAGTACCAACGAGAACCGGCCGTTCACGCGGATCTCGCCCAAGCATGGCCTGAAGCTGTTCACCCATTACGACGTGACCGCCGGTGCACTCGCAGGCCTGCAACTGGGCGCAGGCGTGAATTGGTACTCGCCGGTGGAAGGCGGCAACGCCTACGCGGCGGTGCCGACCGTGGTGCGGCAGGGCGGCTACGCCGTCGTCGATGCACTGGTCGGCTACCGGGTGCGCGACAACCTCACTGTGCGCCTGAATGTCGGCAACCTGTTCGACAAGGTCTACTACACTCGGATCTCCGCCACCGGCCGCGGCAATTTCTACGGCGAACCGCGCAATGTGACCCTGTCGCTGCGCACGACGTTCTGATCCCGCGCGGCGTGTCGGGCGGGCCCGTGCCCTCACCCGACACGCTGCGCGTGTCGACCTCCCCCGCGTGCGGGGGAGGTGAGGACCCGCACTGCGCAGAGTGCCGCCAGTGGGTGGACCTCCCCCGCGTGCGGGGGAGGTGATCCCGCGCGATGACGGCTTTGAGCTCCTTCCCCCAGCTTACGGAGCATTGCGCCCTCTACGGGTGGAAGGTTGGGATGGGGGCCGCTTTCCGCGACGAGCCTGTGCCCCAACCGACACGCGGCGCGTGTCCAATGCCGCCGCAGGCAGGGAGAGGTGACGCGCACAGCCCGCATCTTTGCAGCCATGGCCAGTCCTGCACAGAATGCCGGCTCCCCCCGCGCCGCCTTCACCATGTCCCCGACGCCGCCCAACTCGAAAGGCCGTGTGCTGTTTGCAAGCCTGATCGGCACGACCATCGAGTTCTTCGACTTCTACATCTATGCCACCGCGGCCGTGCTGGTGTTCCCGGCGCTGTTCTTCCCCGACGCCGATCCCGCCGCGGCGACGCTGCAGTCGCTCGCCACCTTCGCGCTGGCGTTCATCGCCCGCCCGATCGGCTCGGCGGTCTTCGGCCACTACGGCGACCGCATCGGCCGCAAGGCCACGCTCGTGGCCGCGCTATTGACGATGGGCATCTCCACCGTCGTCATAGGCCTGCTCCCCACCCACGCCCAGATCGGTATCGCCGCGCCGATCGCGCTCGCGCTGTGCCGTTTCGGTCAGGGGTTGGGCCTGGGCGGCGAGTGGGGCGGGGCGGTGCTGCTGGCGACCGAGAATGCACCGCCCGGCAAGCGCGCCTGGTACGGCATGTTCCCGCAGCTCGGCGCGCCGCTGGGCTTCTTCCTGTCGACGTCCACCTTCCTGCTGCTCGGCCGGGTGATGGACGAGTCGGCGTTCCTGGCCTGGGGCTGGCGCATTCCGTTCCTGGCCAGCGCCCTGCTGGTGCTCGTCGGCCTGTGGGTGCGCCTGCGCATCACCGAGACGCCCGACTTCCAGCGTGTGCTCGACGGTCATGCGCGAGTGCGCCTGCCGATGCGCGAGGTGCTGCTGCGCCATGGGCGCGGCGTGCTGCTGGGCACGCTGCTCGCGCTGGCCACGTTCGTGCTGTTCTACCTGATGACGGTCTTCGCGCTGAGCTGGGGGACTGCGCGGCTCGGCTACACCCGCGAGCAGTTCCTGCTGCTGCAACTGGTCGGCGTCCTGTGTTTCGCTGCGACGATTCCAGTGTCGGCGCTGTATGCCGACCGCGTCGGCCGTCGCCGCACGATGATCCTGGCCAGCATCGCCATCGCGCTGTTCGGCCTGGGCTTTGCGCCGTTGTTCGTCGCCGGCAGCTCCGGTGCCACGCTCGCGTTCCTGATGATTGGCTTGGGGCTGATGGGCCTGACCTATGGCCCGGTCGGCACGCTGCTGGCCGAACTGTTCCCCGCCACGGTGCGCTATACCGGCGCCTCGCTGGCGTTCAACCTGGCCGGCATCTTCGGCGCCTCGCTTGCGCCGTATCTGGCGACCTGGCTGGGCGGTCGCTTCGGCCTGCACGCAGTCGGTGCCTACCTCGCGGTGGCGGCGCTGTTGAGCCTGGGCGCGCTGCTGGCCTTGCCGCGCGACCGCCCGGCGGCATGAGCGCGCGCAGGCTCGGGCCGCGGCACGTAGACTGATCCGCCGCCCTGCCGGAGCTCCGCATGAACATCTGGCTGCTGTCCAGCATCGCGCTCGCTGCGGTCGTGGGCATGGCGTTGCCGCTGCAGGCCTTGCTCAATGCGCGCCTGGGCGCGCTGACCCACGGGGCGCTGTTCGCGTCCTTCGTCTCGTTCGCCGTAGGCACCTGCGCGCTCGGGCTGGCCCTGGCGGCCAGCCGCACGCCCTGGCCGACGCTGCGCGAGCTGGCCGCGCTGCCGCCGTGGCTGTGGTTGGGCGGGCTGATCGGTGCGGTGTTCGTGTTCAGTGGCACCTTGCTGGTGCCACGGCTCGGCGCGGCCGGCATGATCTGCCTGATCGTGGCCGGGCAACTGGTCGGCTCGCTGCTGGTCGATCACTTCGGCGTGCTCTCGCAGCCGCGCCCGATCGATGCGATGCGGGTCGTTGGCGCGGTGCTGGTGGGCGTCGGTGCGCTGCTGGTGGTGCGGCCGTGGCGGGTGGCGACATGACCAGGCCGGGACCGATCGCGTTGCCGGCACCGATGCGCGCTGCGCTGGAGGCGGCCTACGCCACGCCACCGCGCGCCTATCACAACCTCGAGCATGTGGCCGAGCTGCTGCGCCACTACGATGCCGTCGCCGCGGCCGAGGGCTGGGCGCAGCCGGTCGAGGTGTGGCTGGCGGTGCTCTACCACGACGCGATCTACGAGGCCGGCCGCAGTGACAACGAGGCACGCTCGGCGCAATTGGCGGCCGACGCGATCGCGCGCTGGCTGCCCGAGGCGGGCGTCGATGTCGCGCGCGTGGTCGAGCTGATCGAGCTCACCGCGCGCCACGGCAGCCTCGCGCCGGACGACTTCTCGCATGACGCGCAGGGCGACGACACCCGGCGCTTCCTCGACTGCGACATGGCCATTCTCGGCGCCGATCCCGCCGCGTTCGATGCCTACGATCGTGGCATCGCGTCCGAGTACCGCCATGTGCCGCGCTGGCTGTATGCGCTCAACCGTCGACGCTTTCTCAAGGCGTTGTTGGCGCGCGACCGGCTGTATCTCGACGACGGCTTCCATGCGCGCCTGGATACCCAGGCGCGCCACAACCTGCGTCGCGCGGTGACGACCAAACGCTGAGGCCGGGCTATCATCGGCGCACGCTGCCGCCGTCCCCGTTTTCTCCGATCGCCATGGCCAAACTGCTGCTCAACCTGCGCTACGTGCCCGAGGACGAGGCCGCCGACGTGCGCGCCTTCCTCGACGAGGCCCGCATCGACTGGTACCAGACCCGGCCCAGCCCGTTCGGGATCTCGCAGGGCGGTATCTGGCTGCGTGACAACGACGACCTGCCGCGCGCCAAGGCGCTGATGGCCGACTACCAGGCCAAGCGCCAGGCACGCGCGCGTGCCGACCAGGCGCAGGCCGAGCGCGACGGGACCGCCGAGACCTTCGCCGACATCATGCGGGCCAACCCGCTGCGCGTGGCACTGATCGTCGCCGCGATCGTGGCGCTGATCGGGCTGATGGCGGTGCCCGGGTACATGCTCTCGCGCTGAGCCCACGTCACGCCGGGGCGACGTCGGGCACTGCAAGCTCGCGACCGTCCCGTCGTCGTCCTGGCCGGCATCGCTGCCGGCGGACGGGGACGGGCGACCCTTCGCACTCGATGAGCGCATCGCCATGTCCGGTACGCCGACCCGCGCGCAGCCCAAGCCCAAGACCAAACCCTGGACGCGGCCGAATCCGAAGCCGCGGTCCGCACGCACCCGGTTGAGCACGGCGCAGAAGAACGCAGCGCAGCAGCGTGCCGACGAGAACGGCCGGCGTTATCCCAAC
This sequence comes from Luteimonas sp. TWI382, assembly GCF_039674545.1. Classification (NCBI taxonomy): domain Bacteria; kingdom Pseudomonadati; phylum Pseudomonadota; class Gammaproteobacteria; order Lysobacterales; family Lysobacteraceae; genus Luteimonas; species Luteimonas sp. TWI382. The sequence goes on from NZ_JBDJNS010000018.1 coordinate 48,095, forward strand.
CTCGTCGACAACATGTGGGCCAGTCGCCATCTCGCGAAGGACGGCTCGCCGAAAGCGTGAGCGCGGTCGGGCAGGCATGACCATCGGCACGGCGTCAGACGCGCCGGCATTGTTAAGGTCGATGGTTGCCCGCAAGCGCGGGCCCGCCCTTCGCCCATCGGAGATTCCATGCGCCGACCCCGACCGCTGCAGCCGCTGCTGCTCGCGAGCCTGATCGCCACCTTTGCCCTGCCTGCCGCTGCGCAGCGCGACATCCGCTTCGACAGCGCACAGACGCCGGCCGGCGGCACACTGGTGCTGGCGGTTCCGGAAGTCGCCGACGGCGGCGCACGCAGCGGCGCGTTCGCACAGATCGACGCCGCCAGTCAGGGTGCGCTGTCCCGGGCCATCGCCGCGGCCGGCTTCAGCGGCAAGGCCGACAGCCAGCTCGACCTGCCGGGCATCGCCGGCTACGACCGCGTGTTGCTGATCGGCACCGGCGCCGGCACGCCCGATGCGCGCCGGATCGAGGACGTCGGGGGCCAGGTCGGTCGGTTCGCCGCACGCAGCCGTGCGCCGCAGATCGACGTACTGTGGGAAGGCGCCGAATCGGGCGCCGCCGCGCACCTCGCGTTCGGCGCCGCGCTGGGCCAGTACCGCTTCGACACCTACCGCAGCGGGGGCGACGCCCAGGCGGCCGGGACCGGCACGCTGGTCGTGCGCAGCCCCGCGGGCGCCGATGCCGCGCGCACCTGGGACGGCGATTGGAAGGCAGTGGCCGAGGGGGTGGCGTTCGCACGCGACCTGGTCACCGAACCGGCCAACGTGCTGTATCCCGAGGTGTTCGTCGCGCGGACGCGCGCGGCGTTCGCCGGCACACCGAACGTCAGCATCGAGGTGCTCGACGTGCCGGCGATGGACAAGCTGGGCATGGGCAGCCTGCTGGCCGTGGGGCAGGGCAGTGCGCGGCCGCCGCGGCTGATGGTCGTGCGCTACAACGGCGGCGCGCGCGGCGACGCCCCGGTCGCGTTCGTCGGCAAGGGCATCACCTTCGACACCGGCGGCATCTCGATCAAGGGCAGCGAGAACATGTGGCGCATGAAGTACGACATGACCGGCGCGGCGAGCGCGACCGGCGCCGTGCTCGCGCTCGCCGGCCGCAACGCGAAGGTCAACGCCGTGGCCGTGGCCGCGCTGGCCGAGAACATGCCCTCGGGCACCGCCGCGCGCCCCGGCGACGTGGTGCGCACCGCGTCCGGCAAGACCTACGAAATCATGAGCACCGACGCGGAAGGGCGCATGGTGCTGGTCGATGCGCTGTGGTACGTCCAGCGCCAGGACAACCCGCGCGTGATTGTCGATATCGCCACGCTGACCGGCGCGATCGTCACCGCGCTGGGCAACGATTACGCCGGCCTGTTCACCCGCGACGATGCCCTGGCCGCGCAACTCACCGCCGCAGGCCAGGCGGCCGGCGAGCCGGTCTGGCGCATGCCGATGCATCCGGGCTACGGCAAGCTGCTCGAATCGCCGATCGCCGACCTGCGCAACGGCGGCGGCCGCCCGGGCTCGGGCACGGCGGCGCACTTCATCGGCGAGTGGATCGATCCGGGCCGCGCCTGGGCGCACCTGGACATCGCCGGCATGGCCTGGCGCGACGGCAACGAGCTGCCGACGACACCGGCCGGCGCATCGGCCTTTGGTGTGCGGCTGTTCGACCGCTTCGTGCGGGAGAACTACGAGCGCTGAGGTCGTCCCTCACGTTCGGCGTTCTGTGCTGACCGCTTGGACCAAGGCGCCGGGATGGCTCCCTGCCCGCAAAGCGGGAAAGCGCCGTCCCACAGCAGTTGCGCGCCATTGCGACCGCACTCGTTGTTCCGCATCGCGGGGGCGGCCTGTCCCGCAATCACTGCGCGCTCCCTCCCCCGCATCGCGGGGGAGGGCTGGGGTGGGGGCATCGGGCCGCTGGCGGAACCTCCCGGTCCCGAGATCGGCTCTCATGCCGCGCTCTGGGTTTTCGGCGGCCCGATCGTTTGCGCTCTGCCAACCGGTTCCCGCGGGCGAGGGCGTCGGCGCGGAGGCCGAGGGCGGGCCCCGCTACAATTGCGCCCATGATCGACAACCTCGCCGCCTACCACTTCGCCGCCATCGACGATCCGGCTGCCGTCGCCGACTGGCTGCGTGCGCTGGCCGAAGCCGGCGAACTGCGCGGCACGGTGCTCGTCGCCCCGGAGGGGATCAACCTGTTCCTGGCCGGCGCCGCTGCGGCCATCGACACGCTGGTCGAAGCAGTACGCGCTGACCCGCGATTTTCCACGCTGCAGGTCAAGCGCAGCGGCAGCGAGGGGGTGCCGTTCGCACGGCTGAAGGTCAAGGTCAAACCCGAGATCATCAGTTTCCGCAGGCCCGAGGCGATGCCGCTGGCGGCACCGGCCCGTGCGCCCGATGTCGCGCCCGAAGACCTGGCGCGCTGGATCGCGCAGGGTCACGACGATGCAGGTCGCCGGCTGGTGTTGCTCGACACGCGCAACCGCGAGGAAGTCGCCCACGGCAGCTTCGCCGGCGCGCTGACCCTGCCGATCGACAACTTCACCGAACTGCCGGAGGCGCTGGCCCCGCACCGCGATGGGCTGCGCGACGCGACCGTCGTGAGCTTTTGCACCGGCGGCATCCGTTGCGAGAAGGCGGCACTGTGGATGCGTGCCGACGGCATGGACAATGTGCTGCAACTCGACGGCGGCATTCTGGGGTACTTCGAACGCGTGGGCGGCTTCGGCTACGACGGCCGCTGCTTCGTCTTCGACGAGCGCGTCGCGCTCGATCCCGCGCTGCGCCCGCTGCACGATGGAGCGGAGGCCGCGTGAGCTGGCTCGGCTTCGTCCTGGTCATCGTCGGCATCTGGCTCGCCTTCAAGGTGGCCGGCGTGGTGCTGCGTCTGCTGGTGACCGTGTTGATCCTGGTCGCCGCCTACTGGTGGCTGGCGCCGTATCTGGGCTGGCCGCCGCTGGCCGAGGTCTGGCATGTGCTGGGCCCGGATGTCCGGCTGCCGGACGTCTCGCTGCCGAAGATCGGCGGGTTGTTTTAAGCGGCGGGCCCGTGCCCCCACCCGACGCGCGTTGCGCGTCGACCTCCCCCGCAGGCGGGGGAGGGGCAAGCTTGCGTCCCGTCACCCGCGGCGCTGCAGCTCTGCGCCCTCCCCGAACGCACGGGCTGCGGCTCTGCCCCTTCCGCGACGTGCGGGATAGCGCTGCCCCTTCCCCGGAGCGCACGGGCTGCGGTTCTGCCCCTTCCCCTCGACGCGCGGGATAGCTCTGCCCCTTCCCCGGAACGCACGGGTCGCGGCTCTGACCCTTCCCCCGCGGGGTAGCTCTGCCTCTTCCCGGAACGCACGGATCGCGGCTCTGACCCTTCCCCCCGGGGGAGCTCTGCCTCCTCCCCGGAACGTGCGGGCTGCGGCTCTGCCCCTTCCCCCGCGACGCGGGGGAAGGTTGGGATGGGGGCGCTTTTTTTGGAGGGCGACCCAGCAGCCACAACCGACGCGCTGTGCGCGCCGACTCACCCCGGCGGCGAAGTGCGGCGTCGCTCCGTCCGCCGTCACGCGGGGCATTGCGCCCCTTACAGGGGGAAGGTTGGGATGGGGGCGCTTTTGGGGGCGACCCGTGCCCACCCGCGCGCCGGGCAGGTCGGCCTCGCCACGCTGATGTGCCGGCTCAGCCGAACTCCCGCGACGGCAGCACGAAGCGGCGGTCGGGGCGGCCAACGAGGTCGAGGAAGGTGTTGAAGACCGCCTCGGCGCGCGCCTGCATCGGTGCGATGTGCTGCGCGGTCAGTGCGCGGATCGCATCGGCGTCGTGCGGCAGGCCGGCGCTGGCGAGCTCGTCGCGATAGGCCGGCGTGCCGAGCCAGCGTTCGATCAGCGGCGCGTCCATCTCCAGGTGGAACTGGAACCCGTAGGCGTTGTCGCCATAGCGGAAGGCCTGCTGCTCGCAACTGTCGGTGCGCGCCAGGTGCACGGCGCTGCCGGGAATCTCGAAATGCCGACCATGCCACTGGAACACCGGGGCACCGGCACCGAGCGGGGCGAGCACGGGGTCGCCGAGCCCGGCCTCGGTGCTGCGCAGCGGATACCAGCCGATCTCAGGCCGCGCGATGCGCCTCACCGGCGCACCGAGCACGTGCGCCAGCAACTGCGCGCCCAGGCAGATGCCCAGCACCGGGCGACCGAGTTCGAGCATGCGCTCGATCGCGCGCAACTCGGTCAGCAGATGCGCCCGTGCGTGCCGGTCCTCGACGTTCATCGGACCGCCCAGCACGATCAGACCGCGGTAGCGATCGACCGTCGGCTGCGCATCGGGCTCACGCTCGAAGTTGACGAAGCGGATCCGGTGTCCGCGTCGGCGGATCAGCGGATCGAGCGTTCCCAACGGCTCGGCGGCGACATGCTGGAAAACAAGAATGCGGGGCATCCCCCGATTCTAGGCACATCCAAAACCGGGGTCAGAGTCGAATTTCGCCTGACGTGCGCTCGACCCCGGTGTTCCGTAGCGAAATTCGACTCTGACCCCGGTTCTTAGTGTCAGTCGCGGCGGGGGCCTTTGCGCGGACCGCCGCCGGGGCGAAAGCCAGGCTTGCCGTGCGGCTTGCCGGCGAACGGACGCTTGCCGCTGCGCGGCGGGGCGGCGGCCATGTCGGCCTCCTCGGCGCGGCGCATGCGGATCGATTGACCGGCCACACGCACCTTCTTCAGGTGCTCGAGCAGCTCGCGCGGCATGCCTTCGGGCAGGTCGACCAGGCTGTAGTCGTCGCGGATGTCGATCCGGCCGATGTAGCGGCTTTCCAGGTCGGCCTCGTTGGCGATCGCACCGACGATGTTGCCCGGCTGCACGCCGTGCACGTAGCCGACTTCGATGCGGAAGGTCTCCATGCCCACGTCGGGCTCGCGCGGGCCCTGGTCGGGGCGCGGCGCACGAGGCTCGCGGGGCTCCCGCGGCTCGCGTGCGGCGCGCGAGGCTTCGCGACCACCGGGCCGCTCGACGAATTCGCGCTCGAACGGCTTCTCGGGCTTGCGCGGCGGATCGAGCAACAGCGGCGTGTCGCCCTGGACCAGGGTGGCCAGGGCCGCGGCGATCTCGGCGGCGGGCACGTTGTGCTCGCGCTCGTAGCGATCGACCAGGTCGCGGAACTGCGCCAGTTGCGGGCTCTCCAGCGCGCCGGTGATCTTCTCCAGGAAGCGGTCGACGCGGCGTTCGTTGACGATCTCGACCGTCGGCAGTTGCATCTGCTCGATCTTCTGCCGGGTCGCGCGCTCGATCGCGCCGAGCATGCCGCGCTCGCGCGGGGCCACGAACAGGATCGCCTCGCCGCTGCGCCCGGCGCGGCCGGTACGGCCGATCCGGTGCACGTAGCTTTCGGTGTCGTAGGGGATGTCGTAGTTGAGCACGTGGCTGATGCGCTCCACGTCCAGCCCGCGCGCGGCGACGTCGGTCGCCACCAGGACATCGATACGGCCATCCTTGAGCTGCTGGATGGTCTTCTCGCGCTGCTTCTGGTCGAGATCGCCGTTGATCGCGGCCGCGGCCAGGCCGCGCGCCGAGAGCTTCTCGGCCAGTTCCTCGGTCGCCAGCTTGGTGCGCGCGAAGATGATCATCGCGTCGAACGGTTCGGCTTCCAGGATCCGGGTCAGCGCATCGAGCTTGTTGGTGCCGCTGACCATCCAGTAGCGCTGGCGGATGTTGGCGGCGGTCGTGGTGGTCGCCTTGATCGCGATCTCGACCGGCTCGCGCAGATAGGTCTGCGCGATGCGCCGGATCTGGGTCGGCATCGTCGCCGAGAACAGCGCCACCTGGCGCGTGTCCGGCGTCTTCTTCAGCACCGCTTCGACGTCATCGATGAAGCCCATGCGCAGCATCTCGTCGGCCTCGTCGAGCACCAGCGCGCGCAGCTCCGACAGATCGAGCGAGCCGCGCTCGAGGTGGTCGATCACGCGGCCGGGCGTGCCGACGATCACCTGCACGCCGCGCTTGAGCGCCGACAGCTGCTGGCCGTAGCCCTGACCGCCGTAGATCGGCAGCACATGGAAGCCGGGCATGTGCGCGGCGTACTTCTGGAACGCCTCGGCGACCTGGATCGCCAGTTCGCGGGTGGGGGCGAGCACCAGCGCCTGCGGCTTGCGGGCGGCCGGGTCGATGCGCGCCAGGATCGGCAGCGCGAATGCGGCGGTCTTGCCGGTGCCGGTCTGCGCCTGGCCGAGCACGTCGCGGCCTTCGAGCAGCGGGGGGATGGTCGCGGCCTGGATCGGCGACGGCGACTCGTAGCCCACGCCGGCCAGCGCGCGCAGCAGCGTCTCGGGCAAGGCGAGGTCGGTGAACTTGGGGGTCGAAGCGGGGGCGATGGGCGTCTCGGCGCTCATGGTGCGGTCTCTCGTAGCGCCGGCGCGGTGCCGGTCGGGGGAACCGCATAGTGTAACCCGCGATGGCCCCGGGATCGCGGAATGCGTATCGAAGCCAATGGCAGCAGCCGGCCTGGAGCCCTGCCGACGCGCGGTGCGACCAGGCGCGGATGCCTGCGCGATCCGGATCGCCCGGTCCGCGGCTGCTCAGGGCGAGGCGATCAGGCGCGGCGCTGCATCGTCGATCCGCAGGGCTTGGTCGTCGTCGAGGAACGTGAGGGGATATGTGGCCCCGTAGGTGCGGCGGATCTCGGCGATCAGGGCGGGCGGATACGGCGGCAAGGCACCGTCGGCGTGCGGGATCACGACGGTATCGACCAGCCCAAGTCCCCGACGCTCGGCCAGCGCCGGCGCCTCGGCCGGGTCGTCCATCAGCGATGCGGGTTCGATACTGGGACCGGTCACGATCGCTCCGGCACTGGCCCCGATATAGGGCAGGCCGGCCTGGACCTGCGCCACCAACGCCGCGTCGACACTGCGGCGACGCAAGGCCGCCAGCAGGGCGAACGTATTGCCGCCGGCGACGTAGAGCGCATCGAGTCCCTCGAGCGTTGCGCCGAACGCGGCCGGATCCTCGAAGTCGCCCGCGGTCAGCGCGATCACCCGGTACCCCTGGGCCACGATCCGCGCGCGCTCGGCGGCCACGAACGGCAGCCCCGCGTAGGGACGCGCGGCGTCGTCGAGATAGCCCAGTCGCACAGTCGACGCGGGCCGACCGACGTGGTCGGCGATGAAGTCGGGAAGCGCCCCGGTCCCGAGCGAGAGCAGCAGAAGTCGCATGGCCCATTGTAGTGGCTGCGCTGCGTGCAGCGATTGCCGACCGTTGGGGCGCGCTTTGCTCCGATTCTCCGCGTCTTGTCATGCTCTGGCCCATCATGGCGCCCACAAGCCGAACGCAGAGAACCCGATGGCGACGATCCGCGTCCACCACCTGAACAACTCCCGCTCCCAGCGCGTGCTGTGGTTGCTCGAGGAGCTGGGGCAACCCTACGAGGTCGTGCGCTATCAGCGCGACGCCCGCACCATGCTTGCCCCCGAGGCGCTGCGCGCGGTGCATCCGCTGGGCAAGTCGCCAGTGGTCGAGCTCGACGGCCGCGTGCTGGTGGAGTCGGGGGCGATCGTCGAAACTCTGGTCGAGCGCTTCGACCCCACGCATACGCTCTCGCCCGCGCCGGACGACGAGGACGCGCGGCTGCGCTACCGGCAATGGCTGCACTACGCCGAAGGCTCGGCGATGCCGCCGCTGCTGCTGACCCTGGTGATGGCGCGCCTGCGCAGCGCGCCGATGCCGTTCTTCGTGCGGCCGATCGCGCGCGGCATCGCCGACCGGACGATGCAGGCGTTTGTCGGCCCGCAACTGGCCACGCATCTGGGCTATGTCGAGCGCGAACTGCAGGCGCAGCCGTGGTTGCTCGGCGAGCGCTTCAGCGCGGCCGACATCCAGATGAGCTTTCCGCTGGAGGCCGCAGTGGCGCGCGCGGGCGAGTACGTCGGTCCGCATATCCGCGACTTCGTCGAGCGGATCCATGCGCGGCCGGCCTACCGGCGCGCGCTCGAAGTCGGCGGTCCCTACGAGCTGGGGCGATGAGCACGACGGTCCTGCCGCAGGTCGCGCTGACGCATGGTCTGCGCTTGGACAACTGCTTCGTGCGCGAGCTGCCGGGCGATGCCGAGGCCGGCAGCCGGCGGCGCCAGGTCGAGGGTGCGCTGTGGTCGCCGGTCCTGCCGACGCCGGTCGCTGCGCCGCGCTTGCTCGCGCATTCGGCCGAGATGGCGCAGGCGCTGGGCTTCGATGCCCAGACCGTCGCCTCGCCGGCATTCGCGCAGGTCTTCGGCGGCAACGCGCTCGCACCGGGGATGATGCCCTTCGCCGGCAACTACGGCGGGCACCAGTTCGGTCACTGGGCCGGGCAGCTCGGCGATGGCCGCGCGATCACCCTGGGCGAGGGCGTTGCCGACGACGGGCAGCGTTGGGAGTTGCAGCTCAAGGGCGCCGGGCCCACGCCGTACTCGCGCACTGCCGACGGCCGGGCGGTGCTGCGCTCGTCGATCCGCGAGTTCGTCTGCAGTGAGGCGATGCATCACCTGGGCATCCCGACCACGCGCGCCCTGTCGCTGGTCGCCACCGGCGATGCGGTCGTGCGCGACATGTTCTACGACGGCCATCCGGCCGCCGAGCCGGGCGCGGTGGTGTGCCGGGTCGCGCCGTCGTTCGTGCGCTTCGGGCATTTCGAGTTGCCGGCCGCGCGCGGCGACCTTGCGCTGCTCAAGCGCCTGGCCGACTTTACGATCGCCCGCGACTTTCCGCATCTGGCCGGCCAGGGCGAGACGCGATACGGCGACTGGTTCGCCGAGGTCTGCACCCGCACCGCGACGATGATCGCCGGCTGGATGCGCGTGGGCTTCGTGCATGGCGTCATGAACACCGACAACATGTCGATCCTGGGCCTGACGATCGACTACGGGCCGTATGGCTGGATCGACGACTACGATCCGGACTGGACGCCCAATACCACCGATGCCCAGGGCCGGCGCTATCGCTTCGGTTGGCAGCCGCGGATCGCGCACTGGAACCTCGGGCGGCTGGCGCAGGCGCTGGCGCCGCTGTTCGGTGAGGTCGCGCCGCTGCAGGCCGGGCTCGACGCCTATGCCGCCGCCTACGGCGCCGCCAATCGCGACAACACCGCCGCCAAGCTCGGTCTGCCGGATGCGCGCGAGGGCGACGTCGCGCTGATGCAGCGCCTGTACGGCCTGCTGCAGGCAGGGGAGGTCGACATGACACTGTTCTTCCGAGGGCTGGCCGATCTCGACCTCGCCGCGCCGTCGCTCGATCCGGTTGGCGAGGCGTTCTACGATCCGGCGCGCCGCGCGGCGGTCGAGGACGGGCTGGCCGCGTGGTTGCGCGACTACGCCACGCGCCTGGCCGACACCGCCGAACCCGCCGAGAACCGACGGTCGCGCATGCACGCGGCCAACCCGCGCTACGTGCCGCGCAACTACCTGACCCAGCAGGCGATCGACCGCGCCGAGGGCGGCGATGCGGCAGGCATTGCCGAGCTGCTGGACGTGCTGCGCCGCCCCTACGACGATCAGCCGGGGCGTGACGCCTTCGCCGCGCGCCGGCCGGATTGGGCGCGCAGCAAGCCGGGCTGCTCGATGCTCTCGTGCAGTTCCTGACGGTCTGGTTGCGCCGGGCGATCGCGCGGGGACGTGGCGCCAGTCGTGACCGCGGTCGCGGCCTGCCGACACCGGGCATGGCAGGCTGGCGTTGTCTCTGGCTGCCTGGTGTTCCCATGAAACCGCTCGCTGCCTCGCTCTCGCTGCTGCTGCTCGCCGCGTGCACCGACGCCGATCGTGCACCGACGTCTCCCGGCGCTACGGCCGATCCTGGCGTTGCGCCGACATCGGACGCCCGCGCCACACCCGCTCCGCCGCCCGCCACGACCGGCGCCCCGGCGCCGGAGGCCGTCACATTCTGTCCGGACGGCGAAACCGTCGTATTCGGCTGCCGCCACGCAGCAGGGGTCGATGCGTTGTGCGGGTCGCCCGACGGCGCGCGCATGACGTACCGAAGCGGCGCAGCGCAGGGCACGGCGCCCCCCGTGGTCTATCCGTCCGACGACACCGCGCCGGCGCAGGCGTTTCGTGGCAGCACACTAATGTATTCGGGCGGTGGCGGCGCCTTCCTGCGCTTCGATCACCAGGGGCAGGTCCACACGCTGTTTACCGGCATCGGCCGCGGCTGGGAGAAGGCCGGCGTCGCGATCGCGCCGGTCGGCGGTGGCGACGCGGTCGAGCGCCGCTGCGATGGCGAGGCGGTGTCGCAGATCGGGCCTGCGTTGTTCGAGCGGCTCGGGATCCCGAACGACCCCGCAGGCTTCGACATTCCCTAGGGCGCAGCGTCGGTCGCCGCGCGGCACCATGACCCCGGGCCGGGGGCCGGTCGGTCATGCGGCACGGCATGATCGACCGGCGTGTACGCCTACCGCTGCGCCGCTCAGTCCAGGATCGCGCTGGCGCGCGCGTAGTAGGCCTCGCGGTCGGCCAGGCCATTGGTGCCGCCGTTGATCAGGCGCGTGACCTGGGTGAAGTCGCCGGCATCGGCGGCGGCGTTGATACCGCGGCTTTCCCAATACCAGGCGGCGATGCGTGCGGCGTTCTCCGGCTGCGCGGCGAGCTCGGGATTGTTGACCAGGTCCAGGCCCAGGGCGCGCCCGGCCTCGGTGTAGTTGTGGCGGCCGGTCACCTGGATGTAGCCGCGCCCCTTGTAACGCTCGCCGTCGCCCGGCTGGGTGTTGCCTAGGTCCGCGCGGCCTTCATATGCCGCGCCGCTGGCGATCTCTTCCATGTAATGGAAGCCGCCGCTCTCGTGCGCCAATTGGGCGATGAACATCGCCTGGCGCTGCGGGGTGTCGATGTTGGCCTCCGCCATCGCGGCATTGAGGTGCGGCGCCACCGCTTCGGCCTTCGCAGCGCTGAGGGTCGGCACGATCTGCTGCAGCTCGGCTGCGGTGACGCCGCCCGCGCCGCCGGTCGCGGGCGGTGCGGTCGGGTCCGGGCCCTCGACCGGGCCGGCACCGTCGCCGCCGGTCCCGCCACCGCTGGGGCCCGGCAGATGGATCCGGTCGCCGACCACGATCAGGTCGGGGTTGTGGATCTGCGGGTTGGCGTCGAGCAGCGCCTGCACGGTCGTGCCGTTGGCCGAGGCGATGCCCGACAGCGAGTCACCGGGTTGCACGGTGTAGCTGCCACCGCCGCCGCTGGCGGCCTGCGTGGTGCCGCCGGGGACGTTGATGGCATCGCCGGGATAGATGACATCGGGGTTCAGTACCTGGGGGTTGGCCGCCAGCAGCGTGTCGAGCGGCACCCCGAGCTGCGCGGCCAGGCCGGACAGGGTGTCGCCGTGCTGGACGGTCAGCGCGCGCCCGCTGGGCGCATCGGAAGCGGGAAGGGCGGTCTGCGGACCGACGGCGGAAATGGCATTCATCGACGTCTCCTTCGGGGGCGATCGCGCTGCGACGCGGACGTGCGATCAGGGGTGTCTTTCTGGATACGCCGGTTCCGGGGCCGGTCCAACTAGGGATCACCCTAAGGGCGCGGGTTCAGGTGCGTCCGATGTCCGAGACTGCGATGGCGGTCCGGTCAGCGGCGCGGACCGCTACACTGTGCGGATGCCTTTGATGACCTTGAATGCCGTCGACTACAGCGTCGGCGGCCCTTTGCTGCTGGACGGCGTGGAATTTTCGATCGAACGCGGCGAGCGCGTGGCGCTGATCGGCCGCAACGGTGCCGGCAAGTCCACCCTGATGCGCCTGATCGACGGCGAGCTGAAGCCCGACGACGGCGAGATCCGCCGCGAGCAGGGCGTACGCGTGACCCGCCTGGAGCAGGAAGTGCCCGCGGGCGCCGACGGCAGCATCTTCGACGTCGTGGCGGGCGGCCTGGGCGAGGCGGGCGCGGCGCTGGCCGAGTACCACCGCCTGCTGCACGCCGAGGACTACGACGCACTCGCCGACGTCCAGGCGCGCATCGACGCCCTCGACGGCTGGCGCATCGACCAGCGTGTGACCGAGGTCCTCGAACGCCTGCAGCTCGACGGCGATGCCGCATTCACCCGGCTGTCGGGTGGCATGAAGCGCCGCGTGCTGCTGGCGCGTGCGGTGGTGTCGGCGCCGGACATCCTGCTGCTCGACGAGCCGACCAATCATCTCGACATCGCCGCGATCGACTGGCTCGAAGGCTTCCTCAAGCAGTGGCCCGGCGCAATCGTGTTCGTCACCCATGACCGCCGATTCCTGCGTGCGCTGGCCACGCGCATCATCGAGATCGATCGCGGCAAGCTGACCAGCTGGCCCGGCGACTGGGACAACTACGTGCGCCGCCGCGAGGAACGCCTCAACGCCGAGGCCCAGGAGCAGGCGCGTTTCGACAAGATGCTGGCGCAGGAAGAGGCGTGGATCCGACAGGGCATCAAGGCCCGCCGCACCCGCGACGAAGGCCGCGTGCGCCGGCTCAAGGCGATGCGCGTCGAACGTGCGCAGCGCCGCGATCTCACCGGGAACGTGCGCATGGCCGCGGCCTCGGCCGGCAATTCCGGCAAGAAGGTCGTCGAGCTCAAAGACATCAGCTTCGGCTTCGGCGATCGCGTCCTGATCCGCGATTTCTCCACGACGATCTTCCGCGGCGATCGCATCGGCCTGATCGGCGCCAACGGCACCGGCAAGACCACGCTGCTCAAATTGCTGCTGGGCGAGCTGCAGCCGCAGACCGGTGAGGTGCGCGCGGGCACGCAGCTTCAGATCGCGTACTTCGACCAATACCGCGCGACGCTGCGCGAGGACTGGAACGCGTTGGAGAACGTGGCCGAAGGCCAGGACTTCGTCGAGATCAACGGCACCCGCAAGCACGTGATCGGCTATCTGCAGGATTTCCTGTTCACGCCCGAACGCGCGCGTGCGCCGATCACCCGCCTCTCGGGCGGCGAGCGCAACCGTCTGCTGCTGGCCAAGCTGTTCGCGCAGCCGTCCAACCTGCTGGTGATGGACGAACCGACCAACGACCTCGACGTCGAGACGCTGGAACTGCTCGAAGAACTGCTGGGCGAGTATCCCGGCACGCTGCTGCTGGTCAGCCACGACCGCGACTTCCTCGACAACGTGGTCACCTCGACGCTGGTGATGGAAGGCGAGGGTCACGTCGGCGAGTACATCGGCGGTTACGAGGACTGGCTGCGCCAACGCCCGCAGCCGGGCGAGGCGCTGCCGGCGACCACGCTCGCGGCGAAATCCGCGGCCAGCGCAGTGCAAGCCGCTTCGACGCCGGCCGTGGGCGAAGCGCCGGTCACGGCCAAGCGCAAGCTCAGTTACAAGGACCAGCGCGAGCTCGAACAATTGCCCGGCCGCATCGAGCAGTTGGAGACGGACATCGCGCGCATGACCGAGGAGATGAACACGCCGGCGTTCTATCAGCGCGACGCCGCCGGCATCGCCGCGCACGGCCAGCAATTGCAGCAGCTACAGGACGCGCTCGACGCCGCCTACCTGCGCTGGACCGAACTCGACGCCTGACGCTCACTCACGACGGCCGCCCCGTGCTGATCACCCGACCGCTGCCCGCCGACACCGACCTGCTCGCGCTGCAGCGCGCCACGCCCGCACGCCATCCACTGCTGCTGCAGTCGGTGGCGCACGGCACCGCGCAATCGCGCTGGGACCTGCTGCTGGCGACCGACGGCGCATCGCTGCGACTGGATGCCGATGGCATCACGCGCGATGCCGACGGTCGCAGCCTCGAAGGCGCATTCCTCGATCTGCTCGATGCCCAATGGCGCGCCGCACGCAGCGATCGCGACGAACCGCGCTGGCCCTTCCGCGGCGGCTGGGCGCTGTATCTGGGCTATGAACTCGCCGCCCAGGTCGAACCGGTGCTGGACCTGCCCGCCGCTGTCGGCCATCTGCCGGTCGCGATGGCCTGGCGCTGTCCGGCCGCGGTGCTGCGCGACCACGCCACGGGCGAGGTCGTCGCGGTCGCCGAGCCCGGCTACGCCGCGTTGCTCGACGCCCTGATCGAGGCGGCGGCGGTCGCGCCTGCGCCGTTGCCCGCCTGGCGCGCGCCGCTCGCGCTCGACGAAGACACCCCGGCGCGCTTCACCGACGGGGTGCGCCACGTGCTCGACTACCTCGCTGCCGGCGACGTGTTCCAGGCCAACCTCTCGCGCGGCTGGCGTGCGACCTTCGCCGGCGCGCTCGATCCTGCCGCGCTTTACGCCCGCCTGCGCGAGCACAACCCCGCGCCATTCGCCGGCCTGCTGCAGGGCGCGGGCTGGGCGGTCGCCAGCGCCTCGCCTGAGCGTCTGGTCTCGGTGCGCGGCGACCTCGTCGAGACCCGGCCGATCGCCGGCACCCGCGCCCGCTTCGACGGCGACGACGACCTGGCCCGCGTGCAGGAACTGGTCGGCCACCCGAAGGAGCGCGCCGAGCATGTGATGCTGGTGGACCTGGAGCGCAACGACCTGGGGCGCGTGTGCGTGGCCGGCAGCGTCGAAGTCGACGAGCTGATGTGCGTGGAGAGCTACGCGCACGTGCACCACATCGTCAGCAATGTGCGCGGCCGACTGCGGTCCGACGCGACGCCGGGGCGAACGATCGCCGCGGTGTTCCCCGGCGGCACGATCACCGGCTGCCCGAAGGTCCGCTGCATGCAGATCATCGCCGAGCTCGAAGGGCAGGGCCGTGGTGCCTACACCGGCGCGATGGGCTGGCTGAACAGTGATGGCGACCTCGATCTCAACATCCTGATCCGCAGCGCCGAGATCGAAGGCGACACCGCGCGCTTCCGCACCGGCGCCGGCATCGTCGCCGACTCCGACCCCGCGCGCGAACTCGACGAGACCCGCGCCAAGGCCCGCGGCACCCTCCGCGCGCTGGGGTGCGATGGCTGAGGCGTTCGTCGCGCAGGTCTTTCGCGAGGACGCACGCCCTCGCAATCAACTCCCCCGCATGCGGGGAGGTCGGTGCCGGAGGCGCCGGGTGGGGGTAAGCGCGTGTCGTGGAACGCGGCCCCCATCCCAGCCTTCCCCCGTAAAAAACGGGGGAAGGGGCCAAAAGCCCTCATCGCGCGAGAACACCTCGCCGCCTGAGGCGGTGCGCGGAATCACCTCCCCGCTCGCGGGGAGGTCGGTGCGCACCGTGCGCCGGGTGGGGGTAAGTGCTTGTCGCGGAACGCGGCCCCCATCCCAGCCTTCCCCCGTAAAAACGGGGGAAGGGGCCAAAAGCCTTCATTGCACGAGAACACCTCGACCGCCTGAGGCGGTGCGCTGAATCACCTCGCCCGCTCGCGAGGAGGTCGGTGCCGAAAGCGCCGGGTTGGGGGCAAGCGCTTGTCGCGGAACGCGCCCCCCATCCCAGCCTTCCCCCGTAAAAACGGGGGAAGGGGCCAAAAGCCTTCATTGCACGAGAACACCTCGACCGCCTGAGAGGATGCGCGGAATCACCTCCTCCGCTCGAGGGGAGGTCGGTGCCGAAGGCGCCGGGTGGGGGTAAGTGCTTGTCGCGGAACGCGGCCCCCATCCCAGCCTTCCTCCGTAAAAAACGGGGGAAGGGGCCAAGCGCGGAATCACCTCCCCCGCTCGCGGGGGAGGTCGGCGCGCAGCGCGCGCCGGGTGGGGGCAAGCGCCGTCAGCGTTCCGCGATCGACACCAGCGGCACGCGCTTGACGCCGCACAGCAGCCGATACGCACTCGTCTGGCTGCGCGCGACGACCTCGCCGGCCGGGACCTGGCGGCCCCACAGTTCGACACGACTGCCGACGCCGGCTTGCGGATGCTCGGTCAGGTCGACGGTGAGCATGTCCATCGACACTCGGCCGATCAGCCGGCCCGGCCGCCCGTCGATCGCGACCGGCGTGCCGGCGACGGCGAACTGCGGATAGCCGTCCGCATAGCCCATTGCCACCACGCCCACACGCGTGGGCTGCGGCGTGACGAACGTGCCGCCGTAGCCCACGGGCTCGCCGGCTGGCAGCTCGCGCACCGCGATGACCTGCGATTCGAGCGTCATCACCGGCTGCAGCTGCGCCGCAGCCGGATGGCCGGGCGCGAACGGCGACGCGCCATACAGCATCAGCCCCGCACGCGCCCAGTCGCCGCGTGCCTGCGGCCAGGCGAGCAGGGCGGGGGAGTTGCACAGGCTGGTCTCGCCCGGCAGGCCGGCGGTGACCGCGGCGAACGTCGCGATCTGCTCACGCGTGCGCGGCTGGTCGGGTTCGTCGGCGCGCGAGAAGTGGGTCATCTTCACCAGGCGGCCGACCTGCGGCAGGGCGTGCAGCTGCTGCCAGGCGGCGGCATAGGCGGCCGGATCGATGCCGACCCGGTGCATGCCCGAGTCGAGCTTGAGCCACACGTCCAGCGGCCGCGGCAGCGAGGTGCGCGCGAGTGCCTCGACCTGCCAGGACGCGTGGACGACCATCCATAGATCGTGCTTCGCGACCAGCGGCAGCTCGTCGGCGGCGAGCACGCCCTCCAGCAGCAGGATCGGCGCGGTGATGCCGGCTTCGCGCAGCGTCAGCGCTTCTTCCAGGAACGCGACCGCGAACCCGTCGGCGTCGCTCGACAGTGCCTGCGCGCAGCGCACCGCGCCATGGCCGTAGGCATCGGCCTTGATCACCGCCAGGGTCTTGCCGCCGCCGAGGCGGCGGGCGAGTCGGTAGTTGTGGCGCAGGGCGTCGAGGTCGATCAGCGCGCGAGCGGGGCGCATTGCGGTGTCCTTGCTGCGGGGGAAATCAGCGCGCCATTGTCGCGCCTGCGACGCTGCGCGTGTCCGACCGCGACGCAGTGTCCCGCGCGTGTCCGTAGCGAGAGAGGTCGAGTCCGTCGCCGCGGATCGCGGTCGGTTGCATCGCCATCAGGTCGGCCAGATAACGGCCCGAGCCGCAGGCCATCGTCCAGCCCAGCGTGCCGTGCCCGGTGTTGAGGAACAGGTTGCGGTAGCGGGTGGCGCCGACCACCGGCGTGCCGTCGGGCGTGGCCGGCCGCAGGCCGGTCCAGAAGTCGGCCGCTGCGAGGTCGCCGCCGTGCGGGTACAGGTCGCCGACCACTTTTTCCAGCGTCGCGCGCCGGCGCGGATCCAGGCGCATGTCGAAACCGGCGACCTCGGCCATGCCGCCGACGCGGATGCGGGTGTCGAAGCGGGTGATCGCGACCTTGTAGCTTTCGTCGAGCACCGTGGAGACCGGCGCCATCGCCGGGTCGCGGATGGGGATCGTCAGCGAATAGCCCTTGAGCGGATACACCGGCACGTCCAGGCCCAGCGGCCGCAGCAGGGCCGGCGACCAACTGCCCAGCGCCATCACATAGCGGTCGAAGCGTTCCAGGCGGCCATCGATGCGCATGCCGTCGACCCGGTCGCCGCTGCCCTCGATGCGCTCGATCGTCTGCCCGAAGCGGAACGTCACGCCTTCGTTGCGCGCCAGTTCGGTCAGCCGCTCGGTGAACAGCCGGCAATCGCCGGTCTGGTCGTCGGGCAGACGCAGCGCGCCGGTCAGGCGGTCGGCGACACGGGCCAGCGCCGGTTCCACACGCGCGATGCCGGCGCGGTCGAGCAGCTCGTAGGGGACGCCGGCCTGGTCGAGCACCGCGGTGTCGCGTCCGGCGTGGTCGAGCTGCGCCTGGGTGCGGAAGACCTGCAGCGTCCCCAGCTGGCGTTCCTCGTAGGCGATGCCGGTCTCGGCGCGCAGCGCGTCCAGGCAGTCGCGGCTGTACTCGGCCAGCCGCACCATCCGTTCCTTGTTCACCGCGTAGCGCGCGGCAGTGCAGTTGCGCAGCATCTGCGCCAGCCACAGGTATTGCTGGGGATCGGACGTGAGCCGGATCGCCAGCGGCGCATGCCGTTGCATCAACCAGCGGATCGCCTTGAACGGCACGCCCGGCGCCGCCCACGGCGACGCATAGCCGGGCGAGATCTGTCCGGCGTTGGCATGGCTGGTCTCGCAGGCCGGACCATTCGCCCGGTCGACCACCGTCACCTCGAACCCGGCGCGCGCCAAATACCAGGCGCTCGTCACGCCGATCACACCGCTTCCCAGCACCACCACGCGCATGTGCGCCACTCCGCAAGACATTTCGCCGACGCAGGGCGCGACCGGCACGCAATCCGCGCAGTATAGTGGCGGCCCGATAGTCGATTCCGCTGTTTTGAGGCGTGGTTCATGGCGGATTATCCTGTCGCGTGCCGCTCTTGCCCGGAGTTTTCATGCCCGTCCCGCGCACCCCCCGCAGCCGCCCGCTCGACCGCATCGACGCGCGCATCCTGCGCATCCTGCAGGCGGATGCGCGCATCTCGTTTACCGAGCTCGGCGAACGGGTCGGACTGTCGACGACGCCGTGCACCGAACGCGTCCGTCGGCTCGAGCGCGAGGGTGTGATCCAGGGCTACCACGCCCGGCTCGATCCGGCGCGGTTGAAGGCTGGCCTGCTGGTGTTCGTGCAGATCGGCCTGGCCTACAAGTCGGCCGACATCTTCGAGGAGTTCCGCCGCGCGGCCCTGCGCGTGCCCAATGTGCTCGAATGTCACCTGATGTCGGGCGATTTCGACTACCTGATCAAGGCCCGCATCCCGGAGATGGCCGCCTATCGCGAACTGCTCGGTAGCAGCCTGCTGACGCTGCCGCATGTGCGCGAATCGCGCAGCTATATCGTGATGGAGGAAATCAAGGAGACACTGGCGCTGGCGATCCCCGACTGAGATGGCAGGCGGCGCCTCCGCCCACCATTTCACGGACGCCGCACCGCGCGCCATGGCCCGCCTCCGCTGCCCCCGCTGCCTGCGCCCGGTCTCGCATTGCCTGTGCGCGTGGATCCCCGATCTGCCCAGTCGCAGCCGGGTTCTCGTACTGCAGCATCCCGACGAGGCCGCGCATCCGCTCAACACCGCGCGGCTGGCCGCGCTTGGCTTGCGCCAAGCCACGCTGTGGGTGGGCGAGCGCTTCGCCGAACTGCCGGCCTGGCTCGAGGCCCCCGGGGTGCGTGCGCTGCTGCTGTTTCCGGGCGAGGCGGCCGTCGATCCCGGGACATGGACGGCGACGGGCGAGGGCACGCAGACGCTGCTCGTCGTTCCGGACGGCACTTGGCGCACGGCCCGTCGCCTGCTGCGCCTGAACCCTGCGCTCGCCGCGCTGCCGCGGCTGGCCCTCGCGCCGGACCGGCGCTCGCGTTATCGCGTGCGCCGCGCCCGCGAACCGCATGCCCTCGCGACCGTCGAGGCGATCGCCGCCGCGCTCGACCTGCTCGAGCCTGGCGGCGGCTTCGAGGTGCTGCTCGCATCGTTCGACGCGATGGTCGACGGGCAGATCGCGGCGCAGGCAACGCGGGAGGCGGGCGGGGCGGGGGTGTCGGCGGATGCCGAGGCTACGGGCGAAGCCGGGGCTCCAGAAAGATAAGTCGTGGACGGCGCATGACGTGCGTTGTGCTCTCGCATGCGTGTTCGTGGGGGGAGACGCCATCGCGCCAGTCCGTGCCCCCACCCGCCACGCTGCGCGTGTCGACCTCCCCCACGCGTGGGGGAGGTGACCATGCGACGCGGCGTCGCTGACGTCTTACCGCGCGCTGGGACGAACAATGCGCCGACCCGCGGCTTACTTAAGGCGCGCACGACTACTCCTTCCCCCGCTTGCGGGGGAAGGTTGGGATGGGGGGGCTTTTCGCTCTTCGCTGCACTGTTCGCGCACGCCTCGAACCCGCGCAGCAATGGCATGCTTGCCGACTGTTCTCGCCTTGATGGATGTGCCGATGTCGCTCCCGCTCTCCGACCAGATCGTCCTCGTCACCGGTGGCGCCCGCGGCCTGGGGGCCGTGATCGTGCGCGCGTTCCTCGGCCAGCGCGCGCGCGTGGTGGTCAATCATTTCCGCAGTGCTGCGGCCGCGCAGGCGCTGCAGGACGAGTTCGGCCCCGAGCGCGCGCTGGCGCTGCGGGCCGATGTCACCGACCCCACGCAGGTCGCCACGTTGTTCGAGCAGGCGCACGCGCGGTTCGGTGCGCCGGTGACCACCGTGGTCAACAACGCGCTCGTCGATTTCGCGTTCGACGGCGATGCCCGCCCGCAGGGCGAGACGATCGATTGGGCGCGCTTCTCCGCCCAGTTCGAGGGCAGCGTGCGCGGGGCACTGAATACGATCCAGGCCGCCGTGCCCGGCATGCACGAGCGCGGCTTCGGGCGTGTGATCAACATCGGCACCAACCTGTTCCAGAACCCGGTCGTGCCGTACCACGACTACACCGCCGCCAAGGCCGCGCTGCTCTCGCTCACGCGCACGATGGCCGCCGATCTCGGCCCGCACGGCATCACCGTGAACATGCTCTCCGGCGGCCTGCTGCGGACCACCGATGCGAGCGCCGCAACCCCCGAGGCGGTGTTCGACCTGATCGCCGCCAGCACGCCATTGCGCCGCGTGACCACGCCGGGCGAATTCGCCGACGCGGTGCTGTTCTTCGCCTCGCCGTGGGCGCGCGCCGTCACCGGCCAGAACCTTGTCGTCGACGGCGGCCTGGTCAAGGACTGATCGGTCGCGGCCGATGCGACCGCCCTCGCGCACGCTGCCGCGACGGCGACACACAACCGGTGCACACTGCAGCCGGGGATCCGCCAAGGCCGGTGGCAGGCATCGGCCGCGTTCGACGCAGGCACGCAGGAGGCAGCATGGCGACCACGACGACCCGCGCCGGCAAGGCGCCTCGGACGACAGCGGCGACGCCGCGGCTGTTCGACGCCCGGCCCGACACCGCCGACTTCCGCGACCGCATGTTCGAGCCCACGCTGGTCGACGTGCCCTCGGAGATGCCGCTCGCGCACTTCCTCGCGCTGAAGGTCCCCTTGCTCGACCAGCGCAGCGACGGCGCCTGCACCGCCTACGGCCTGGCCACCGTGGCCCACACCTTGCTGCGCCGCCGCCGGCCCGAGCCGGTCACCCGGCGGGTGAGCACGCGCATGCTCTACGACATGGCACGCCGCTACGACGAATGGCAGGGCGAGGACTACACCGGCTCGAGCTGCCGCGGCGCGATGAAGGGCTGGCACCGCCACGGCGTCTGCGCCGAAGAGTGCTGGCCGGCGCGCCCCGGGCCGCTGCACGAGGTCTACACCGAGGAACGCGCCCGGGCCGCGCAGGAGCACCCGCTCGGCGCCTATTACCGCGTCAACCACAAGGACCTGGTGGCGATGCACGCCGCCTTTGCTGAGGCCGGCGTGCTCTACGCCTCGGCGGCCGTGCACGACGGCTGGCTGGCGCCGCCGGCCACCGGCGTCATCACGTGGGCCGAGCAACCGATCGCCGGCTGGCATGCGTTCGCGATCGTCGGTTACGACCGTGACGGCTTCTGGCTGCAGAACTCCTGGGGCACGCGTTGGGGCCGGCGCGGCTACGGCTGGGTGAGCTACGACGAGTGGCTGCAGCGCGGCACCGATGTCTGGGTGGCGCGGCTGGCCGTGCCGGTGCGCCTGCAACGCGTCCAGGCCACGGCCACCAGCAATTCGTTCCTGGCCCGCCAGTCCAACAGCTATGCCCAGGCCGACCTGCGCCCGCACATCGTCAGCCTCGGCAACGACGGCCGCCTGCGCACGACCGGCCGCTTCGGCACCGGCCAGGAGGCGGTGCGCAACCTCGTGCGCGACGACCTGCCGCGCATCACCCGCGACTGGCCCAAGAAGCGCATCGCGCTCTATGCGCACGGCGGCCTGGTGCCCGAGGAGGCCGCCATCCAGCGCGTCGCCGACCTGCGCGAGCTGATGCTGCCGCAGCAGGTCTACCCGCTGTGCTTCGTCTGGAAGACCGGCTTCTGGAGCACGCTGGGCAACCTGCTGCGCGATGCCGTGCGCCCGCGCACCGAGGGCCTGATGGACCGCGCCAAGGGCCTGTTGCTCGACCGCGTCGACGACACCATCGAACCGTTGGCCCGCGCCCTGGGCGGCAAGGCGCTGTGGGACGAGATGAAGGAAAACGCGCTGCTGGCGACCAACGCCGTCGTGCGCAGCGGCGAGGCGATCACCGAAGCGGGCGGCGCGGCCCAGGTCGCCCGCCTCCTGGGCGAATGGATGCAGGCCGACCCCGATGTGGAACTGCACCTGGTCGGCCACAGTGCCGGGGCCGTGCTGCTGGCGCCGCTGGCACAACTGCTGACCAGCGACGGCCGCGTCGAAGACGGCCCGGCCGCCACGATGCAGGGCATCGGCCAGCGTATCGCCAGCCTCACGCTGTGGGCGCCGGCGATGACCATGGCCCTGTTCGAGCAGACCTTCCTGCCGGTGCTGCAGAACGAACGCATCGGCCATGCCGCGCTGTTCACGCTGACCGATCGCGCCGAGCAGGACGACCATTGCGCACGCATCTACAACAAGTCCCTGCTGTACCTCGTGGCCCATGCCTTCGAGGTGCGTGCGCGCAGTTGGGTGCGCAGCGAGCATCGCCATGGCACGCCATTGCTGGGCATGGCCCGCTTCATTGAGGCCCATTCGGGCATCCGCGACCTGCTGGCCACCGATCGGCTGGACTGGATCCAGTCCCCGGCCCGCGAGCCGCCCGCCAGCGTCGCCGACGGCAGTGCGGCGACCCGTCACGGCGACTTCGACAACGACCCCGAAACCCTGCAGGCCACCGTGTGCCGCATCCTCGGCCGCCGCGACGGCCGCGCCCCGGTGCGCATCCATCGGACCGAGTTCGGGCTGGAGGACACCCGCAACCGGCTGTGCGAGGCGTTGGATACTGCGCCGGTGCGGCGCTAGACGAGAGCGGGGCGCATCACCGCGTCGCTCCTCGGAGGCCGGCGATGCTCAAGGCGCCTCGAGCTGGGATCGCGGCGGCGAGAACATCGTGTTCGCGCACGGCGACCTGCCGAGCTGGACGAGTTGCAGGCTGCCCAGAGCCGCGGCGTGCCGCACCACGGCCGCCAGCCAACGGATCTCGAACTGCGAGCCGATGCACGCGCCGGGGCCCGCCGAAAAGGGCATGAACGCCGCCGGCCGCGGGTCCTCCTGCCAGCGCTGTGGCGCGAAGGCGCGTGCATCGGGCCAGGCGTCACGATGCCGATGCAGGACGAACACCGGAATCACCAGGTCGTCATCGCGCAGCGCCTTGACCGGCCCGACCTGATGGTCCTTGAGCACGCGCCGGCCATGCGCCGAGGCCGGCGGCCACAGCCGCAGCAGTTCCAGTGCGACATGCTCGGGCTTGCAAGTGAACACACGGGCACGCGCCTCGGCGGAGGTGTCGATGCCGGCCACCGCGTCCATGTGCAAGACGCACGCGAGCCACGCCAACATGACGCCCGACGCGCCGACCACCGACAGCACGGCGTGCAGATAGACCTCGCCGCGCGCCGCGCCGGTCAGCACACCATCGGCGAGCAACACCGCCGGCGGCTCGGCATCGCAGGTCGTGAGCATCGCCGCGACCCGCGACGCCAGTCCTTCGGCGCGTGCACGCTGGGCAGCATCGAGTTGCCCGCCGACGAGCTTGGCGTGGAAGACATCGCCGATGTACACGCGGACCGCAGCCGCCAACTCGGGATTGCAGTCGAAACCCAGCATGCTGGCGACCGAATCGAGCGCCGCCAGCAGGGCAGCGCGATGCAGATCCCCCGAGGCCGCCGCGAGCGCCACGACCGCGACGCGTGCTGCGGCATCGACATCGTGCCGGGCAGCGACGCCGTGCAGCCAGCGGTTGAGTTCGGTGACGGTGGCGGCCGGCACCCGCTGCTTGTCGCCGAACTGCCACACGCTCGGCTCGCGCGCCAGGCAGTTGTCGCTGTCGAGCAAAGCCCGACGTGCCAGCGCCGCATCGCAGACCACCACGTCACCGATCCAGGCGCGGTAGACCGGGCGGCGCTCGCACTTGCGCAGCAACGCCTGCATGCGCCGCCAACCGGCGTCGTCGGCGACGCGGCCGCCCAGGAATCGGCCCACGACGGGGAGCTTGTCGAGCATGGATGTCCTTCTCCACAAAACAAACGCCGCGCAGCACGAAGCTGCGCGGCGCAGTGTCGACGCGCGACTCAGCCCAGATAGATATTCGGCCAGAGGTAGGCGTACTTCCACACGGCCTTCTGGCGGCCAGACCCGGTACGCAGCACCGAACGCACGAAACGCTTCATGATCCTATCTCCTTGTGTCGTCATGAGATCGAGAACAACGGGGCAAGCCGCCGATACGACCGCAAACCGACCGCGGGACATACCGACACCCGTTGCGTTCCTACTGTCCTAGCGCGAACCGATGCGTCTGCGCATCTTCCCCCACAAGCGCCGCGATCCGCGCCGGCAGTCTAGGCACAGTTTTTGGTTGCGTGCAATCATCGCCGCGCTTCTGGTCTTAAGGGGCAGCCCCCGCTATGGCGGTGCGCCGGGCAGAGAATGCGCGCAGCGGCGTCGAGACGGACGAGTCACGGGAAAATTCGAAGGTCCTACAAAGAAGCCCCGCACGAAGCGAGGCTGATCTGTTGCCTGAGTGCTCGCCCGTCAGGGGGCGCCAAGCGCCATCCGGGCGATATAGCCGGACCGGCTTTCGCCGGCCGCCCGGGCCCGCTCGTCGAGCCGATGCAGCACGCGGCGCGGAATACTGATATTCACTCGCTCGATCTGATCGTCGAGCGCGGCGGGATCGACTTTGACGAAGCCGAACGTCCAGCCCGAGTAATCGTCCTCGTTCGCCCAGCGCGCCACCGTGGAGGGGGCAGGAATCTCCATGCCCTGATCGATGGCGGCCTCGATCCAGTGATGGATCGCCTCTTCCGCATGCGTCATGGCGTCGTCAATGGTGTCGCCGGCCGAAAAACAGCCGGGGAGATCGGGTACGACAACGCCGAACGCCGTGCCGTCATCGCCCGGTTCGATTGCGATTGGATAGCGCATAGGGCCTCCTCAGATACCTGCGGCCTTCTTCAGTTTCGCCACCAGTCCCCGGCCGAGGTCTTTCTTGGGGTGTGGGATCGAGAGGGGGTAATGACCCGGCTTGGTGAAGATGTGGTGCGAACCGCTGATCCGATCCAACGTCCAGCCCGCAGCTTCCACCGCCTTGATGAGGTCTCCACTCTTCATGAGTGTGTATCCTACACACTGCAACGCTTCGGTCAATCAGTACTAGCCGATCGGCCACCTGCGCATTCAGCGAGCCTCCAACGACGCCCGCAACGCCGTCTCCAGCGCCGCGTCGCCGCTGACCAGGTCGGTCCAGCGCAGCGCCAGCCCCTTGCGCTTGCCCTTGGGCACGAGCTTCAGGCCGTCTGGGTCGATCCTCAGCACATAAGGCGCATTGCCGATCAGCACTTCGCACTTGCGGGGTTTGTCAAGCGGCGTGACGGTAGGGGATCCCCGGCTGGGCCGGAGGTGGCGCTTGTGCCTAAGCTTGTCGCGCTGCAGTATCGGAACCCATATTGGCAGACCGTGGCTGGCGCCGCACAGGTTGGCAGCGGGTCCGGTCTGCGCTCGCGCTTCGCGCGTACTCGGGCCTCACCCTCAAGGACGCTGGGCGATCCAGGTGCCATTCGTTTGTATCGATCTTAAAGGACAGAGTGCGGAGTTCGGTGCAGGAACCGCTGGGTCATTACAGAAGCCGAAAATGTATTCTGGTTTAACTAAGTTAATCGATTTCAAGCAACGTTTCGATAAAATAAATGCCGTTAATTCTGCCTTTAATTGGCGATGAAATATAATTCACGTGCGCCACGCCACGTGATTTAATTCCTGATTAGATGCGAGAAAGTCGGTCCTCAAACCACCCGACGGCGTTGCGATGAAGTGCGGCATCAAATTGATCGA
The DNA here is from genome assembly GCF_039674545.1 of Luteimonas sp. TWI382. NCBI lineage: Bacteria > Pseudomonadati > Pseudomonadota > Gammaproteobacteria > Lysobacterales > Lysobacteraceae > Luteimonas > Luteimonas sp. TWI382. The sequence continues at coordinate 73,820 of NZ_JBDJNS010000018.1, forward strand.
TGTCTTTAGCGTGAGCGTCGGGGCGCTCGTTAACAATGGTCGTAAATTTATCAAGCGTTGCTTTGTCCCCGAAAAGCTTGTCAAACAACTCCCATTCTTTCTTGACAACAGAGATAAGCTCTAGCCAGAAAAGCTTCGACATTATTTCGTCAAGGTCGCTGCTCTGAAGGCCTTCTCGCCTTTTCGCATCGACACACTTGAGAATCCGCTCTTTGGCTGGAGATTTTGATGAATCGTTCATTGATGAAAATCTTATAAAGTTGCCAACAACTCCCCTTAATTTTCTCTCTAGAATATTTCGGCGTCGAGATATTATAGCGAGCTCATCAGCCCACTCTCCGTAATTAGACGAGTCGGTTGTGATTGGTGGTTCCGGCTGAGCGCGAATTGCTTCCTCGGTTCTATTGGTCGATAGATTCTTTAAGCCTGCCTCCATCATTTCACCGCTAATTGTGGGCGTGTGACCAGAAGAAACAATTCCATACTTCTGCAAAACTCGAAGCATGCGTGGGGGGAGGGCTGAAATTCCTCTTTCGTAACAAGCGAACGCGGGGTCTCTAACTTCAGGGTATACTCTGAATAGATGAGCTAAAGCCACTTCCGACATGGCTGTGCCATCGGAATCTATAAACTCTCTAAGATAATCATTAATTAGGGACACCTGGGGTTCGAATGGTCTAAGTCCTACATCAATTTTCGAGTGTATGTAGCTGCAGGCTTTTCGAATCCAAAAAGGCATGTCTGCGCAAGTTTGTGCGATCTTGTCGGCAACTTCGTCGTTAAATGCAAGTCCAGCAGTTCGCCCTAGGCGGCGGATCATCGCCGCGGCAGCGCCACGGGGAAGTGGGCTCAAGTACTCCTCCGGAACCAATGAAAGAGCGGCGTTCTCGATCCCCTCAATCGACTCTACTGAAAACCATTTGCTTGAGACGCCTGATATCAAAAGTGATAAATTTCTGCTCGTCATTGCGGACGATTGATAGACAGCCCGCAAATTTCTCCAAAATGCATTGAAATCCTCCCGCCAATGGGGGGCAGTCGGACTGGTTGGGGTTAGATAGTCGATTTCATCGAATACAAATAGAATCTGCTTTTCGTGTTTTTCAACCGCACTTTTTAGTCGTTCTGAGGAGGTTGTGATTTCAACTTCCTCGGTATTGATGACGAGCTTTCCGTCGTTCTTAGTTAGTGCGCGCTCAAGTGAGGAAGCAAGAGAATTTAGAAGCTGCGCCGCTCGAAGGTTAAATACAGAATCGCTTTCGGCATCAATTAAGAATGTGGAACAATCGTAGTGCTCTCGAACCTCGTGAACCACTCTGTGGAGCACCGAGGTTTTTCCGATCTTGCGAATGCCGAAGCAAGATCTAATTTGTCCGGTCTGAAGCTTTTTAGCTAGATTTCGCGCTTCCTCTCTTCGTCCAAAAAACTGCAAGTCATCAGCGACTGGCCCTGTGACGTCAAAAACGTCAAAAGAGTACAGCTCGTAGGCAAGGGCTTGCAGCAACGAATCGCCGGTGGGGAGTGAGCCCTCGTAGTATATCGGTAGAACTGCAAGACTATGTTCGCGGCCCCACTTCTTTAGCTTATTGTTTCCTCTAGGGTCTCTGTGTATTACAACAAACGTTGAGGAATCCAGGCGGCCGTTGGGGTCCTCAATTATCTCGCGCGCGGTCTGAATGGTTCTAGTTTGCTGATCTTCGAAAGTTGAGATAAGGATTAGTATCTCTCGGTCAATGGATAGAACTGCGCGAAGTTTGGAGGACGGCATCGCGATGCATGTTCCGTAATAGCCTTTCTCTCTGGTTATCGAGGAGTCTGAGTTTATTTTAAAAGACCCTGCAAAAGCTTCGGGCAGCTCGGATCGGATGGAGTCGGTTAGCTCAATCGGATTGTCCAGGTTCTTCGGTCTCACTGTCGATTTCCTTATTAGCGGTGTCTACGCGATTATTCTGTGGGGCTGAAGAAAATGTGAAATTTTTGAGTGCCCAAAGTCGCCAATTCTTAGATGTTGCAAGGCGTGATCCACAGTGAGAAAAATGTCGCGAGTGGCCGGCGGATCCAAGTTCATTTGCCGCCATCGTTGTAAATTTTCGCTGGGGAAGTGCCTGCAAGCATCGCATCTTGGCTTCATCAACTGTTCGGAAGGCTTTATAAAGGCACTTCTTGTGCGCGAACGTAGTGGCTCGCGCGGTATCCGGCGGACGCGAGGTGGGGGGTTACAGCAGTACATCATGCGTGCGGTGGCTTGAGGGAGATCGTCACGGTCCGACTGCCGCCCTCGGTCCGCACCATGCGCTCCACCCGATAGTCTTCCCAGCCACCCAGGGCAGACTCAACTTCCAAGTGCAACACCCGGCGGAGTGTAGGGTGTCGCGATGGGAAAACAGTACAGCCACCTGAGCGCGGAAGAGCGCGCAGTGCTTCAGGTCGAGCGCAACCGCGGGACGAGCCTTCAGGAG
>NZ_JBDJNS010000019.1:0-74965 GCF_039674545.1 Luteimonas sp. TWI382
ATGAACGGGCGACCGCGCAAGACGCTCGGCTGGGCAACACCAGCCCAGGTGATGGAGAGGGAAATCATCGACTTCAAATCACGTGTTGCACTTGATTCTTGAGACCGCCCTCGTCGCCCCGTGGTCAATTGGATCCATCTGAATAGCCGGCCCATCGAGCTGGTGCACATTGGGGTCGGCATGCTTGTCTGGCATGTGATGGGAATCGAGCCCATCATTCCTTGGCTTCTTCATATCTCGATGGGAGCCACCACGAAACTTCCGTGCTGCTGGCCCATAACCGCCGCCGGGGAGAAGGCCGCCAACCGCAATCCAACCAGCTGCCTCGGTTACGTCCCATCCAGTGGCGCATGGATCATTGAACGTATGGTAGAAGTGATAGAGGTCATACAGGGTGAAGCCAAGTTCGATCGCGCCGATGACGATCGGCACCAATGCCACCCAAGCGATCTCACCCGTCGCATCGGTGTATCTCGTCGGACTAGCGTTTGCATAGAGGTAAAAGTTCAAGCCACCCGACAATCCGAGCGGATCCTCGGTGACGTACCGGCCGGTCGCCGGATCGTAGTAGCGGTGCAGGTTATAGTGCAGCCCGGTTTCGGCGTCGAAGTACTGACCGGGAAACCGCCATGGCTGCACTACTTGCGCCCCGGGTGCCAGGGCCACCGTGCCAAACGCCTGGATGCGGCTTGCCTGCCACACCACCGCGCCCGCCTTGTTTGTCAGTAGCCACGGTTGGCCCAGCGGGTCGTTGTGATAGTAGTAGTAGCCCTCCATGGTACGCATGAACAGCGGTGCCGTACCGTAGGTGCCCTCTGGCTGCCACCCGTAGCTTTGCAGTACGGCTCCTGCCGCGTCCGTTTCCGCCAGAAGGCCGGCGCCCGAATGCAGGAACAGCCGCTTGCCCAGCGTGCCGCCGTTGGCTGCACCAACCGCCGTGATCTCCTTGACGACCCTGTGACCGAACGGATCGTAGGCGTAGCGGGCAATGAGCGCGTCATCGCCATCGCGAACCTCAGTGATCCGATTATAGCCGTCGTACACGAACGACGTGACCCGTTGTGCGCCTGACCTGCCGTTATCGGTTCTCTGTACAAGGTTGCCGGCTGCATCGTACTGATAATTGAACGTGCCCCGTTGGATCAGCCGATTGGCGTCATCGTATTGCCAAGTGTCAGGTACTGCGTTATCTGACAACCGGTTACCCGCGGCGTCCAGCTCGAACGTTTCCGTATTGCCGCTGGATGGCTGCGCGCGCGTCAACTGCGTCGCCGCGTCGTAGCGGTAATCCACCCTCAGGTTCTGGGTGGTTCGACGAAGCACCTCGTCTAAAGCACCGTACTCGCTCTGTTGATCAAACAGCGTGGTCTGATTCGGACCTCGGACGCGCAGACGCGTCGGATTGAGCAAACCGTTATATTCGATCTCCTGCACGGTTCCACCGGGCAGCACGACTCGTGACGGCGCGGTCCATCGACGATCGGTTACGCTGATCGCCCCCTCACCGGGGATCTCTACCCGAGCCAGTTCGCCATTGCCGTCATAGACGTAGGTCTGGGTGACACCATCAGGTCCGGTTGCCGTGTGCACCTGGCCATTGGCGTAGTACGTGTACTGTCGCGTCAGCGTCACTCCGTCTATCGTGACGGACTCGTTGAGAAGCCGATTGGCATTGTCGTACGTGCGCGTGCCGTTCGCGCCTTGTGTGCCCCACTGGGACAGGCGATTCCCGTCGTCCCACTCGAAGGTATCGGTCAGTTCAAGTGAGCCGTCTGGCGCATATGAGCGCCGCTCGACCAAGCGACCACCCGGATCGTAGGTGAACGTCAGTTTGACGCCGTTGGCCCGTTGTAGTTCCTGATAGCGGCCTGCGCTGTCATAGCGATACTGGGTGGACTGGCCAAGTGGGTTGATCTCCCGCACCAGCAAGTCCCGACGGTCGTACTCGAGCGTCGTGACCTTGCCGCGCCGATCCGTCAATCGAACGACATTTCCGCGCCGATCGTAGGTGAGCGTGACCGCATTTCCGAGAGCGTCGGTGCCTTTGGTCGGTCGGCCCAACGCATCGTATTCTCCGCTCTGTGTCGCCTCGTAGGCATCGACAAAGGATGTCAACAGACCTCGCGCATCGTACGCCAGCAATGTACTGCGGGTGGAATCATCCACGGCGTCATCGATTCGGCTCACCTCCAGTCGACTGTTGTATCGCAGCGACTGCTGGAACGTCGGGTAGCTGATGCTGGAAGTCAACGCGCCGCCACGGTCAAGGCCACCGACATCCGCATACCCGAACGCAGTGGCATTGCCTTCGCCGTCTGTCACCCCCGCAAGGCGGCCTTGGGCGTCGTATGCGGCCTGCAGCCGCTGCCCCGCTTCATCTATTGTCTCAACCAGCCTGCCGACGGCGTCATACGCGTGACGTCGGATCGCACCCAGCGGGTTCGTCAGCGTCGCCCGCCGCCCGGCGGGATCATAGGAGATCTGCGTGGTTTGCCCGCGCGCATCCGTGACGCTCAGCGCACGTCCGGTTCCGTCGTAGACGTACTGCGAGGTCAGTCCATTCGGATCGGTAGCGGAGCTTCTATTGCCAAGCGCGTCGTATTGGTATGTCCATACGTGGCCTAGCGGGTTGGTTGCCTCCAGCAGGTTGCCTCGCGCATCGTAAGCGTAGCTCCATACATGTCCTTCACCGTCGGTGAGCGAGGTCACGTTGCCATTGGCGTCATAACCAAGCTGCACCTCCACGTCGGGATCGGTTTCGCCAGCTGCGCTGAGTCCTCCCTCATGGATGATTTTGGTGGTTTCGCCACGCGTGTTCACCTCGAAACGCAGTGTCCGCTGTTCCGCCTTTCCGACCGCATTCTCAATTCGGATGGGATTACCACGGGTGTCGTAGCTGACCCGCGTGACAGCGCCCGCTTGATCGACCAGTTCCCGAATATCCAAGGAACCGGCCTCATAGGTCACCGTAGCCCTCGTCCCATCGGGGAACGTCTTGCTGGTCACCTCGTCAAACGCATCGCGGGTGATGCTGGTCCGATTGCCCCGCTCGTCCGTGTAGGTCGCGTTCTTTCGGCTGCCGACGCTGCTGAGCAGCACGTTGCCGTTGACCTCGTGGCTGACCAAACGTCCGTCGACGTCCACGGTCAGGTGGTCCACCCGGCGACCCGAGGCGGTCTCCGGGTACTTCACGGTCATTGAGAACTCTTTCTTCAGGCGATCGTAGCCGTGCTCGATCTCCGTCTCGCCGCCGTCCGGCGCGACGATCTTGGAGAGCCTTCGCTGCTGCTCGCCACGCAAGCCCTCGCCCGACACGATCGAGCGGTTGACGGTGCCTCCGCCTCCGCCTCCGCCGCTGGTGCCGCTGCCGATCCGATAGGCGCTCCGGGGGACCGGCGGTGCGTTGTAGTGCAGCGCTGTCACCCGGCCGGCCGCGTCGGTGACCTTCTGGAGCTTGGCGCCGGTGTACTCGAAACGCGTGGTGTTGCCGCGCGCGTCGATCACCCGCACCAGCTGGTCGTCGTCGTACTCGTAGCGAACGCGGCGCAGCCGCAGGCAGCCGTGCTTCGGGACTGTCCTCTACTGGCGATCGGGCGAGACGTCGCTCAGCACATGGCGCCTCGAAGGTATCGGACCGGCAACGTCCGAAGTCGCACCTTCGCATTGATCGAGCATGGACTTGCATGCCAGCCAGCTTCTCTACTGCAGCGGTTGACCTGGGGACAGGCCGGAGTTTTTGTCGTCCAGATGTGGAGTCGATCACCAGATCACCAGCGACGCGCAAGATTTCATTCTCGAACCCCGCCCAGGTCACGTTGCTCAGGTCGTCATGGCGAACGAGGGGCGTCAACGAGAGTTCAAGGGTGTATCTATATTCGGATTGCTCCGGTCGCTACCTCACGCGCTCAGGCAGTCGAGAGCCTTCGCCTAGACAGCGAGTGGCAACTGAAAAACCCAGAACCTTCCGGTGTTGTAAGAAAACAGCATGGCATCGGGAGTACATCGCTGCGTCGGAGGCGATCGCGGGGGCTACACCAAGCAAGATGTCAGGGACTTCCTGAGATTCTTAGACATAAAGCACTCATAGTCAGAGCGCTAAAGCCGTAACTAGGCCCCAGCCACCCGGTAAGAATCGTCGGTCGTGAAGCTCTCGCCGCAGCCACACTCGGCGGCGGCATTGGGGTTGCGGAACACGAACTCCTGGTTCAGCCCCTTCTGCGCGAAGTCGATCTCGGTCCCGTCGACCATCGGCTGGCTCTGCGCATCGACATAGATCCGAACGCCATCCTGCTCGGAGACCGCGTCGCCGGGACGTTCCTCGTGGGCGAGGTCGACGACATAGCCCCATCCCGAGCAGCCGGTCCTGGCCACGCCGAAGCGCAACCCCAGCGCATCGGGGCTGGCGGAAAGGAAACGGCGGGCCCGTTCGAGGGCGGCGGGAGCGAGTGCGATGGCCATGGGACGAGTGTACTCCTGCGGTCGACAGCGGCAGCTGAGCGGACATCCGCGGCGCGGCGGCGGCACGGTAGACTGTGCAGCCATTCATCGGTGCGGATTTCCGGGATTCAAGGCATGACCACGACCAGCGTCCAACAGGCCCTCGCCGGCCATCTTCCCGAAGGCGGCGACGTCACCGTCCGTGGCTGGGTCCGCACCCGCCGCGATTCCAAGGCGGGCCTGAGCTTCGTCAACGTCAGCGACGGCTCGTGTTTTGCGCCGATCCAGGTCGTGGCGCCGCAGACACTGGCCAACTACGAGTCGGAGATCCGGCGGCTGACCGCCGGCTGTTCGGTGATCGCCACCGGCACGCTGGTCCGCTCGCAGGGCCAGGGGCAGAGCTTCGAGATCCAGGCGCGCGAGATCGAGGTCGTGGGCTGGGTCGAGGACCCGGAGACCTATCCGATTCAGCCCAAGGCGCATTCGCTGGAATTCCTGCGCGAAGTCGCGCACCTGCGCCCGCGCACCAACCTGTTCGGCGCGGTCACCCGCATCCGCCACTGCCTGGCGCAGGCGGCGCACCGCTACTTCCACCAGAACGGCTATTACTGGATCAACACCCCCATCGTGACCACGTCCGATGCCGAGGGTGCGGGCCAGATGTTCCGGATCTCGACGCTGGACCTGGCCAACCTGCCGCTGCGCGATGGCAAGGTCGACTTTTCGCGCGACTTCTTCGGCAAGGAGGCGTTCCTGACCGTGTCGGGCCAGCTCAACGTCGAGGCCTTCTGCCTGGCGATGAGCAAGGTCTACACCTTCGGCCCGACCTTCCGCGCCGAGAACAGCCACACCACGCGTCACCTGGCCGAGTTCTGGATGATCGAGCCGGAGATCGCGTTCGCCGATCTGGCCGAAGACGCACGCGTGGCCGAGGACTTCCTGAAGTTCCTGTTCCGCGCGGTGCTCGATGAGCGCGCCGACGATATGGCGTTCATCGCCGAACGCGTGCAGAAGGATGCGATCACGCGGCTGGAAAAGTTCGTCAACGCCCCGTTCGAGCGCATCGAGTACACCGAGGCGGTGGAGTTGCTGCGCAAGTCCGGGCAGAAGTTCGAGTTCCCGGTCGAATGGGGCCTGGACCTGCAGACCGAGCACGAACGCTGGCTGACCGAGCAGCACGTGGGCCGGCCGGTCGTGGTCGCGAACTATCCCGAGCACATCAAGGCGTTCTACATGCGCCTCAACGACGACGGCAAGACCGTCGCGGCAATGGACGTGCTGGCGCCGGGTATCGGCGAGATCATCGGTGGCTCGCAGCGCGAGGAGCGCCTCGACGTGCTCGATGCGCGCATGGACCAGTTCGGTCTCGACCGCGAGCACTACGGCTGGTACCGCGACTTCCGCCGCTACGGCACCGTGCCCCACGCCGGCTTCGGCCTGGGCTTCGAGCGCCTGATCGTCTACGTCTGCGGCCTGTCCAACATCCGCGACGCAATCCCCTACCCGCGCGCACCGGGGCAGGCGGAGTATTGACCACGCCGTGATTCTCTTCCTCGCCCTGTGCTTCTTCGGCGTCGCGATCGGCGGGGTGACCGCGTTCGTGATCTTCTGGCCGCTGTCGCTGGTGCACCTGCGCGACCGCCATCCGCAGGTGCGGGCGCGGTTCGCGGAGGGTGCGTTTCTGCAGCCGGCGGCGCTGCGTTGGTTGCTGGCCGGTCGCTACTACGAGGTCCCCGACCGCCAGTTCACCGGTCTGGCCACCCCGGCGCGGATCTCGCTGATGGTGATCCTCGGCGCACTGACCGCCTGCGCGGTGCTGTGGCTGTGGTCGATCGCCCCCTGACTCTGCAAGGACCTGTTCGATGACCCGCGATGAATGGTGGCTGGCGACGATCGGACGGACCGTGATCTGGGCGCGCCTGCGCGTGCTCGAGGCCGGCACCGCCGAGGTGTTCGACAGCGACGGCAACACCCTGCCCTACGACAGCGAGGACACCGCGCGCGCGATGCTGCTCGACGCCGAGTTCGTCGCCTGGGACGGGTTGGACGCCGAGGATGCGCTCGAGCGCGGTTTCGCGCCCGGCGAGATCGCCCCGCCGCAGGCCGAGGACGACGCCCAGCTGCGCGACCGCATGGTGCAGTCGCTGGGCGCGCGCGCCTGACGCGAAGGCCCAGAGAGCGCCCCGCCCGCAGACGAGCTGCGTCGCCGCGAACGACCTACCACACCGTGCAGCGATAGAACCGCACCGGCGAGTCGGTCCGGTTGCTGTAAGCGTGCGTCGTCGCGCTCTCGAACACGTGCGCATCCGCCTCGATCTCGATCTCAACGTCATCGAGTTCGAGCGTCAGCCGTCCCTGCAGCACGAAGAGCATGACGTGCCAACCCGCAGGGTCGGCGGCGGCCTGGTAGCGGTCGCCTGGCTGCAGCTGCCACGCCCACGCATCGACTTCGCGGACGGCGTTGACGCTCCAGCGCAGGATGCCACTGCCGCCGTGCGCACCCGTCCAGCCCAGCCGGTCCACCACCACGCTTCGCGGTGCGGAGGGGTCGGTCACCAATTCTGCGAGCGTGGCATCGAGCGCGATCCCGATCCGGTCCAGCGTCGCGGTGCTGACGCTGCTGGTGCCGGCCTCGATCGCGCCGATCATCCGCTGGCTGACACCCGAACGCGCCGCCAGTGCCTTCTGGCTCAGGCCGGCGGCCAAGCGCCGTTCGCGGACATTGTTGGCGACGAACGCCATGAAAGACGGGGTGACTTGACTCGGCAAAATATTGCCTCATAGGATACCGGCGGTATTTTGCTTATAGCGGGTCTGTCGCGTGCCGCCAACTTGCTCTTTCCGGGCGGCGTTCCTCGCCGCGAGTCTGTTCGCGAGTACATCGGCCGCCGCTGCCGAGGCAGTGCCCGTGGCGCGTTCGATCACCCCCATCCAGGCGCGCGAAGACATCCTGCTGGCGATCGATGCGACCGAGGCGGCGCTGCCGGACATCCACTGGCATCAGTCGCCGGACGACTGGACGTCGGCCAAGGCGCGCGCACTGGCCGCGGCCGACGGCGCGCACGACGCAATGTCGGTGTATGTGGCGGTGGCCGAACTGACGAGCCGGATCGGCGAAGGCCACCTGACCGTCCGCCCGGCCTCCGCAGCGGCGGCCCAGCAGCGACGCACCGCGCGGCTGCTGCCGCTCGACCTGCACTGGAGCACCGAAGGCATCTTCGTGAGCGAAGGCTACGGAGACGCGGCCGACATTCCGCTCGGCAGCCGGCTGCTGTCGATCAACGGCGAGCACGGTGACACCCTGCTGCAGGAACTGATGTCGCTGGTCGAGCACGACGGGCGGATCGCGACCAGCGCTATGCGCGAATGTCCCGGTAGTTGCTACGCCGTACTTCGGCACAGGCGCCGTGGCAGCGAGTCCGCATTCGCGCTGACCTATGCGCCGCCTGCGGGCGGAATCGTGCACAGGAGCGTCGCCGCGCACCCCATGGCCGAACGCCCGCGTGCGCCCGAACGGGAGAGGCGGCGCGCCTCACTCGAATGGCTCGCGCCCGGTCTCGCCTACCTGGAGGTGCCCTCTTTCTCCAACCGTGTGTATCGCGATGCGGGCACGACCTTCCGCGACGAGATGCGCCACCTGTTCGAGGAACTGCAGCGCGGTCGCGCCGAGCGTCTGATCCTCGACCTGCGCGAGAACGGGGGCGGCTCGGAGCCGAACGAGAGCATCCTGTTCTCCTTCCTGGTCGACACGCCGTTGCGCAAATACCGCGCCGTCGACGCCCGAGGCCAACGGATCAGCGTCACGTCCGCGTCCGGACAGATCTTCGAGACGGAGGTCTACGACGAAGACGAGATCCATTTCCAACGCCCGACCGGGGATGGTCGCCTGACCCGGCTCAATGTCCCGCCCGAGGGGCTGATGAGCCACTGGGCACCGTCCACACCGGTGTTCTCGGGCAGGCTCGTCGTTCTGGCCGGCGGCCGCACGTTCTCCGGCGCCGCCGAACTGGCGTCGATGCTCCACCACGTCGGCCGCGCCGTGTTCGTCGGCGAAGAGGTTGGCGGCGCGCACGAAGGCAACACCAGCGGCTACAGCTGGCGCCTGGTTTTGCCGCACAGCGGGGTCGCGCTGGGGATCCCGCTGCTGCGATTCCGGTTCGACTGGCCCGGTCTGCCCGCTGGCCGTGGCGTGCGGCCGCATTGCGATGTGCCGCCGAGCGTGGATGAGATCGGCGTGGGGCGCGACCGTGCTTGGCGCGTCGCTCGGCGCATCGCCCTGCAGGATTGGGGCACCCCGGACCGTGCCGTGTGCCCGCCACTCGCGTCCACCGGCATCTCCCGGACACACGACGCAACGGGATCGACATTGGCGCCGAGGCCAGGTCCTCGCTCACGCCTCTTCGCGTAGTGGATCGTCAGGCTCGACTCGCGCGATCCTTACCGCACGTGCACATCCGCTCCAGGAGACCCGCCCATGGACCTCGACCTCACCGGCCGCCACGCGCTCGTCTGCGGCGCCTCCGAAGGCATCGGGCGCGCCACGGCGCATGAGCTGGCCCTGCTGGGCGCCAGCGTGACGGTGCTCGCCCGACGTAGCGATGCCCTACAAGCTGTATGCGAATCGCTGCCGGCGCCTGCCGGCCAGGCGCACCATGCGCTCGTCGCCGACATGGACGACCTGGAAGCTCTGCGGAGCCGTCTGGAGACGCACGTCGCCACGGTCCCGGCCCAGATCCTGGTCAACAATACCGGCGGTCCGCCCGGCGGGCCGGCGCATACCGCATCGGCCGACGCCTATCTGGGCGCGTTCCGGCGCCACCTGCTCGCCGGACAGGTTCTGGTCCAGGTGCTGCTGCCGGGCATGCGCGCCGCCGGCTGGGGCCGGATCGTCAACGTGGTCTCGACCTCGGTGCGCGAGCCGATCGCGGGCCTGGGCGTGTCCAACACCGTGCGCGGTGCGGTGGCCGGCTGGGCCAAGACGCTCTCCCGCGAACTGGCGGCCGACGGGATCACGGTCAACAACGTGCTGCCCGGCTACACGCGCACCCAGCGCATCGCGCAGATCGTCGCCGATCGCGCCGCGCGCAGCGGCCAGTCCGAGGATGCCGTCATCGCCGCGATGCAGGCCGCGGTGCCAGCCGGGCGTTTCGCCGAACCCGAGGAGACCGCTGGCGTGATCGCATTCCTCTGCTCGCCGGCCGCGGCCTACATCAACGGGGTCAGCCTCCCGGTGGACGGCGGGCGCATGGCCTCGATCTGAGCCCCCACGCGGCCCCCCCCTCAACGCGGTGTCCGGCAGGGTCACGGCGTGACGACGTGCGGGCTGCTCCGATGCGCCCATGCCCGAAGGTCCGGAAACCCACGCCCTCGCCGACCACCTGTCGCAGTTGCTCGTCGATGAGACGCTGCGCTGCGTGCGGTTCGTCGATCCGGCGCTGCAGCGACGCCGCCGTCTGCTCGAAGGCCATCGGGTGCTGGCTGTCGAGGCGCGCGGCAAGGCGCTGCTGACCGCGGTCGACGGGGGCTGGACGCTGTACACGCACAGCCACCTGTTCGGCTTCTGGCGCTTTGTCGATACGCCCGAGGCCTTGCCGGGCGAGACCCGGCCGCGCGTGCTGCTGGTCACCGTGCGCGGTGTCGCGGCGCTCTATGCCGCGCCGTCGGTCTCGCTGTGGCGCACCGATGCGCTCGGCGACCAGCCTTACCTCGCCAAGCTCGGCCCGGACGTCCTCGATCCGGCGATCGACGCCAAAGCCCTGCTGGCGCACATGCGCGAACCGCGTTTCGGCAAGCGCACGCTGGCCGCACTGCTGCTGGCGCAGGACTTCGCGGCCGGAATGGGCAATTACCTGCGCTCGGAGGTGCTGTTCCAGGCGCGGCTGTCGCCGCATCGCATCCTGCAGGACCTGACCGTCGGCGAGCGGCGGCGGCTGGCCAATGCCCTGCTCGACGTGCCCCGGCGCGCCTATCGCGCCAAGCTCGACGACACGCCGCCGCCGGGCAAGGATTATCTGGCGCGCACCCGGGCGACCTTCGGTTTCGCGGTGTTCGAGCGCGCCGGGGCGCCGTGCCCGCGCGGCGACGGCACCATCGCCGAGCTCCGCCTGGCCGGCCGCCGGCTGTACTGGTGCCCGGGCTGCCAACACTGACCCTGGAGCCGGGCCGGCCGCCCCCCGGCCCCGGCGCGCACTCAGGTAAGCTGGCGCCATGCAGCGGCTGACCCACTGGATCGACGGCGCAGCACGGGACCCGGCGGCGGATCGCTGGTGGCCGGTCCATGCCCCCGCGACCGGCCGGGTGTACGCCGAGGTCGCCGCGGGCGATGTCACCGATGTCGATCTCGCGCTACAGGCCGCCGAACGCGCCGCCCCCGGCTGGGCCGCGCTGCCCAACAGCAAACGCGCGGCCCTGCTCGAACGCTTGGCGTCGTTGCTCGAGGCCCGCAACGACGAGTTCGCCCACGCCGAGTCCCTGGACGGCGGCAAGCCGTTCGCACTGGCGCGCGATGCCGAGATCCCGCGCGCGGTCGCCAACCTGCGCTTTTTCGCACATGCCGCGACCCAGTTCGCCAGCGAATCGCACCATGGCGAGGCCGGCCTGCACTACACCCTGCGCCAGCCGCTGGGCACGGTCGCGACGATCTCGCCGTGGAACCTGCCGCTGTATCTGTTCACCTGGAAGATCGCGCCGGCGCTGGCGGCCGGCAACACGGTGGTCGCCAAGCCGTCGGAGATCACCCCGGCGACGGCGACATTGCTGGCCGCGCTGTCGGCCGAGGCCGGATTGCCGCCGGGCGTACTCAACCTCGTCCACGGCAGCGGCGCGGAGGTCGGCGAGGCGCTTGTGATCGATCCCCGGGTGCGGGCAGTGTCGTTCACCGGCAGCACTGCGGTCGGGCGGCGGATCGGCGCGCTCGCCGGCGGCCTGCTGAAGAAGACCTCGCTCGAACTCGGCGGCAAGAACGCCACGCTGGTCTTCGCCGACAGCGACTGGGAAGACCGGCTCGACACCCTGGTGCGCTCGACGTTCCAGAACAGCGGCCAGATCTGCCTGTGCGGCTCGCGGATCCTGGTCGAGCGGCGCATTGCGGTGCAGTTCGCCGAGCGCTTCGTCGCCGAGGCCACCGCGCTTCGCGTCGGCGACCCGATGGACCCGGATGTGCGCATGGGGCCCCTGGTGTCGCAGGCGCATCTCGACAAGGTGCTTGCCGCGCTGCAGCGCGCCCGCGACGAAGGCGGCCGGGTGTTGTGCGGCGGCCACGCGCTCGACCGCCCCGGCTGGTTCGTCGCGCCGACGGTCATCGACGGCCTGGGACCGGACTGCGCGACCAATCAGGAGGAAATCTTCGGGCCAGTGGTCACGCTGCAGACCTTCGACGAAGACGCCGAGGCGCTCGCGCTCGCCAATGCCGGCCGCTATGGCCTGGCCGCGTCGCTGTGGACCCGCGATCTGGCCCGCGCCCACCGCCTGGCGGCCGCGCTGCGCGTGGGAATGGTCTGGATCAACGGCTGGCTGCTGCGCGACCTGCGCACCCCGTTTGGCGGCAGCGGCGACTCGGGGCTAGGCCGCGAAGGCGGGCTGGAGGCCATGCGATTCTTCACCGAGGCGAAGAACATCGGCCTGTCTCTGGAATAATGGTGCGATGGGCGAACTCGACAACCTCCTGCAACGCAACCGCGACTGGGCCGAACGCGTTTCGCGCGACGACCCGGATTTCTTCAACCGTCTGTCCAGCCAGCAGACCCCGAAGTACCTGTGGATCGGCTGTTCCGATTCGCGGGTACCGGCCAACCAGATCCTGGGGCTCGACCCCGGCGAGGTCTTCGTACATCGCAATGTGGCCAATGTGCTTTCGCATGGCGACCTCAACGCACTGTCGGTGATCCAGTTCGCCGTCGACGTGCTCAAGGTCGAGCACATCCTGCTGGTCGGCCATTACGGCTGCGGCGGCGTCCAGGCCGCCCTCACCGGCACGCGGGTCGGCCTGGTCGACAACTGGCTGCGCCATGTCTCCGACCTCGCCTACAAGCACGAAGACCTGCTCGCCTCGGTCCAGGACGAGACCCAGCGCCACGCCCGGATGTGCGAGCTCAACGCGATCGAGCAGGCGCTCAACGTCTGTCAGACCACGGTGGTCCGCGACGCCTGGGCGCGCGGGCAGCCGCTGGCGGTGCACGGCTGGGTGTATGCCTTGGGCGACGGCCGCGTGCGCGAGCTGTCGATGGACGTCTCCGGTCCCGAGCAGATCACGCCGGCCTACCGCGCCGCCGTCGCCAAGGTGGCGGCGCTCGCCGCGCGTGGCGAGCGCGATGACTGACGCGGTCCACGCCGCCGCCGCGCCGGCTCCGGTCGGGCGCTACCCGCATGCGCGCCGTGCCGGCGGCCTGCTGTTCCTGTCGGGCATCGGCCCGCGCGACCCGACGACCGACGCGGTGCCGGGCAACGTGCTCGATGCCGACGGCCGCGTGGTCGCGCGCGACATCGCGGCGCAGACCCGCGCGGTACTCGCCAATGTCCGCACCGTGCTCCAGGCCAGCGGCGCGTGCTGGGAAGACCTGGTCGACGTGACCGTCTACCTGACCGACATGGCGGACTTCGCCGCCTACAACGCGGTCTGGGCCGAGCATTTTCCCGACCCTGCCGCGGCGCCCTGCCGTACGACGCTCGGCATCGATGCGCTGCCGACGCCGATCGCGATCGAGCTCAAATGCGTGGCGAGCGCGCGCGACGCGGCCGAACGCACCTGATGATCGTCGTGGCGCGCCCTGCCCGCCCCGACGTCCGCGCGCTGCGCACCGCGCGCCACTGACCGGAGACGCCCGATGCTGCCCAACCCGATCAACCTGCAGGCCTGGATCGACGCGCATCGCGAGTTGCTCAAACCACCGGTCGGCAACAAGTGCATCCACGACGGCGACTTCATCGTGATGATCGTCGGCGGACCCAATGCGCGGACCGACTACCACTACGACGAGGGCCCGGAGTGGTTCTTCCAGCTCGAGGGCGAGATGGTGCTGCGCATCCAGGAGGACGGCCGCCCGCGCGACATTCCGATCCGCGCCGGCGAGACCTTCCTGCTGCCGCCCAAGGTGCCGCATTCGCCGCAGCGCAGCGCCGGCTCGGTCGGACTGGTGATCGAGCGCAAGCGCCTGCCGCATGAGCGCGACGGTCTGTTGTGGTTCTGCGAGCGCTGCAACCACACGTTGTTCGAGCACTACTTCACGCTTCACGACATCGAGCAGGACTTCCCGCCGGTGTTCGACCGCTTCTACGGCGCGATCGACCTGCGCACCTGCGCGGCCTGCGGCCACGTCAACCCGCGCCCCGCCCGATACGAACAGGCGACCGGGCCGGCCGCCGGATGATCGACCGCCTGCCGCGCCGCAGCGGGTGCCCATGGCCGCCAGTGCCTACAATCGGGCCATGCTGAAGATCGACATCCACGCCCATTACCTGCCGCGCGACTGGCCGGACCTGGCGGCCAAGTATGGCGAGGCGCGGTTCCCGGTCATCCACCACACCGCCGACGGACGCCACCGGATCTACAAGGACGGGCGGTTCTTCCGCGAGATCTGGTCTCGGACCTGGGACGCGCGCGAGCGCATCGACGACTACGCCCGCTTCGGGGTGCAGGTCCAGGTGATCAGCACCGTGCCGGTGATGTTCGCCTACTGGGCCAAGCCCGCGCACGCGCTGGAACTGCACCAGGCGCTCAATGACCACATGGCGGCGACCGTCGCCGCCCATCCGCGGCACTACGCCGGCATCGGCACCGTGCCGCTGCAGTCGCCGCGGCTGGCGATCCAGGAGCTGGAGCGCTGCGTCGATCAGCTCGGCCTGCAGGGCGTGCAGATCGGCAGCCATGTCGGCGACTGGAACCTCGACGCGCCGGAACTGTTCCCGTTCTTCGAGGCCGCGGCCGACCTGGGGGCTGCGATCCTGGTCCACCCCTGGGACATGATGGGCAGCGAGTCGATGCCCAAGTACTGGCTGCCCTGGCTGGTCGGCATGCCGGCCGAGCAGGCCCGCGCGGCCTGTTGCCTGGTCTTCGGCGGTGTGCTCGAGCGGCTGCCGAAGCTGCGCATCTGTATGGCACATGGCGGCGGCAGCTTCCCATACACGATCGGCCGCATCGAGCACGGCTTCAACATGCGTCCCGACCTCGTCGCCACCGACAACCCGCACAACCCGCGTGGCTATCTCAAGCGGCTCTATTTCGATTCCTGGGTCGCCGATCCGCGGGCGCTGCAGTACCTGCTCGACACTTGTGGCGCCGACCGGGTGATGCTCGGCACCGACTACCCCTTCCCGCTCGGCGAGCAGGAACCCGGCGCCGGGATCGAGCAGTTGGCGCTCGACGACGCATCCCGCGCCCGGCTCTATCACGGCACGGCGCTCGACTGGCTGGGCCTGCCGGCCAACCGTTTCGCCTGAGTCTCCTTTTCGCGTCGCCTCGCGCGACACCACCGGCTTTTCACGATGACCGACACCCACGCTCTGTTCACCGACGACTACGCCGCGACCGCCGACGCCGCCGACCCGCTCCGGCGCTTCCGCGCGCAGTTCCACATGCCGCGCTTCGGCGATGTGGAGCAGGCGTATTTCGTCGGCAATTCGCTGGGCCTGCAACCGCGCGGCGCCCGCGCGCAGGTCGAGGACGTGCTCGACAAGTGGGCGATGGAGGCGGTCGAAGGCCATTTCCGCGGCAACTCGCAGTGGATGACCTACCACGCACTGGTCGGCGCGCAACTGGCCGAGGTCGTGGGCGCGCAACCGGAGGAAGTGGTCGCGATGAACTCGCTGACCGCGAACCTGCATTTTTTGATGGTCGGCTTCTACCGCCCGACCACCGAACGTCCGGCGATCCTGATGGAAGCCGGCGCGTTTCCGTCCGACCGCTATGCGCTCCAATCGCAGGTCCGCTTCCACGGCTTCGACCCGGCGACCGACCTGATCGAGGTGCAGCCCGGCACCGACGGCCTGTTCGGCATGGACGCGATCGCCGCGGCGATCGCCGAACACGGGCACCGGCTGGCGCTGGTGCTGTGGCCGGGCGTGCAGTACCGCACCGGCGAAGCGTTCGACCTGGCGGAGATCGTGCGCCTGGGCCACGCGGCCGGCGCCGTGGTCGGCTTCGACCTCGCCCATGCCGCCGGCAACCTGCCGCTGCGGCTGCATGACAGCGACGCCGACTTCGCTGTGTGGTGCCACTACAAGTATCTCAACAGCGGGCCGGGGGCCGTGGCCGGCGCCTTCGTGCATGCGCGCCACGCCACGACCGATCGCCCGCGCTTCGCCGGCTGGTGGGGCCATGATGCGGCGACGCGCTTCCGCATGGGGCCGGACTTCCAGCCCACGCCGGGCGCCGAGGGCTGGCAACTCAGCAATCCGCCGATCCTCGGCCTGGCGCCGCTGCGCGCGTCGCTGGACCTGTTCACCGAAGCCGGGATGCCGGCGCTGCGCGCCAAGTCCGAGCGCCTGACCGGGTATCTGGAAGCGCTGATCCACGCGCAGCTGTCGGAGGTGCTCGAGATCGTCACGCCCGCCGATCCTGCACGGCGCGGTGCGCAACTGTCGCTGCGCGTGCGCGGCGGCCGCGAGCAGGGCCGCGCCCTGTTCGAGCACCTGTCCGACAACGGCGTGCTCGGCGACTGGCGCGAACCCGACGTGATCCGCATCTCGCCGGCGCCGCTCTACAACGACCACACCGACGTGCTGCGGTTCGCACGCGCGGTGAGGCGATGGAGCGAGACACGATGACGGCTGACGCCGACTTTCCTCCCACCGCCGATGCCGACCAGGCCGATGCCGAGGGCGATGCGCTCACGCAGGCGCTGCGCGAGGCGGGCGTGGCGCCGTGGGTGCTCGATGACGACGAACACATCCGGCCATTGCGCGACCCGCGCGGCACCGCCGCGGGCGTGATCGCTGTCGACGGCGACATCGGATTGCGCGATTGCCGGGTCGAGGCCACTGTCCGGCTACCGATGCGCCTGCCGACGCGTCGCCTGGGCCTGTTCCGCGGCTGGCGGGCCCTGCCGCGTCCCGGTCTGTCGGACGCGCATCTCGCCGACGCAGTCAGCATCGGCACCGACCCGCGACGGATGCACCTCGAAACGCAGTTCTGGCACGCCTTCGCGCTCGACGCCGACCCCGCGGGCTGGCAGGCGTGGTTCGATGCCTTCGCGCAGACCTGGACCTCCGCGCGTGCGCATCGGCTCGACGTCGCCACGCGCGTGCCATGCTGGCAGATCCAGGTCCATGTCGCCGACCGCCACACCGAAGTCGGCGGGGTCGCGCTCGACCTGCAGGTGGCCGACCTCGATGCGCTCGGTCTCGCGGCCGATCGTCTGCGCGCGCGCCCGGCGACCGGCCCCGAGGCGTTTGCGACACCCGCACAGGACCGCGATGACACGCTCGCATCGATCCTCGGCGACCGCAGTTGGCTGCAGGGCGATGCGGTGATCGTCGACGCCGACGCATGGGACATCCGCAGCGAGGCCTGGCACAGCCGCGCGGATGCGGACGCGATGCCGCGCCACCGTACCCGGGTATCGTTGGCACGCCGTCCGCTCGCCGACGCGCTGTCGAGCGTCCGGCGCGCGCTGCTGTCGATCGCGGACCGCTTCCGCGCCGTCGCGCCCGACGGGTCGGCGTTCGTCAGCGGTGCCACGCCATGAGCGCACGCCAACTGACCATCGTCGGCGCAGGCCTGGCCGGCGCTCTGCTCGGCATCCTGCTGCGACGCCGGGGCTGGGAGGTCGATCTGTACGAGAAGCGCGGCGATCCGCGGCGTCTGGGCTACGCTGGTGGGCGTTCGATCAACCTGGCGCTGGCCGAGCGCGGCCGACATGCGCTGCGCGCGGCCGATGCCGACGCTGCGGTGATGCGACACGCGATCATGATGCGCGGACGCATGGTCCACACCGGCGCCGCCGCGCCGCAGCTGCAGCGCTACGGTCGCGACGACGACGAGGTGATCTGGTCGGTGCATCGTGGCGATCTGAATGTCGTGCTGCTCGACCTGGCGCAGGCCGCCGGCGCCCGGCTGCATTTCGATGCCGGCCTGGACGCGGTCAACTTCGACTCGCGCCACGCGGTGTTCCGCGATCCCGGCAGCGGTGCAACGCATGAGGTCCACTTCCGCGCACTGGTCGGTGCCGATGGTGCCGGCTCGGCGCTGCGCGCGGCGATGCAGCGCGTGCGCGACCTGGGCGAGCGGGTCGACTTGCTCGATCATGGCTACAAGGAACTGGAGATCCCACCGTCGGCCGACGGAGGTTTCCGCATCGAGCCGCACGCACTGCACATCTGGCCACGCGGCCACTACATGTGCATCGCCCTGCCCAATGACGAGCGCACCTTCACCGTCACGCTGTTCCTGCCACACCACGCAGGGACCGACGGCGGTCCGGCGTTTGATCGGATCCATGATGTCGACGCGGCGCAGGCGTTCTTCGCACGCGAGTTTCCCGACGCGCTGGCGCTGATGCCCGAGTTCCGTGCGCACTGGGCCGCCAATCCGGTCGGCCAGCTGGCGACGCTGTATCTCGACCGTTGGCATCTCGACAGCCGCGCGGTGCTGCTGGGCGATGCCGCGCACGCGATGGTGCCGTTCCACGGCCAGGGCATGAACTGCGCGTTCGAGGACTGCGTGGCATTGGCCGACCAGCTCGACGCGCATGCCGATACCGCCGACGCGTTCGCCGCGTTCGAGGCGCAGCGCCGGCCCGACGCCGCCGCGATCCAGCGCATGGCGCTCGACAACTACCTGGAGATGCGCGATCGGGTCGACGATGCCGACTACCTGCTGCAGCGCGAACTCGAACTTGCCTTGCAGGCGCGCCACCCCGGCCGTTTCGTCCCGCACTACGCGATGGTGACCTTCATGCGCATCCCGTACTCGCTGGCGATGCACCGCACCGATCTGCAGCGCGGCATCCTCGAACGCGCAACGGCCGGCCACACCACGCTCGACGCGCTCGACTGGCCGGCGATCGACGCCGAGGTGCGAGCGCAGCTGACGCCGTTGGAGGACACACCCGCATGATCGTGCCGCCATCGCCACGGCTTGCAGCCACGAAGAGCCGATAGCATCGCTTATGACCGACAGTTTTCTCTTCTACGACTGCGCCTCGACGAACCTGCCGCCCCCATCGCAGTAAGGCCGTCGCAACGGCCTGCAGCAAAAAAGAGCCGATAGCACTGCTTATGACGGATAGTTTTCTCTTCTACGACTTGGAAACCTTCGGCGCCGACCCGCGTCGCAGCCGGATCGCCCAGTTCGCGGCGATCCGCACCGATGCCGATCTGGTGCAGATCGAGGACCCGATCGATTTCTTCGTGCGCCCGGCCGACGACCTGCTGCCCTCGCCGGTCGCCACGCTGATCACCGGCATCACGCCGCAGCAGGCACAGCGCGACGGCATGACCGAAGCGGAGGCATTCGCGCGGATCTTCGAGGAGATGGCGCGCCCCCGCACCTGCACACTGGGCTACAACTCGCTGCGTTTCGACGACGAGTTCGTCCGCTTCGGACTGTTCCGCAACTTCCACGATCCCTACGAGCGCGAGTGGCGCGGCGGCAACTGCCGTTGGGACCTGCTCGATGTGATGCGGCTGTGGCATGCGCTGCGTCCCGAGGGGCTGGTCTGGCCCATGCGCGACGACGGCGCGACCTCGTTCAAGCTCGAACACCTGGCGCTGGCCAACGACGTGCGCACCGGTGACGCCCACGAAGCGCTGTCGGATGTGCGTGCGCTGATCGGCCTGGCGCGGCGGATGCGCAGCGCCCAGCCGCGGCTGTGGGACTACGCCGCCAAACTGCGCGACAAGCGCCATGCGGCCGCGATGCTCGATCCGGTCGCGATGACCCCGGTGCTGCACGTCTCCCAGCGCTATCCGGCCTCGCGGCTGTGCGCGGCCCCGGTGCTGCCGCTGGCGCGACACCCGACAATCGACAGCCGCATCGTGGTGTTCGACCTCGACGCCGAGCCCGACGCCCTGCTCGATCTCGACGCCGACACCATCGCCGCGCGCGTGTTCGTGCGCGGCGCCGACCTGCCCGAGGGCATCGCCCGCATTCCGCTCAAGGAAGTGCACAGCAACCGTTGCCCGGCCCTGGTCGCCTGGTCGCACCTGCGCGCGGAAGACTTCGCACGCCTGTCGATCGATCCAGCGCTGGTCGAGCGCCGCGCCGCGCAACTGCGCGCAGCCGGTCCGGCACTGGCGGCGAAGATCCGCGCGGTCTTCGCGACCGAGCGCGCGCACGGGCCGTCGGATGCCGACGGCTCGCTGTACGACGGCTTCCTCGGCGACGGCGACCGCCGCCGCGTCGCCCGGGTCCGGGCCACGCCGCCGACGCAGTTGCACGGGGCGGACTTCGGCTTCGAGGACCCGCGCCTGGACGAACTGCTGTTCCGCTACCGCGCCCGGAACTGGCCCGACACCCTGTCGCCGGACGAGCGCCACCGCTGGGACGAGTACCGTCGCCTGCGGCTCGGCCCCGGCACGACCGCGTCGGAACAGGACTTTGACGGCTACTTCACGCAGATCGACGCGCTGCGCGCCGACCATGCGCAGTCTCCCACGCACCAGGCCTTGCTCGACGCGCTCGTCGACTGGGGCCATGGCCTGCATTCGCACCTCTACCCCACCGCCCCCGCATGACCGCCTATTTCAGCGAGAAGAGCTTCCGCTTCCTGCGCGCACTCGCGCGCCACAACGACAAGGCCTGGTTCGAGGCCCACCGCAAGGACTACGAAGCGCACGTGCGCCAGCCGTTCCTGCGGCTGGTCGGCGACCTGCAGCCCGACATCGCCGCGATCAGCCCGCATTTCCGCGCCGACACCCGCACCGTCGGCGGCTCGTTGTTCCGCATCCATCGCGACGCCCGCTTCTCGCACGACAAGTCGCCGTACAAGACCTGGCAGGGCGCCCGGCTGTTCCACGAGCGGCGGCGGGAAGTCGCCGCGCCGTCGTTCTACGTGCACCTGGAGCCGGGCGCGAGCTTCGTCGGCGCCGGGCTCTGGCATCCCGAGCCGCACACCCAGCGCAAGGTCCGCCAGTTCATCCTGGAGAACCCCGGCGGCTGGAAGGCGGCCGCGCACGCGCCCAAGTTGCGGCGCCGCTTCGCGCTCGACGACAGCCAGATGCTGGTCCGCCCGCCGCGCGGCTTTCCGGCCGACTTCGTCTACATCGATGATCTGCGCCATCGCAATTGGGTGTTCCTGCGACCGCTCGATGATGCGGCGATGGCCGGTCCCGGCCTCGACCGCACGATCGCCGCCGACCTCGCCGTGCTGGCGCCGTTCGTCGACTATCTGTGCGCGGCGCTGGACCTGGAGTTCTGAGCCTGGCGCGGCGGTGTTCAGCCGCTCGACGGCGTGCGGTCCCACAATGGCGACGCTCCCCTGTTCGGCCCGTCGCCCGATGAAGAAACTCGCCTGGCTGTCCGCACTCATCGCCGCCCTGCTGCTGGCCTACACGGCGGCCGGACCGTTCCTGACCATGCACGCGATCCGCGACGCGGTGCAGCGCGAGGATTCAAGGGCATTGTCCAGGCAGGTGGATTTCCCGGCATTGCGCCAGAGCCTGCGCCTGCAACTGGCCGAAGCGCTCGTACGACGCGCCGGCGTCGATGTGCAATCGAGCCTGCTCGGCGCGCTCGCGCTGCAGGCCGCCAGCGGCACCGTGGGCACGGGCGTGGACATGATGGTCACGCCGGTCGGGCTGAGCGCACTGATGCGCGGACGGCGGCTGTGGGACCTGTCGAGCGGCGCCACGCCGCCGGTCGGTGGCGATCGCGCGCCCGCTGGCCGATGCGCACTGGCGCTATCACTCGCCATCGCGCTTCACCGCGACCGTGCGCGACGAGTCCGGACGGCCGATCGTCTTCGTGCTCACGCGCAAGGGCCTGCGCTGGCGGCTGTCGGATATCCAGTTGCCGCTGTAGGCCTGCCCGCTTGGCGGCTGCGCAGCGCAGGCCTGGCCCCGGCCGCTGTCCCGTTGCGCGTTGCGGCCTACCGGCCCGAAGCCAGCGTGCGCCCGCGCCGGCGCAGCGGCGAGTGGTAGAGCAGCAGGTACACACCGACCACCCAGGCCGAGGCCGCGGCCCAGCCGGCGAGGATGTCGGAGGGGTAATGCACGCCCAAGTAGATGCGCGACAGCCCGACCATCGGCACGAACACCACCATCGCCGCGACCGTCCACCAGCGCGCGCGCGTCGGCCAGGTCAGCAGCACCAGCACCAGCGCCAGCGTCATCGACCCCATCGCATGGCCACTGGGAAAACTGTAGGTCGCCTCCGGCGCGATCGACGCCCACAGGCTGGGCCGGTCGCGCGCGAACAGTTGCTTGGTTCCCAGATTCAGCAGCGCCGAGCCGCCGGTCGCCAGCGCCGCGAACAGGCCGTCGCGCCAGCGCCGCAGCGCCAGCAGCAGCACGACCAGCCCGATGTCGGCCGGCACCACGCCACGCGCATAGCCGATCTGCGAGAAAAACAGGAACACGCGGTCGAAGCCGTCGCGCGCCATCTGGTTGGCGTACAGCAGCAATGGCTCGTCGAACGGGATGGCCTCGGCCTCGTGGACCTCGTCGGCCAGTTCCATGAAGCCCCACATCGGCAGCAACACGCCGGCGAACAGCAGCGCCAGCTTCCAGCCGTGCCAGCGCAACAGGCCGCCGGTTTCGTGCGCGGCCTCGCGCGCCAGCGCGTGATCAGCCGGCATCGACACCGCGACCGTAGGTCCGGTGCACGTAGTCGTCGACCAGCGCGACGAAGTCCTGGGCGATGGTCTCGCCGCGCAGCGTGACGGCCTTCTCGCCGTCGATGAACACCGGCGCCGACGGCGCCTCGCCGGTGCCCGGCAGCGAAATGCCGATATTGGCGTGCCGCGACTCGCCGGGGCCGTTGACCACGCAGCCCATCACCGCGAGCGTCATGTTCTCCGCGCCCGGGTGGGTGATCTTCCACTCGGGCATCTTCTCGCGCACATGGTCCTGCACCACACCGGCCAGTTCCTGGAAG
Organism: Luteimonas sp. TWI382; assembly: GCF_039674545.1. Taxonomy (NCBI): domain Bacteria; kingdom Pseudomonadati; phylum Pseudomonadota; class Gammaproteobacteria; order Lysobacterales; family Lysobacteraceae; genus Luteimonas; species Luteimonas sp. TWI382. The sequence continues at coordinate 22,466 of NZ_JBDJNS010000019.1, forward strand.
AACTCCGAGGTCGTGCGGCCGCAGCCCGGGCACGCGGTGACCATCGGAGTGAACGCGCGTAGGCCCATGGTCTGCAGCAGCTCCTGCGCGACCACGACTTCCTTGGTTCGGGACGCACCGGGCTCGGGGGTCAGCGAGATGCGGATCGTGTCGCCGATGCCTTCCTGCATCAGCAGCGCGAGCGCGGCGCTGGAGGCCACCATGCCCTTGCTGCCGATGCCGGCCTCGGTGAGCCCCAGGTGCAGCGCGAAATCGCAACGCGCCGACAGGTCGCGATAGACCGCGACCAGCTCCTGCACGCCGCTGACCTTGGCCGAGAGCACGATGCGGTCGCGTCCCAGGCCCAGCTCCACCGCGCGTTCGGCCGAATCGACCGCCGAGCGGATCAGTGCCTCGCGCAGCACGCGCCCGGCATCCCAGGGCACGGCGCGGCGAGCATTCTCGTCCATCAGGGTCGCGGCGAGCGACTGGTCGAGCGAGCCCCAGTTCGCGCCGATGCGCACCGGCTTGTCGTAGCGGATCGCGAACTCGATCAGCTGCGCAAACTGCAGGTCCTTCTTCTTGCCGAAACCGACATTGCCCGGATTGATCCGGTACTTGGCCAGGGCCTGCGCGCAGGCCGGCTCGCCGGCCAGCAACTGGTGGCCGTTGTAGTGGAAGTCGCCGATGATCGGCACTTCGATGCCCTGCATCGCCAGCCGCTCGACGATCCGCGGCACCGCGGCGGCCGCTTCGGGCGTATTGACGGTGATGCGCACCAGTTCGGAGCCCGCACGCCACAGCTCGCCGATCTGCCGCGCGGTGGACACCACGTCGGCGGTGTCGGTGTTGGTCATGGACTGCACCACCACCGGCGCGTCGCCGCCGACGGCGACACCCCCGACCCGGACCTGGCGCGTGGCGCGGCGCGGCGCGGCCCCGAACGGCGGCGCGGCCGCAGGCTCTGGACGGGGATCGGACAACGGCGGGGCGTCGGGCTGAGCGGACATCCGCGCAGTTTACCGGCTTGTCCGGGTCGACGCTGACGCCGGGCGAAACGCCGTCGCGATAGGCGCCCGCGCGCCGGTGCACTACGATGGCGGCCCATGCAGTCGCAACCCCCCGCCACCGCCCTGCTGCGCACCCTCTACAGCCTGCGCTGGGCTGCGGTGGGCGGGCAGTCGCTGACCATCCTGTGGGCGACGCGTGGCTTCGACATGGGCCTGCCGGCCTGGCCGCTGTGGACCGCGGTGGCGGTGCTGGCGGTGTTCAACGTCGCGGTGCACCTGCGCCTGCGCAGCAGCCGCGACGCGGCGCCGGTCGAAGCGTTTGCGCACGTGTTGGTCGATACCGCGGTGCTGACCTGGCTGGTCGCCTGGACAGGTGGCATCGCCAACCCCTTCGCCTCGCTGTTCCTGCTGCCGATCGCACTGACCGCGATGGCGCTGCCGCCGGCCTGGGCGGTCGCCGCGGCGCTGTCGTGTGTGAGCGGCTACATGCTGTCGGTGCACTTCGGCCAGCCGTTGCCCCACCTGCACGACCGGTTCGACCTGCACCTGGCCGGCATGGCGGTCAACTTCTTCGTCTCCGTGGCGCTGGTGCTGTACTTCCTGACCCGGCTGGCGAGCGCCCGCGACCGCCGGGAACGCGAGCTTGGTGACCTGCGCGACCGCTTCGTCCGCAACGAGGGCATCCTCGCGCTGGCCACCCACGCCGCCTCCGTCGCCCACGAACTCAACACCCCGCTGGGCACGATGACGCTGGTGCTCGACGATGTCGACACCGCGGCCCTGCCTGCCGGCACGGCCGAGGACATCGCCATGCTGCGGCGGCTGGTGGATACCTGCCGTGATCGGGTGCGCTCGCTCGCCAATCCCGCCGACCCGGCCGCCAGCCGGCTGGTCGACATCGGCCGGGTGCTCGACCACTGGCAGTTGGTGCGCCCGACCGTGGTGCTGATGCGCCGCGGCAATGTCGAGCCGCAGTTGCGGGTGGACCGCACGATCGGCCACCTGCTGCTGGCGCTGCTCAACAATGCCGCCGACGCCAGCGCGGCCAACGGCAGCCAACAGGTCGACCTGCGCCTGCAACTCGACGACGGCATGCTCGATGGCGCGATCCGCGACTACGGCACCGGATTCGACGCCCAGGCGCCGTTCCTGCCGGTCCTGTTCCGCAGCGGCAAGCCCGACGGCCTCGGCGTCGGTCTGGCGCTGTCGCATGCGGCGATCGAACAACTGGGTGGCGAGCTCGACCTGGAGGAGGCGGACGGCGGCGGCGCGGTGCTGCACTTCCGCGTCCCGATCGACGCGCGCCACGCCGATGCTCCCAAGGAAACGACACGATGAAAGGCCTGCTGGTCGACGACGACACCCTGTACCTGGAAGCGCTGCGGCGCGCCCTGACCCGCCGCGGGATCGACTGTGAAGTCGCGCCCGACATTCCGACCGCACTCGAGATCGCTGCGCGCATCGCGCCGGACTTCGCGCTGGTCGACCTCAAGCTCGCCGATGCCTCGGGCCTGTCGCTGATCGAGCCGCTGCGCGCGATCCGCGCCGACATGCGTATCCTGCTGGTCACCGGCTATGCCAGCATCGCCACCGCGGTCGAGGCGATCAAGCGCGGCGCCGATGACTACCTGCCCAAGCCAGTATCGGCCGACACCCTGCTGCGGATCCTGCACAACACCGAGCCGGCCCCGGACCGTGCCACAAGCGACATCGACGACGGGCCGAGCGTCGAAAGCCCGACGATGATCCCGCTGCACCGCCTGGAGTGGGAGCACATCCAGCAGGCGCTGGCCGAGACGGGCGGCAACATCTCCGCGACCGCGCGCCTGCTCGGCATGCATCGCAGGTCGCTGCAGCGCAAGCTCGCCAAGCGGCCCGGCCCGGAACGCCGTCCGCTGTCGGAGTGAACCGGCGGCCGCGGGCCGCCGTCACTTCGGACCGACACGGCCACAGCGCCGCTTCTGCGGCCCGCGCACTGGCTGGCGATCAATCGCCCGGCGAAGCCGCCAGCCGATAGACCGTCGATGCCCGCTGTTCGCCCTGCCAGGGATCGAACGCACGCACCTCCACCCGATGCGTACCGACCGGCAGATCGGTCGCGAGCGCACCGCGCCACAAATGCGGCGACAGGTCGGCTTCCGGCGAGCGGTCACGTCCGCGCAGGCCGTCGGCGAGGTCGTCGCGCGCATTCTCGAGCACCAGCCTCGGGTCGGCGCGCTCGACCCGGCGCATCGGCCGCCAGTCACCATCGCCGATGCGGTACTCGACCCGCGTATCGGGCTCGCCCATGTAGACATTGGCGTAGACCCCCCAGGCCGGATACGCCCCCTGGCGCAGCACGCGCGACGCATGCAGCGCCATCGCCGCAGTGGTGGCCGGATCGTCTGCAGGCAACCGCGCTGGGCGCCAGGCCAACCGGTAATTGCCGTCGGCCTCGACGCGCAGCGTCGCAAAGCCATTCGGCGTGCCGTCGGCCATCGTCGCCGCGGGCAGGCCATCGGCATCCGGCGCGCCGCTCCAGAACGCCCCGCTCGCGGCCCCGACGTTGTATTCGTGCAAGGGCGTGGCGCCCTGCCAGCCCTGCGCCGCGCCGTGGCGCACGTGGCGCTGGGTGTGGCGGTGGCCTGTGAGCAGCAGCACGCGCGGGAACCGCGCCAGCAACGCAAACAACCGCGCGCGATCGGCGCTGCGCATGGTCTCCGGCGCGCCCGCGGCGGCGGTGTCGAACCAGGGAATGTGCGCACCGACGACCAGCAACCGGTCGGTCGGCGCCCGCGCCAGATAGGCCTCGACGAACGCGAACTGGTCCTCGCGCAGGCCACCGACGTAAGCCGGGCGCTGGCCGGGCTGGTGAAGGACGTTGTCGAGCATCAGGAAGCTGGCCTGCGGCTCCTCCCAGGCATAGGTCTCCGGCCCATAGACCGCGCGATAGGACGCGGTCGAGCCGGGATCGTCGGCCGCTTCGACATCCAGATCGTGATTGCCCGGCACATGCAGCCACGGCACATCGAGCTGCGCGGTCGCGGCATTGATCGCCGGATAGAGCGCCGGCACGTCGTTGCCGACATCGCCCAGCACCAGACCGAGCGCCGCCGGTGCCCGCGCCGCCGCCGCGACCACACTGCGCGCATAGAAATCGACCTCCGCCTCACGCCCGGCCTGCGGGTCGGCGAACACCAGCACGTCCAGCGCAGCGGCCGGCGTCTGCGGGCGCAACGCGAAGCGGCAATCGTCGCCGCGGCCGGGCGACGCCCAGTGCCGCGGCAACGCACCATCGCGTGCGAGCGCATAGCCCGCCGGCTTGATGACGAACTCCGAGCCGCCGGCCAGGCCACCGAACCGGCCGTCGGCGTCGGTCTCGACGATCCGCACGCCATCGGATACGCCCACGCCCGCGATACCGGGCTCGTCCGCACCCTGCCGGCCGTCGCCGTTGCGGTCCTCGAACACGAGGCCGGTGTCACAGGCCAGCGCGGGCGCGGGCGCGGACACAGCGCCCAGCAGCGCGAGCAGGACGGGCAACGGCAACAACGAACACGAGCGCGACATGGCGGACATCCGGCGGCGAACAAGCGCGCCGATTATGCACCGCGCCCATGACCGCCGATCCCGAGCCGCCTCACGGCTGCAGGCGCAGCTGGGAATCGAAGCATCGGCGGCGGCCGTCGAGCGGGTCATCGAACGCCAGCGACGCGGCGAGCAATTGCAGCGCAGGCGCGCCGTCGTCGGTCTCGCGCAGGTCGGGGTACCAGGGATCGTGCAGGATCGGCGCGCCGAGCGCAGCAAGATGCACGCGCAACTGGTGCTTGCGGCCGGTCACCGGCTCGAGCCGATAGCGCCAGTCAATGGGCCCGCGTTCGAGCACGTCGATCCGGGTCTCGCTGTTGGGCACGCCCGTGCACTCTTGCATGCGGAAGAACGGCACGCCGCGTTCGATCCGGCTGCGGTGCACGTATGGAAACGCCAGATCGGGCAGCGGCGCCGCCAGCGCCTCGTAGCGCTTGTCGATGCGCCGCTGGCGAAACAGCGCCTGGTAGGCCGCGCGCGTCCCGGGCTCGGCCGAGAACAGCACCAACCCGGCGGTCGCGCGATCGATCCGGTGCAGCGGCACCAGATGCGGATTGCCCAGCCGTTCGCTCAACCGGTGCAGCAAGGTCTGCCGGACGAAGGCACCTGCCGGCATCACCGGCAGGCCGTGCGGCTTATCGGCGACCACCAGGTGCGCATCCACATGCACGATGCGCTCGATCGCCGCGACGACCGGTTCTGTGTCGACTTCGCGGTAGTAGGCAATCTCCAGGCCCACGCGATACGCCGCGTCCGGCGTCAGGGGCGTCGCATCGTCGGCCGCCAGCACACACCCGCGCGCGAAGCGCGATTCCCAGGTGGGCCGTGGAATCTGCGGGAACCGTGCGCACAATGCCTCGAGCACCGTGCGCCAGGGCCCGGCCGGCAGCTGCAACCGACTCGCGGGCACGCCGTCGCGCAGCGGCAACCGCCGTCGCGTCATGCCCGCGCCCCGGCCCCGATCATCGGGTCGGCAGCCCCATTTCCTGCAGCAACGCCGGCGCCGGATAGACCTTGGCCATCAACCAGCGCATGTAGCGCATGTCGACATGGATGGCGCGCTTGGTGCGCGGGTCGAACCACCAGCTGGCACTGACCGATTCCCAGTTGCTGTCGAAGTTCAGCCCGACCAGCTCGCCGCGGGCATCGAGCACCGGCGAGCCGGAGTTGCCGCCCGTGGTGTCGAGGTTGGTCAGGAAGTTCACCGGTTGACTGCCCAGCGTCGGCTCGTCGGTGCCGGCGAAGTCGCCGCGCGCGATCGCATCGAGCAGCGGTGCCGGGGCATCGAACGGCGCCTGGCCGGTGTGCTTTTCGACGATGCCGGCGACCGTGGTGACCGGCGCATAGGCGACCGCATCGCGCGGCGACAGCGGCTCGACCCGCCCGAAGCTCACGCGCAAGGTGCCGTTGGCGTCGGGATAGACTGCCCGACCCTGCGAGGCCCGCCAGGCGACCAGGGCGCGCATATAGGCCGGGCGCAGCCGCAGTTGCTCGCCCTCGCGCGTCTTGCGGGCGTCCTCGGCCTGCAGTTGCGCGGCGACCAGCGGCCCTGCCAGCGCGATCAGCGGATCGTCGGCCAGTGCCCGGCCGTCGCGCGCGGCCTGCAAACGCGACAGCCGCTGCGTTTCTTCGCCGAGCACGGTGCCCGCATAGAGCGCATCGAGCGCGCTTGCCAAAGCGGCAGGTGTGCGGCCGAACGCCGCGTCGAACGCCGGCAACCGCTGCGCGTCGGGCAATTGCTGGTAGCGGCCGAGCAGCACCGTCAGCAGCGCCTTCTCACCCTGGGGGGCATACCGTCGCTGCGCCTGGCGCAGCACGCCCTCGATCAGCGCGAGATCACGCTGCTGGTAACCGCGCTCGCGCATCGCGTCGGGCTTGGCCGATTCGATGCGCAGGCGTTCGAGCAGCAGCGCGCTGCGCAGCAGCTGCGTCTGGCTGGCGATCAGCTCAAGCAACTGCTCGCCCTCGCCGGCCGCATTGCCCTGCGCGAGCACCGCCTGGAGCGCGGCGATGTCGCGCGCGTCGTCGCCGCTGGTCGCGGCGAGCATCGCGTCCTCGTCGTCGCGGCGCTGGCGCACCGCATCGCTGCGCACCAGCCCTTCAAGCTCGCCGGCAGCGCGCTTGCGGCGGTTCTTCAACGTCTGCAGCTGCGCGGCATAACGTGTGCGGACCTGGGCATCGTCGCGGCCCACCGCCTCGACAGCCGCGATCAAGGCATCGAACACCGCCACCCGCTGCGGCAGCACCTGCCCCACCTGCGCTTCGAACTCGGCCGCCGTGCGATGGCGGAACGTCGTGCCCGGATAACCGGCGAGCATGGCGTAGTCGCCGGCATGCAGCCCGTTGCGGGCGATCTGAAGGTGCGCCGGCGGTGCATAGGGCACGTTGTCGGGGCTGTAGTCGGCCGGGCGCCCGTCGCGCCCGACGTAGGCGCGCAATAGCGTGAAGTCGCCGCTGTGCCGGGGCCACATGAAGTTGTCGATCTCGTCGCCGTAGTTGCCGATCGCGCGCGGCGGCGCGTAGACCAGGCGCACGTCGCGCAGTTCCAGCTGTCGGATCAGGTAGAAGTCGCTGCCGTAGTCCATGTTGGCGACGCTGCAACGCACCTCGCCGTCGTGCTCGCAGTCGGCGACCAGGCGCTTGCCGGCCGCGTCGATCGCGTCATGGTAGGCGCGCCCCTCCAGACCGCGCGCATCCGCAAGCACCGCGTCGGTCACCTGGTCGAAGCCGACCGTCACCAGCACGCGGAAATCGGGATTGGACGGACGCTCGTCGGCCCGGCCGTCGGCGATGAAGCCCGCATCGATGATGTCGCGCTCGGGGCTGCTGTTGTACTGGATCACGCCGTAGGCGACGTGGTGATTGGTCAGCAGCAAGCCATCGCCGGAGACGAAGGCACCGGTGCCGCCGCCGACGCGGACCACGGCGCTGAGCGGGGGACGGGTCACGTCGGCCAGCGCCCGCGCGTCGCCACGGAAGCCGGCCTGGCGCATCTGCGCAGCCAGGTCGGGCAATTGGCCTGGCAACCACATGCCTTCGTCGGCGTGGGCGGCGGCGGACAACAGTAGGCCGGCCGCGAGCGCGGCAGTCAGCGGGCGTTTGCAAGGCATGGCGAGGATCCAAGAAGAGCACGACGGCACAGCCGGCGACGATAGCCAGCGCAGCGCCCGCCGACAACGCCCATCGGTCACGCCCGCGGTTAATGCGCCGTCAAGCGCAGCGGCCTGTGCGGTCACGTCCGCATCATAGGCCGCTTGCGAGCATGCGCGCCATGCCAGTCGCTCCCGATCCACGTCGCCCCCATTCCGAAACTTTCCTGACGCCAAGCATCCCGCCCGCCTTGCGGCTGCGCGAGGACGCATGGGATCTGGTCGCCGCAGATGGCCCGGTCATCACGACTGCGATCCACGACGGTCACTTGCTGCGTCCCGCATTGCGCGAGCGTGTCGCGCTCGACGAGGACACGCGCTGGCGCGAGGAGGATCCGCTGACCAGCCTGCTGGGTCAGATCGGCGACGTGCGCCTGCGTGTGCGCACGTCGCGCTTCGAAGTCGACCTCAACCGCCCGCGTGACCAGGCCATCTACGCCACGCCCGAAGCGGCCTGGGGGCTGCAGGTGTGGGCCTCGCCGTTGACCGAGGCCGAACGCGCGGCCTCGCTGGCGCTCTACGACCGCTTCTACGCGATGGTGGGCGAGCTGATCGATCGCACGGTCGATCGCTGGGGCTGCGCCCTGTTGATCGACATCCACAGCTACAACCATCGCCGCGATGGCCCGCACGCCGATCCGGCGCAGCAGGCGGACAACCCCGACATCGAACTGGGCGTCACCACGCTCGACGATGCGCGCTGGGGCGGCACCGCGCGACGCTTCGCCAACGTGCTGCGCCGGCATCCGGTGCGCGGTGTACTGCCCGACGTGCGCTGCAATGTGCGATTCCCGACCGGCGGCCACTTCCCAGAATGGGTCTATGCGCACTGGGGCGATCGCGTCTGCACGATCTCGCCCGAGTACAAGAAGATCTTCATGGACGAATGGCGTGGCCAGGTCGACATTCCCGCGCTCTACGCCCTGCGCGACGGGCTGCAGCAGGCCGTGGAGGCGGTCCGGCCGGAGTTCCTGGCGTGAGCGCCGAGAGCGTCGCGATGGCCCGTCCGCAGGCGCGCGCCCTGCCCCCGGTCGCCGCGCAGATCGACGACGCGCTGGCGCGCATGGACGCGCAACTGGACTGGCTGATCGCGCTGTCGCCGCTCGACGGCGAAGCCTTGTGGCGCCAGTTCGACGCCACCGGACGAATGGTCGAGCCACAACTGCGTTACGCCGACCTGGAGACCGACCTCGAGGCGGCCCGCCACCAGCTCGATGCGCTGCCGATCGGCGACGTCGCGCCTTCGGCGCTGCAGGCGCTGCTGGCCGAAAAGCAGCGCGAGCTCAGCCGCATGATCGACCTGGTCCAGGCGCGCGACCGACCGGACTTCATCGCGGCCAGCATCGCGCTGTTCGGCGATGTCGAACCCGACCTGCTGGACCTGGCCCGGCGCATTCTCACCGACGTCCCGGCAGGCGAGCCGCTGGTCGCCGATGCCGGCATCGACGAGGTTCGCGCAGCGGTCGAGGCGGAGATCGACTGGTATCGCGCGCAAGCGCCGGACTTCCACATCGATGTCGTGGTCGATACCGACATCAGCTCGATGCTGATGGTGTCCCACGGCACGTTCTACATCGACGGCAACATCCGGCTGCCTCACGCCCGCGTCGATCCGCTGATCCAGCATGAGATCGGCACCCACGTGGTGACCCGTCACAACGGCCAGCAGCAGGCGCTGCGCCAGTTGCAGGTGGGGCTGGCGCAATACGATCCGACCCAGGAAGGGCTGGGGGTGCTGGCTGAGTATCTGGCCGGCTATCTACCCGGCGAGCGCCTGCGCGTGCTCGCTGCACGCGTCGTCGCCGCGGCCATGGCCGCCAACGGCGAGGGCCTGCCGGCGATCTTCGACCGGCTGCACACCCACCATGCCCTGCCGACCGACGATGCCTTCGATGTCGCGCTGCGTGCGCGCCGTGGCGGCGGGCTGACCAAGGATGCGGTCTACCTGCGCGGCGTGCGCGACCTGTTGGCCTACCTCGCCGCCGACGGCACGTTCGATGCGCTGTTCCTGGGCAAGTTCGCCCTCTCGCAACTCGACCTGCTCCAGACCCTGATCGAGGACGGCTGGGTCGTGCCACCCGCACTGCTGCCCCGCTACGCCGCGGCCGACGACTTTTCCACCCGCCTCGACGCGTGCCGTCGCACGCCGGTCGAATGCCTCCACCAGACCCACCGCCCCCCGGAACCCACACCATGAGCGCCAGCGAGCACACCCCGATGCGATTGGGCTTCGTCGTCAACGATGTCGACACCGAGCAGGACAACTACACGACCATTCGTCTCGCCCGGCAGGCGGTCCATCGCGGCCATCAGGTCGCCCTGATCGGCCTGGGCGACTTCACCTACGACGCTGGCGGCACCATTCGCGCCTGCGCCCGCATTCCGCGCCTGGACCGCTACGAGGACGACCGCGCGCTGCTTGCCGACCTCCAGGGGCCCGAGCGCCAGACCGAACGGATCTCGGTGCAGGACCTGGACGTGCTGATGTTGCGCAGCGACCCGGCCGAGGAACTGGTCGAACGCCCCTGGGCGCCTGGCAGCGCACTGCTGTTCGCGCAGTTGGTCGCACTGCACGATGTGCTGGTCGTCAACGATCCCACGCATCTGACCGACGCGTCCAACAAGACCTACTTCCAGCATTTTCCAGAGGATGTGCGTCCGGTCACCTGCATCAGCCGCGACGCCGAGGAGATCAAGGCCTTCCTGACCGCACATGAGGGCTGTGGCGTGATCAAGCCGCTGCAGGGATCGGGCGGCCAGGGCGTGTTCGTCGTCGATGGCAACGGCGCCGGCAACCTGAATCAGATGATCGACGCGGTGACCCGAGACGGCTACGCGATCGCGCAGGCATATCTGCCTGCCGCCAAGAACGGCGACCTGCGGCTGTTGATGCTCAACGGCCGGCCGCTGCAAGTCGACGGGACCTACGCCTGCATCCGGCGCTACAACGACAGTGGCGATGCGCGCAGCAACATCAGCGCCGGGGGCAAGTACGAAATGGCGGTGCCCGATGCCGATGCGCTGCGCCTGGCAGAACTGGTGGCGCCGAAACTGATCCGCGACGGCATGTACTTCGTCGGGCTGGACATCGTCGGCGACAAGTTGATGGAGGTGAACGTCGACACGCCGGGCGGCATCAACATGGTCGAAGAACTGACCGGCCTGGACTTCAGTGGCGCGATCGTCGATGACCTGGAGCGCAAGCTGCGCCTGCGACGCCATTACGGCCGGACGCTCGGCAACGCCGAACTGGCCATGCTCTGACCCGCGCGCCGCACGGTCGCAGGGCCGTGCGGCACTTCCCAATGATGCAACCGCCAGTCATTCCGGCGCCGGGCCTGCGGGCACCGGCGCGTCGTTGTGTCCCCGCACGATCCGGACCGGCACCGACTTCGCGGCCGGCACATGGCTGTCGATCGCGTGGTGGGCGACCGGGATCAGCGGATTGCATTCGGGGTAATAGGCCGCGATGCAGCCAGCCGGAATCAGATACGGCACCACGCGCAGGCCACCGACCTCGCGGCGCACGCCATCGTCGACATCGGTGGCCAGCGCGATTTCCTCGCCCTCTTCGATGCCGAGCGCGCGGATGTCGTCGGCATTCATCAGCACGACGCGGCGCGTGCCCTCGATCCCACGGAACCGGTCGCGATACCCATAGACGGTGGTGTTGAACTGGTCGTTGCTGCGGATCGTCAGCAGCCGGTAGCGACCTGGGCGATCCTCGAAGCCGGTCGCCGACAGCACGTCGGGCACGTGGAACTCGGCCTTGCCGCTTTCTGTCTGCCAGCGCCGCTCGCGCGCGGCGACCGGACGCGGGAAACCGCCGGGCACATGCAGCCGCGCATTGAAGTCGCGGAACTGCTCGGGATAGGTCGCCTCGATCGCGTCGCGGACCTTGGCATAGTCGTCCACCCAGGCCTGCCAGGGCACCTGCGATTGACCGGCGACCGTCGCAAGCGCGATGCCCGCGACGATGGCAGGCTCCGAGCGCAGCTGCGCACTGGCCGGACGGCTGGTCCCGAACGAGCCGTGGATGCACGTGGTGCTGTCCTCGACGGTGACCCGCTGCGGGCCGGTCGCCTGCACATCTTCCTCGAGCCTGCCCAGGCACGGCAGCAGCAACGCGGTGCGGCCGCACAGCAAATGGCTGCGGTTGAGCTTGGTGGCCACCTGCACCGTCAGCGCCATGCCGCCCCAGCGCGCCTCCAGCGGCCCGGTCTCGGGTGCGGCGCGCGCGAAGTTGCCGCCCAGCCCGATGAAGGCATGGACCGAGCCGTCGAGAATGCCCTCGACGGTCGAGACCGTATCGCGCCCCTTCTTGCGCGGCGCCTCGAATCCGTACTGTGCTTGAAGGCGATCGAGTGGGACCAGTTCGGGCTTTTCGGAAATGCCGACGGTGCGCTGGCCCTGGACGTTCGAATGCCCGCGGACTGGACAGATGCCGGCGCCCGGGCGGCCGACATTGCCGCGCATCAGCGCCAGGTTGCACAGCATGCGGACGTTGTCGACGCCGTGGCGATGCTGGGTCAGGCCCATGCCATAGACCAGGATCGTGGCCTTGGCCCGGGCGTAGACGCCGGCGACGGCTTCCATGTCGGCGCGCGACAGACCCGATTCGCGCTCCAGGTCCGCCCAGTCGCTGGCGCGCAGCGACGCGGCGAATGCATCGAAGCCGTGCGTATGCTCGGCGATGAACGCCAGGTCGAGCACGCGCGGTTCGTTGGCGGCCACGGCCGCATCATCGAGCGCCAACAAGGCCTTGGCGATGCCCTGCAGCACCGACAGATCGCTGCCGGCGCGCACCTGGAAGTAGGCATTGCTGATGCGCGTCGACTGCCCGGTCGCCATCGCCAGCGGCTCCTGCGGATTGGTGAACCGCTCCCAGCCGCGTTCGTACAGCGGATTGAAGGTGATGATCTCCGCGCCGCGTCGGCTGGCGTCCTGCAGCGGGTGCAGCATGCGCGGGCTGTTGACGCCGACGTTCTGGCCGAACGACAGGATGCAGTCGCAGTGTTCGAAGTCCTCCAGCAGCACCGTGCCCACCGGCACGCCGATGCTCCTGGGCAGTCCAACGGACGTGCTCTCGTGGCACATGTTGGAGCTGTCGGGCAGGTTGTTGTTGCCGTACACGCGCGCCAGCAGGCCGTACATGTACGAGGCCTCCAGCGATGCGCGGCCGGACGCGTAGAACACCACGCGCTCGCGCTCGAGCGCCCGCAGTTCACGACCGATCAGCGCGAACGCGTCCTCCCACGAAATCGGCACGTAGCGATCGCGCTGCGCGTCGTAGCGCATCGGCTCGACCAGTCGGCCCTGGGCTTCGAGATCGTAGTCGGCCCATTGCCGCAGCTCCGACAGCGGGTGGGCCTCGAAGAACGCGGCGTCGGCGCGCGATTCGTCCAGTTCCCACATCGTCGCCTTGGCGCCGTTCTCGCAGAACTCGAAGGCGTGGGGTTCGGCAGGTTTGGGCCACGAACAGCTGACGCAGGCGAACCCGTCGACCTTGTTCTGCCGTGCCAGTTGGCGCGCACCTTCGACGCTGGGCGCGTCGTGGCCCAGGCCGTGTCGGGCGAGGGACTGCACCGAACCCCAGCCGCCCGCGGGGCCGTCGTAGCGACCGATTCGAATCTGTGCCATCGTCCGTCCCTCGAGCGAATGACATCGGACGCTAGCGCGTCGGCGCTCACGCATACGTGAAACGGACAGCACGTGAGCAGGACAGACAGCGACTCAGTCGGCCAGTTCCCAGAAGGCCCGTACCAGGGGCTCGGCGTCGTCCCAGGCGATGCTCTCGTCGCGTCGAAGCCGCAGCCAGCCGGCTTCCAGCTGAGCGACGCACTCTTCCCAAGACACCGTCCCCAGATACTCGCGCGCCATCTGTCCGTAGATGCGGCACAGCTCGACATCATCCGTTCTCATGCGACGCTCCTGTCGTTGCCCGTTCCTAGCGCACCATCCAAGGTTGCCCACGTGACGTTGCAGCGCCGTTTTCACGCCGTCTGTGCGGTACCGAACGTATTCAGCAGAGCGTATGCGCGGTTTCGCACATACGACACCCCATTCAGCAACGAGAATTCATCGTTGAATGAACGAGCCGGATCCAAGTACACCGCATGAACAGGAATGCGCCCTGGGCGCCTCTCAATGGACTGCTTCAGGACCTGCCACCGGAAGTCTGCGATCGCCTGGGCAAGGATCTGCAACTGGTCGACTTGCCGGTCGGCAAGGTCCTGCATGAGGCAGGCGCGTCCCGCTCCACGCTGTATTTCCCTCGCGAAGGCATCGTCTCGGTCCTGTACGCGCTGGAGAACGGAGACACCAGCGAAGTCGCGATGATCGGCAACGAAGGCGTCGTCGGCGCCGGCCTGCTGGCTGGCGCGCGCAGCATTCCGCTGCGTGCGGTGGTGCAGGTCGGCGGCGAAGCGCTCGCGCTGCGGGCCGACGCCGCGCAACGCGAGTTCCAGCTGGGCGGCGCGTTCCAGGCCATCGTCCTGCGATATGCGCAGGCCCTGCTGACGCAGACGGCGATGACCGGGGTCTGCAATCGCCACCATACGGTGGACCGGCAACTGTCGCGCTGGCTGTTGCTGGTCAACGACCGCATCGGCACGACCGAGATCAAGATGACCCAGGAACAGATCGCCCACCTGCTGGGCGTGCGCCGTGAGGGCGTGACCGAAGCGGCGCGCCGGCTGCAGGAGGAAGGCTGCATCCGCTACAGCCGCGGGCTGATCCAGGTTGTCGAGTCGGCCTCGCTGCTCGAACGCGCCTGCGAATGCTACGAGGTCATCCGCAGCGAGTACGACCGCCTGTTGCGCGACCCCCTCGAACCCGAACGCTGACGCCCGCCCTCACCCGGCCTTGGCCCAGCGTTGCGGCATCATGCGGCCTCCCGACCGGAGGTTTTCGATGAGCCAGACGCCGCCGCGCATCCATATCGAGCGCACCGAGATCGATGCGCTCGAACGCAACATCCGCCTGCTCGACGATGAAGCCATCGTAAAGGTGACCCTCGCCGACGGCACGCAGATCGAAGGCGTGGTGTCGGCGCGCCCGACACTGGAAATCTTCCGCACGGCAGACGGCGACGAAGGCCACAACGCCCGGCTGCGGCTCGACGACCTGGAAGATCCCACGGTGCCGCACTTCGTCTGGGTCGGCGATATCGTCGCGATCGAACAGATCGGCAGCGCCTGATCGCGCAGGCGCCCGGCGCGCCGGGCAGCCGCCCGCTGCTGCGGGGGCTCGCCCGCGCGCTTCCCCAGATAGAGCAACGTAAGACGAGGACGTGGCAGGACCACGCGATGGGGCGCCGCACTCCAACGCGCACGCAGGTGCCTGCCGACGCTTGCCACGCGTGCGGCCGTGGCGCCGACACCCTTCGCCAACACGAGGCCGCAGCCCCGTCGGTCGGGGGCTGCGGGCGATTATGGTGTCTCGCCGGGCGGCCGCGGTGGCGGCATCGAGGCCGGTCTGGCGCAGCCGCGATGTGGACCGTCGCCGTCGAGCGTCAGCAACGCCGTCAGCGGGAACCGTGCCCCGGACATGTCGTCCTCGCAGCGCATACGACGCACGATCAGGACGACATCGCCTGCCTCGTCCCGGGCCTCGATACGTCGGCCATCCGCTGTCATCGACGACGACGCCCGCACGAACCGGCGTGCCGGTGCCTCGACCCCGGTGACCACGACTGTATCGCCCTCGACCCGCGCCTGCCAGAACGGCTCGTTCGTCGACACGACGACATCGTCGTTGATCGCCGCGCCCTGTGCGGGGGCGCCTTCGGCAGCCGCTGCGGAGGCGTCGGGACGCGTGGCAGTGTCGCCACTGGGCTGGCAGGCGGCCAGCGACGCCGCGCACAGCGCGAGGACACAGGCGAAGACACGATGGATGGGCATGGCGGGCCTCGTCGGATGACCGTCCATGGTGCCGGTCAGGATGTTCGCATTCGGTCACGATGGTCTGGCGAACCTGCGCACCTGACATTGACGTGCACCGGTCCACGATGGCAGCCCGTCACGCCGGGCGCCCCGGCGGCTGCCAACCACGCACGAGGACTCGCCATGCGCCATGCCGCCCTGCCCGCCGCCTTGATCGGATTGGTCCTTGCGGCCTGCTCGAACGACCGCGTCGAACAGACGCACGCCAATCCCGCCTCGCCACCCCCTGCCCCCGCGGCGATCGAGGCACCGCCGCCCACCGGCTCGCTCGCCGCCCGCGAGGCGGAGGGCACGCCATCGTCGACGGTCAGCTATCACTGCGGCGAGCGCAGCTACACCGTCGCCTACGAGGACGACGGCGACACCGCGCTGATGCAAGTGGACGGGCGCACGCTGACCTTGCGCACGACGCCGGCCGCCAGCGGAGCCCGCTATGCGGACGACGCGGGCAATGTGCTGTGGACCAAGGGCTCGGACGAAGCCGACATCACCGTGGACGGTATGCCGTCGCAGATCTGCCGGGCGTCTGAGGACATCGACGGCTGACCGACCTTCCACGCGGTCTTCACACCCGCCGCCCGGGGGACGGGTAGCCTGCGAAACGCGCCTCCCCCCATGTCCGTCCCAGGTGTCCACACGCAAGGAGACGACCATGCGCCACGCTTCACCCTTGATCATCGCAGTCCTGGGTTTCGCCATCGCCGGCTGCTCGCCAGCGCAGGCACCGGCCGACGACACCGTGCCGCCGCCCTCGCCCGACGCGACGACACCGCCGGATCCCGAAACGCCGTCCACCGACGCTGCGCCCATCGCGCGCGTCGTGCATTACGACTGCGAAGGCACGCCGGTGGATGCGACCTTCGATGGGCAAGGCCAGGCAAGCGTGGCGATCGATGGCACGCACGTCGTGTTGCGGACCCAGAGCGATCCGGCCATGCAGGGCGCCCGCTACGCCGACGACCAAGGCAATGTGCTGTGGACCCGCGGGGCGAACGACGCGATCCTGCTGCGGAGCGACCATCCCGACCGGGTGTGCACCGGGACGCCCGGCACCCCCTGACGTGCGGGGCCCGCGCCGCCGGCGCTGTCGGCGGCGCGCGATGGCCCGGACGGACGGCGCGACTTAGACGATGCGGCGGCCGCGAACGAGCACGGTGTGATCGTCAAGCCCCGGATCGCGATCCACCGGCGGCACGTTGACGCCGATGCGAGCGACTGTGCGCACTGCGTCGGACGTGGGACCGGCGGCCTGCGCAACGCACGCCGCGAATGCGGTCGCCAGCAGGGCCAGCAACGCACGGCAGCGCCCCTTATGGGTCGGGCGTGGCGTGCATCGCGACATTGAGCTGGTCGATGACCACGATCCAGTCCGCATCCTCGAGCCGCTCCTCACGCAGCAACTGCGCCTGCGCAGGCGTCCAGAACGGCGCTTCCTCCAGCCGCACGTCGTCGGGCAGCGGCGCATGCCGGGCGATGAACGCGCGGATCGACACGTCGTCATCGGGCAGCCCGAGTTGGGCGAACAGTTCGGAGAAGGGGTGCACGGTCGATTCCACGGAAATCCTCGGTCTGACAAGCGGTGGCGCCCACCCTATCGGCGCGCGCGTCAAGGTGGCTTGAGTGTCGAACGGGCCCATTCGTATCGGCCCGCCAAAAAAAACCGCCGGCAAGCCGGCGGTCGTGGCACTGCGAGCGACCGCGTCGTCAACTCGTGACTTTCTTGGCGACCGTCAGGCCCAGCACGAACAGCACGACGGCAATGATGATCGCCGCCCAGAACAGGAACTTGGCAATGCCCATCGAGGCGCCGGCGACACCGCTGAACCCGAGGGCACCGGCAATCAGGCCGATGACGGCGAAAATGATGGCCCACTTGATCATGTCGTTCTCCATACGTCGGTAGTTGCACGACGTGGCATTCGTCGCGTCGGCGAACCGCAGTCTGTGACCGGGGGGGGTGCGGCTGGCGTGAACGCGCCCCGCCGCGCGGCGGTCGCGCCGCCCGGCGGCTCAGGGCCATCGACACCTGCACAGACGCCATGGATCAGCCCTTCGAGCGTGTTGTCGATGCGGGGCAGGTCCCTCCAGGCATCGGCGTTCGTCGCCAGCGACAGCCCAACGAACGCGAACAGCAGAGCGGCGCCGCGCACCGGGATGGCGACACCAGCGACATCAACCGGCATTCCTGAACCGCCCGGCCAGGCGCCGACGGCCCCACAGACGCGCGGTGTTATGCTAGGCACCGGGCTCTTGCCCATCCGTGCGTCCCGCGCGACCGCCCTGGCCGCCGCCTCGCTTCCCCCACGTGTGACCGCCCGCTCCGGGCGACGCTCCCCAGGAAGCGTGATGAACCGCCGCGTCTCCACCTCGTTTACGTCTCACCCGATCCGCCGCCCGGATTCGGGCCGATGACCGCGCCCGACATCGACTGCGCGCGCTGCGACGCGGTCTGCTGCCGGCTGACGGTGGTCCTGCAGAGCGACGACGACGTGCCCGCCCGGTTCATCGATGTCACCGATGCCGGGCTGCAGGTCATGGCCCGCGACGAGGAAGGCTGGTGCGTGGCGATCGATCCGGCGCGGATGTGCTGTTCGATCTACGACACCCGACCGGAGATCTGCCGGCGTTTCGAGATGGCCGGTCCCTACTGCCGCTCGGTCCGCGACGACTACGAAGACCGCGGACGACGCGGTATCCCCCTGGCGATGTACTGAAGGAGCGTTCGATGTCCCGTACCAAGAAGACAGCGGCCCCGGCCGCAGCGACTACCCCGACGACCGCGTCGAGCACCGGCCACCTGTTCGCCGGCCCGCGCAAGCCCGGCGATCGCGGCGCGAGCGTGACCAGCGATCGAATCGCGGCGGACCTGGCGCGTTTCCGCGCAGCGGGCGGCCGGATCGAAGTGCTGGGTGTCACGCGAACGCTGATGCGTGTCGATGCCGAGGCGCCGAAGGTCGCCGCCAGCGTGCCGAAGAAGGCCCGCGGCAGCTGAGGCCTGCACCCGGCCGCGATGCCGGCCGTGCGAGCCTGCGGCCGATTTCACCGTGGAGGCCGCCATGTCCCTGACCCCGCCCGTGCTGCCGCTCGACCCAGCACCACTGCGCGACCGCGTGGTCGCGATCACCGGCGGCGCGCAAGGCATCGGCCGCGGCATCGCCCAGGCCGTGCTCGGCGCCGGCGGACGCGTGGCGATCGGCGACCTGGACCGGGACGCCGGCGCGGCCTGTCTGGCGGAGTGGGATGTCGGCGATCGGGCCTGGTTCTTCCCGCTCGATGTCGCCCGCGAGGCGTCGGTGCGCAGCTTCTTCGCCAAGGCCTGCACGCGCCTGGGCGGCCTCGACGGGCTGATTAACAACGCCGGGCCCGCCGATCCCCACGTCGACGATCTCGCGACGCTGCCGTTGTCGCAATGGCGCCGGTTCATCGATGCCCATCTGACCGGCGCCTTCCTGTGCTGCAAGTACGCGTTGCCCGCGCTGCGCGAGCGACACGGCGCGATCGTCACGATCGCATCCAGTCGTGTGCTCCAGTCCGAGCCGCATACCGAACCCTACGCCGCTGCCAAGGGCGGCCTGGTGGCGTTGACCCATGCAATGGCGATCAGCGAGGGACCGCGCGTCCGCGCCAATGCGATCGGCCCGGGCTGGATCGCAACCGAGGCCTGGCGTCGGCCGGCATCGCGCCGCCGTCCGGCGCTGTCCAGGCGCGACCACGCGCAGCACCCGGCAGGGCGTGTCGGCACACCCGAGGACATTGCCGCGCTCGCGGTCTATCTGCTCTCGCCTGCATCGGGCTTTGTGACCGGTCAACACATCGTCGTCGACGGGGGCATGACCCGAAAGATGCAGTACGCCTGAGCACGACGACGCCGACGTCACGCGGCGCCCTGGCGGCTGAACCAGAACGCGGGGACCGGGCGGGTTTCATGCGCGGTTGGCCGGTTGGCTGCGAGCATCGCCCCATCATCCCTGTGGAGATCGTCATGAACACGTTGCGCACGTTCGCCTGCCTCGGCCTGTTCTCGCTGGCCGCCGCAGGAACTGCCCATGCCCAGCACTACGGCCCGCAGGACGAAGGGCGCCGTTTCAACGACGGCAGCCGCGTGGTCTGCAAGGATGTGGAAGTCCAGCGCAACAGCTCCGATCCCAATCGCATCGGCGGCACGGCGGCGGGCGCGGTCATCGGTGGGCTGATCGGTAACCAGATCGGGGGCGGCAACGGTCGCAAGCTTGCGACCGTGGGTGGCGCCGTGGCTGGCGGCGCGATCGGCCGCAATGTCCAGGGCAATCGCCAGGAGACCCGCGGCGACCGTATCGTCGAGACACGCTGCGATCGCGTCTATCGCTGAATTCCAAAGCAGCTTACGCGCCGGCATCCCACGGGCTGCCGGCTTTTTTTTGTGCCTGAAACGATCCTTTCCGTCCCCCGCGCTACCGCGGCGCGCTGGTGACGCCACACTTTCCCGGTCGCCGCATCGCGGCCTGTCTCTCTCGCAACCAGGAAAGCCCAGCATGTCCAGCAATCCGTTTCTCGACGCCTCGCGCCGCCGCCGCACCCAGTACAGCCTCGGTCGGACGCTGCCGATCTCGCAGCAGGCGACGACCGAACTGATCCAGGAGGCCGTGCGCCTGAGCCCGTCGTCGTTCAACTCGCAAAGCTCGCGGGCGGTGATCCTGTTCGGTGATCAGAGCCAGACGTTCTGGAACATCGTCAAGGATGCGCTGCGCGCGATCGTGCCGGCCGACGGCTTCGCCGCCACCGAAGCAAAGATCGACAGCTTCGCCGCCGGTGCCGGCACCGTGCTGTTCTACGAAGACCAGGACGTGGTCCGCAGCCTGCAGCAGCAGTTCCCGCTGTATGCGGACAACTTCCCGGTCTGGTCCGAGCACGCGAGCGCGATCGCACAGTTCTCGGTCTGGAGCGCGCTCGCCAACGCCGGCATCGGCGCCAGCCTGCAGCATTACAACCCCCTGCCCGACGCCGCCGCGGCTGCGCAGTGGTCGCTGCCGGCAAGCTGGACATTGCGCGCTCAGATGCCGTTCGGCTCCAACGAGGCCCCGTTCGGCGACAAGGACTTCATCGACGACGCGCTGCGCTTCCGCGTGCACGGCTGAGCCCCCGCGCCGCGGCGCCGTGCGACGGCGCCGCGGCCGGCCGGTGCAACGCCCGGGTATCGACCATCGTCCCAGGGCGTCGCGTCGCCCATTCGGGGTATCTTCGGCGGCTTTTCCGTGTTCCGGAGCCGCCCGCATGTTCCAGCGCGCCACGCGCCTGTCCGTCCGCCTGGTCGAACGCTATCTGCCCGACGCCTACGTCTTTGTGCTGATCTTCACCGCGATCGCCGCCGGCGCCGCGCTCGCGATCGAACGCACACCGCCCCTGGACCTCGTGCGCCATTGGGGCAACGGCTTCTGGGAGCTTCTGGGCTTTTCGATGCAGATGTTGCTGGTGCTGGTGACCGGCTTCATCCTCGCGCGCACGCCGCCTGTCGCGCGCACGCTCACCGCGCTGGCCTCGCGCTGCCGCACGCCGCGCAATGCGATCGTCGTGGTCACGCTGGTGGCCCTGGTGGCCAACTGGATCAACTGGGGCTTCGGTCTGGTCATCGGCGCGCTGTTCGCGCGCGAGGTCGCCCGCCATGTGCGCGTGGATTACCGCCTGCTCGTCGCCAGTGCCTACTCCGGCTTCCTCGTCTGGCACGGCGGCCTCTCGGGTTCGATCCCGCTGACGATCGCCACCGAGGGCCATTTCCTGCAGGACACAATGGGATTGATCCCGACCAGTGAGACGATCTTCGCGCCGTTCAACCTGACGATCGTCGCCCTGCTGGCGATCGCGGTGCCACTGATCAACCGTGCAATGACGCCCGGCGACGACGAGGCGGTGCTCTTTTCGCCGCCCGACGATCCCGCGCCGCCGGCGCTGGCACACGACGCCACCCCGGCCATGCGCCTCGAGCACGGCTGGATCCTGTCGCTGGCGATCGGTGCCGCCGGTCTGGTCTACCTGGTCGACCACTTCGCCTCCGGTGGCGGCCTGAATCTCAACATCGTCAACTACGGTTTCCTGATGCTGGGCATCGTGCTGCATCGCACGCCCGCCCGGCTGCTCGCCGCGCTGCAGGAAGCGATCAAGGGCGGCGCCGGCATCGTGGTGCAGTTCCCGTTCTACGCCGGGATCATGGCGATCCTGGTCGGATCGGGGCTGGCGACCACACTGTCGGAGTGGTTCGTCTCGTTCGCGAGCGCGTCCACGCTGCCGCTGTGGACGTTCCTGTCGGCCGGGCTGATCAACATGTTCGTGCCGTCCGGCGGTGGCCAATGGGCGGTGCAGGCGCCGGTGATGGTGCCCGCCGCGCAGGCGCTCGACGCCGACCTTGCGCGCGTGGCGATGGCGGTCGCCTGGGGCGATGCGTGGACGAGCATGCTGCAGCCGTTCTTCGCGTTGCCGCTGCTGGCGATCGCGGGACTCAAGATCAAGGACATCATGGGCTACTGCCTGATGCTGCTGCTGGCATCGGGCGTGATCATCGGCGCGGTGCTGCTGCTCGCCTGAGCGGCGTGCGTAGAATCCAAGATCCCTGCTTCCGACGGAGCCGCCCGTGACCGCATCCTGCCGCATCGTGCCCCTGGCCCTTGCCCTGACCGCGGTGCTGACTGTCACCGCGTGCGGCACAACGCCGACGGCCTCGGTAGCGGACACAGCGCAGCCGACCAGCGCTGCGCGCACGGACAACTCGGTGTCGACGTTCTTCGAGCGGTTCTCCGACGACTGGATGCGCCGACAGCCGTCGGCCGCGACCGCCAGCCGCTACTTCGACCCAGCCTTGCAACGGCAACTGGATCGCGAACTCACGCCGCAGACACCGGCCTTCCGTGCGCAGACGATCGCGCTCGCAGAGCGCGGCCTGGCCGAGCTCGCCCGCTTCGACGCGGCGGCGATGTCCGACACCGAGCGCGTGTCGGCCGAACTCATGGCCTGGCAACTGCGCAGCCTGGTGGAGGGCGAGCGCTACGGCGACTACGCCTATCCGCTACAGCAGTTCAGCGGCGCCAACGTCAGCCTGCCGAACCTGATGACGGTGGTGCATCCGGTCGGCGATGCCGGCGACGCCGACAACTACCTCGCGCGGCTGGGCCTGTTCGAGACTCGGATGGACGAGGCCACTGCGCAGGCGCGCGCGCTGGCCGCACGCGGTATTCTGCCGCCGCGCTTCATCCTCGAGGCGACGATCGCGCAGATGCGCCAGTTCATCGCCGCGCCCCCGCAGCGCAATCCACTGGTCGCGACGTTCGACGAACGGTTGCAGGGCGTCGATGCGCTCGGTGCCGCTGCGCGCCGGTCGCGGGTGGATGCGGCGACGCGCGTGGTGCGCGACGGCGTGTATCCGGCTTGGTCGCGCGCGATCGCCGAACTCCAGTCTCAGTTGCCGCGCGCGACCGACGACGCTGGCCTGTGGCGCTTCCCCGACGGCGAGCAGGCCTACGCCTATCAGCTGCGCCGCTTCACCTCGACCGACCTGGACGCGCAGCGGATCCACCAGATCGGGCTGCGCGAAGTCGCGCGCATCGAGGGCGAGATGGACGCGGTCCTGCGCGCACTTAGCCGCAGTGAGGGCAGCGTCGAAACGCGGCTGGCGCAATTGCGTCGCGATCTCGCGTACCCCGACGACGTCGCCGGGCGCGCGGCGATCATGGCCGACATCGAGACGATGATGCGCGATGCCGAGCGCCGGAGCGATGCGCTGTTCGACATCCGCCCGCGCTCGGCGGTGATCGCCCGGCCCTATCCCGAGTACCGCTGGGCCAGCGCGGCCGCCAGCTACACCGCGCCGCCGCTCGATGGCTCGCGTCCAGGGGTCTATCAGATGCCGCTGCGGCCCGAGCGGCTCACGCGCTTTGGGCTGCGCACGCTCGTCTACCACGAGACCGTACCGGGCCATCACTTCCAGGTCGCGCTATCGGTCGAGAACGCCGCGCTGCCGAAGTTCCGCCAGACCCGCGCGCTGGGCGGCATCTCGGCCTTCAGCGAAGGCTGGGCGCTGTACGCCGAACGCCTGGCGGCCGAGGAAGGCTGGTACGCGGACGACCCGGAAGGCCGGCTCGGGCAGCTCGACGCCGAGCTGTTCCGCGCCCGACGTCTGGTCGTCGACACCGGACTGCACGCGATGCGCTGGACCCGGCAACAGGCGATCGACTACGGCATCCCGCCGTCGGAGGTCGACCGCTACGTGGTCATGCCCGGACAGGCAACCTCGTACATGATCGGCCAGTTGGAGATCGTCCGGCTGCGCGACAAAGCGCGCACCGCGCTCGGCGACCGTTTCGATCCGCGCGCATTCCACAACCGCGTGCTGCTGACAGGCGTCGTGCCACTCGACCTGCTCGAGCGCGAAGTCGACGCCTATATCGCCGATGCCACGCGTTCGGACATGCCCAGTGAAGCCGGCACATCCGCTCCCGCCGCATGACTGCGTTAGACTCGCAACATCGTTCGACAGGAGGTTACGATACGTTGCGTGTCATCCTTTTTGCACCGACGCTGGCATGTACGGATCTCGCCAGCCGCTCTGATCGGCCTGGCTTGTTCTACGGCTACAATAGACATGCGATTGGCTTCTGCCGTGCGGCGGCGGCTAGCCTATGAGTCGCCGACGCTGGGCGCTGCTCGCTGCAGCGACGGTGGCAATCGTCGGACTCATCTTGCACTCGGTGCCGCGTCGCATGGCCCCGTCTGTCGCCCCGGCTAGTTCAACGCCAGCATATGCCATATCGACACGGGGCCCAGCACCGTCGGCGGCCCAGCACGTGCCCGACGGTCCCTTCGATGTCATGCGCCCGCAGTTGGAGGCGGCCGCGCGCGCGGGCGATGCCGACGCGGCGTTCCGGATCGGGATGGTGCTGGCTTACTGTCTGGACTATACGCCGACTGCCCACAATCGATTGACTGGGATGATTGCTGAAGCCATTGCCACGATGGGCTCAAGCATCACCATTGATGGCCGGCCGCTCAGCGATGCACGCAACATCGACCTGACACTGTTCATCCAGGAGCAAGCGCGCCGCCACTGTTCCGACACCGACAGTGTTCGCGCGAATCCACCGGATATGGACGCATTCCATTTCGTCCGGCTTGCGGCCGTGCGGGGGCATCCCGGCGCGATGGCGCTGTATCCCGATCTCGCGTTCCGAGAGTTCGCCTCGCTGAACGCACTCATCGACAACGCCGACGAAGTCGAGCAGCGCCGCAACCAAGCGCGTGACCTGCTGGCGACAGCGGTGCGCATGGGCGAGCCTGACGCACTGCTGGCGTCGTCGCGTGCCTACGGCAGCGACGGCTGGCTCCCCCCAGACCCCGAGCGTGCGCTGGCATTCTGGTTGGCATACGCGCAGACCCCTGCGTTTCAAGAGATTCCCGAAACGCTGGCGACCGAGCGCCTGGCCAAACTCGAAGACGCCACCACGCTGGCGCAGCGTGCTCGCGCGGCCGAGCAGGCCGCCCAGATCCTGCACAGCTTCCAAGGACGGTGAACCGATGCACTCGCTCTTCAAGTGCGCGTCGGCGGCCTGCATCGGGCTTGCCCTGACGGCGTGTGCCCCCCCGCAATCCCCCGTATCGCAGCATGACTCGCCGAAGAAAGACATCGCGCGCATCCGGGAGGCGGTAACCGCGCAGCCCTCCACCGCCTTGACCTCCTCCCCGACCCTGGACGGCGCTGCAGCCGACGCACTGGAGGTCTGGCGCATCCCGATCGCCGAGGTCGTCGCCAGGTACGCCGGCCCGGCTGACGCAGGCGATGTAAAAGCTGCTTATATCGTCGGCGCGCGGGTCGGGAGTTGCCACCGCACCCTGCGCGAGTACACACCGCAGGCGACCCTGGCGGATTACCGGCGGGGAATTGACCACATCGATGACGACCACCCGAACAGTGAAGTCATCCGGGACAACGTCGAGCGCCAACTGGTCGCGAGCAGCGACCGCTTCAACGAATGCCGCGCAATTCCAAGCGATATTCTCGCCAAAGCCGTCCCCTGGCTGGAGCAGGCGGCGGCAGCGGGACATATCGGTGCGCGGCACGCCTACCCCGACGTGGCGATGCGTGAATTCGATAGCCGCGAAGGCATCATCCGCAACCCGCTTGAGGCGCGGCGTAGGCGGACACTAGCCCGCACGTATCTTGAGGAAGCGGTCCAAGCCGGCAATCGCGAGGCGCTGCAGCGCTACGCTCGGGCGCAGAACGGACGCGGCCCGCTCTACCCCGAGGACCGGCGCGCCGCACAGGTCTATGGCTACGTCGAAGCGCTGGCGATGCGACAGCCCCGCAGACTCGATCCTCGAACGGCCGCGATCCAGGCCCGGGTCGAAAGGCGACGGGTGGAACTGGGCGGCCGCTCGCAGCCGGACGCGTTCAGCACGCTGTTGCGCGACGGCCCGGTTCGCTATCCCACCGATGCATTCAGCGATTCGGAGTGGGAGGCGATCGCCGCAGAGGGCCGGCGGCTCTTCCACGCATCGTTCGAACTGCCGCCCTCGGAGCGCGATTAGCACGAAAGCTCCGATCGGCGTTCGCTGCAGCCGGCGTCGCAATCAACGATGTACCCGTCCTGGTATAGGTGGACACCTATGGCAGGAAAGGACACGAAAAAGCCGCCGGGGATCGCCCGGCGGCTTTGGGTCCGTCACCGCTGGCGGGCGATCACCAGATCCGGACGCGGTCCTCGGGTGCGATCCACAGCGCATCGCCTTCGCGCACGTCGAATGCGTCGTACCACGCATCGACGTTGCGCAACGGCGCGAACGCGCGGATGTGGCCCGGCGAATGGGTGCCGTTGACCAGCTGCTGGCGCAGGGCATCGTCGCGCCACAGCGTGCGCCACACTTGCGCCCAGCCCATGAACAGCCGCTGCTCGCCGCTGAAGCCGTCGATCTGCGGTGCCGGCTTGCCGTCCAGCGAACGACGGTAGGCCTCCAGCGCGATCGTGATGCCGCCCAGGTCACCGATGTTCTCGCCCATCGCGACCTTGCCGTTGATGTGCATGCCCGGCAGCTGCGGGAAGGTGTAGGCCTCGTACTGCGCGCCGAGCTTGGCCGCCTGCGCCTCGAACTTGGCCGCGTCCTCGGCCGTCCACCAGTCGCGCAGCACGCCCTCGCCGTCGGACTTGCGGCCCTGGTCGTCGAAGCCGTGGATGATTTCGTGGCCGATCACGCCGCCGATCGCGCCGTAGTTGACCGCCGGATCGGCCTCGGGATCGAAGAACGGCGGTTGCAGGATCGCGGCCGGGAACACGATCTCGTTCTTGACCGAGTTGTAGTAGGCGTTGACCGTCTGCGGGGTCATGCCCCACTCGCCCTTGTCGACTTCCTTGCCCAGGCGGTTGCGGCGGTAGTCCCACTCGAACGCCATCGAGCGCTCGGCATTGCCGAACACATCGCCGGGCTCGACCTCCAGGCCGCTGTAGTCGCGCCACTGGTCCGGGTGGCCGATCTTCAGGCCGAACCCGTCGAGCTTCCTGCGCGCCTCGGCCTTGGTCGCCGGGCCCATCCAGTCGAGCTTTTCCAGTCGCGCGCCCATCGCCACCTTCACGTTGGCGACCAGCGCATCCATCTTGGCCTTGGAATCGGCCGGGAAGTACAGGGCGACATAGTCGCGGCCGATCGCCTCGCCCATCGTGTTCTCGGCGAACGCCACGCCGCGCTTCCAGCGCTCCTGCTCCTCGGGCTGGCCGGACAGGAACTTGTTGCGGAACTCGAAGCGTGCATCGGAGAACGCCTTCGACAGCAGCGGCGCGGCGTTGTCGATGGTGTGGAACGCCTGCCAGGCCTGCAGCGTGGCGACATCGGTCTGGCCGAAGATCGCGGCCAGCTTCGGGATCGCGGTGCTCTGACGCACCACCGCGCGCGGTGCCTGCGGCACGCCGGCCGCGGCGAAGTACGTGGCCCACGGGAAGCCCGGCGCGGTGGTCGCGAACGCCGACAGCTCGACCGGGTTGTAGGTCTTGTCGCGGTCGCGACTCTCGGCGCGCGTCCAGTGCGCCTCGGCGATCTTGGTCTCCAGCGCGAGGATCGCTTCGGCATTGCGCTGCGGGTTCGCCCAGCCGCCAAGCTCGAGCATCTGCGCGATGTAGGCCTGATAGCGCTCGCGCTGCGGCGCAAAGGTCTCGCGCAGATACATCTCGCGATCGCCCAGGCCCAGGCCCGACTGACTCATGTACAGCGTATAGCGGTCGGGGTCGCGCTGGTCGTCGGACACGCCCAGGCCGAAGAAGCTGCGACCGAAGTCGCCCTGGCTCTGGCCCATCAGCCTGGCCAGCGCATCCTTGTCGCCGGCCGCGCGGATCGCGGCGAGCTTGGGCGCCAGCGGCTGGGCGCCCAGCGCCTCGATCGCGGCCTGGTCCATGAAGCCGGCATAGAGCGTGGCGACCTTGGCGCGGTCGGGATGCGCGGTGTCGGCCGCGTCGTACCCCTCGACCAGCTGACGCACGCGCGCCTCCGACAGATCGCGCAGGACCAGGAACGCGCCATAGCTCGATTTATCGGACGGAATCTGCGTGGTCTTGGCCCAGTTGCCGCTCACGTAGCCGAAGAAGTCCTCGCCTGGCCGTACCGAGGTGTCCATGCCCGCGGTGTCGATGCCCCAGCTGCCCATGCGCTGCGCAGCGACGGGAGCGCCCGAGGCGGAGGCGCCGCCGGCGCTTGGCTCGCTCGCGAACAACGCCTGCAGCGTGCAGGTCTCCTCGAGACAGCGGTGGTCGTGGGCAGCGGCGGTGGCCGCCATCGTCATCGCCACGGCGGTCGCCGCGGACAGCAGGGTCTTCTTCAAGCGCGATCTCCATCGAAACGCGGTCGGAATGCCGCCAACGGCGAGTGCCGGGCGGCCGACTGCCAAGCATACCGGGCACGCTGCGGCCGCGCCCCGGCCATTGGTCACCCGCGCTCAGCGCCCGCAAGCACGCGCACGGTCTGGGTCAAGCGGTGCGTGGCGCCGGGCGCCAGCGCGACGACATCCGGCCCGGCGTTGGCCGCCTCCAGACACAAAAACCCGCGCCAGGCCTGGCCGATGTCGTCCATGCGCGCCGCGGCCGCGGCGCCCGGGTTCCAGACCACCAGCGACCGGCTGCCCGCAACGTCGAGCGCGATCCTGCGATCCAGGCCTGGATCGTCGAGCACGTAGCGTCCGGGCGCATCGCCATAGATGCGGTCGCTGCGGTTCGGATCGCGCGGATCGTCGAATCGCCAGTCTCCGGCCTGCACATGCGCGGCGTAGCCGTCGTTCTTGTCGAGATAGGTCAGGCCGTCGAGTCCGGACACGCGGACCTGGGCGACATCGGAGACCCGGAAGTAGGTGTGCAGCGCCTGGGTGATCGCAACCGGACGCGGGCCGATGTTGGTGGTCACCAGCGTCTGTTCCAGCGCCTGGCCGATGCGCAGCGTCATCCGCAGTTGCAGACCCAGCTCCGGGAAATCCGGCGGCGCCAGTTCGATGGCGACGCTGCCGTCGTCGGCACGCGCGGCCGCGAGCACCCGCCAGCGCACCGTGCGCACGAATCCGTGCGCTGGCACCTCGCCGGTCTGGCCCTGCCGGCCGAAGTACGGCCATACCACCGGCGTGCCGCCACGGATCGCGTCCGGCAGTGGCTTGACCGACGGCGACAGCCACAGCGCATCTTCCTGTCCGGCTGGCACATACGAGAGCAGATGCCCGCCGTGCAGCGCGATCGCAGCCGTCGCCAGCGGCGTCTCCACCAGCAGCGCCTCGATGCCGGCATACCGGCCCAGCCGCAGGCCTTCGACGTCAGGCAGTGCGGGCGGCACCGCCGCTGTCGCCGCGGCGACGGCAGCGGGATAGCCGCTGGGCACAGCGAATGCGGTCTCGGAGATGGACGGTGTCGTAGGCAAGACGGTCTCCTGCGCCGGCGACGGGTCGCGCGGCGCACTGCCGCCGGCGCATCCGGCGAGCAGTCCGCAACACAGCAACCACAGACGAATCGGCATTGGGGTCAAGGGACGGAAGGCGGATCGCCCAGCTTAGCGGGGCTGCGTCGCCCGTGCAGCGCCTCAGCGAGATGCCCCGCAGGTGCGCGAAGCGTGCGCACCGGCGCATCCCTGTGCTGCCGCGCAACATGCTCGGCTCACGCGCCGTGCTGATTTCACTCGACGCCGACGCCAATCCGTGACCCCAATCGCGGAACGCGACATCACCGCTTCAAGATGGCTGACAGCGCTGTCAAGCACACGCAGGCTCGACGCCGGCCGTCCCCACCGCGCCGTTCCCCTTTCGAATGCAAGGAGTCCGTCATGGATCGCGTACGCCTGTTCGCCCTGCCGCTCGTCGCCTGCCTGGGCGCAGCCGCCACGTTCGCCCCCGCCGCCCATGCCCAGACCCCCGTCTGGCAGGAGAACTTCGACGGCCCGTCGATCGATGGCAACACCTGGACCTACGACGTGGGCACGGGGTGCCAGATCGGCCTGTGCGGCTGGGGCAATTCTGAAATGCAGTACTACACCAGCCGTCCGGAGAACGCGCGTATCGAGAACGGCCGCCTGATCATCGAGGCGCGGCGCGAGAACTTCGACGGCAGCCCGTTTACCTCGGCGCGGCTCAAGACCGAGGGGCGTGTGCAGTTCAAGTACGGCACGCTCGAGGCACGGATCAAGATTCCCGAGGCCGGCAATGGCGTGTGGCCGGCCTACTGGATGCTCGGTGCGGTGGGGGTATGGCCGGCGCGCGGCGAGATCGACATGATGGAGGCCGGCTCGGCGCAGGCGATCGCCGACGGCATGGCCAATCGCCGGATCGGGGCCGCCGTGCACTGGGACTACAACGGCTCGCACGCCTCGCACGCCACGGTGTACGACAGCCCGGTCGCCCTGCACCAGGACTTCCATATCTACAAGCTGACCTGGGACCCGAACTTCATCCGCGTCTCGATCGACGGCCAGCAGTACTTCGAGTTCGACATCTCCGATGTCGAAGGGCCGCAGGTGCACGAGTTCCACGCCCCGCACTTCCTGCTGCTCAACATCGCCGTCGGTGGCACTTACACCGGTGTGCACACGCCGCAGGACGTCACCGCGCCGCTGCCCGGGCGCATGGAAGTCGACTGGATACGGCTCTATCAGGACCATCCCGACAGCGAGTTGTACCTGGGCAGCAACAACGCCGCACCGGCCGGCCAGTTCGGGGTGTTCACCGAGCGCAGCGGCCTGGCCGGCGCACTGGATTTCGGCAGCAACACCGACCTGTTCCTGTGGAACAACCTCACGCCGATCGCCGACGCGCCGTTCGAGGGCAGCGAACTGATGGCGTTTCGCGCCAACCCAGGCAACTGGTTCGGGCTGGGCATCATCACCGACGTGCGCAACATGGGGGCCTACGCCGGCGGCAGCCTGAAGTTCCGCATGCGCACCGCCAGCCAGGCACCGTTCCGTGTCGGCATCAACACCTCGTTCGGCGACAGCTGGATTCCCTTCGCACCGGGTGGCCAGCAGTACGGCCTGGTCCGCGACGGCGCCTGGCACGAAGTCAGCATCCCGTTCTCCGCGTTCCACGATCTCGACCTGCACGCGGTCAAGCAGTTCTTCATGCTCGCCGGCGATGCCCCCGGCCAGCCGGTCGACCTGTTCATCGACGACGTCTACTACCAAAGCCCGTGATCGCAATCGCGCGCACCGTCCAGGGGCGGTGCGCGCGCGATGCCCCTAGAACACCGACAGCCCGGTCATCCGCGTGAACCGATGCAGCGCGTACCCGCCGAGCAGCGAGTTGCCCTTGTCGTCGAGCGGCGGCGACCACACGCACAGGCTGAGCACGTTGGGCACCACCGCGACGATGCCACCGCCGACCCCGCTCTTGGCCGGCAAGCCGACGTGGAAGGCGAATTCGCCTGCGGCATCGTAGGTGCCGCAGGTCATCATCACCGCATTGATGCGCGTGCTGCGCTCGACGCTGGTCACGCGCGTGCCGGTGCCCGGACACACCCCGCGACCGGCCAGATAACGCACGCTGCGCGCCAGATCCACGCAGTTCATGCGCAGCGCGCACTGGAAGAAGTACAGGTCGAGCACTGCGTCGACCTCGTTTTCGATATTGCCGAAGCTGCGGATGAAGTTCGCCAGCGCGATGTTGCGATAGCCGCTGCGGCGCTCCGAGGTCGAGATCTCTTCGTCGCGGCCGACCTCGGCATTGCCCGAGCGCTCGCGCATGAAGGCCAGCAGCGCGGCCTCCGGGTCGGAGTACTTCGACAACAGCACATCGGCGACCACGAGCGCCCCGGCATTGATGAATGGATTGCGCGGAATGCCGCACTCGTGTTCGAGCTGCACCAACGAGTTGAACGGATCGCCCGAGGGCTCGCGCCCGACCCGCTTCCACAGCGCATCGCCCGCCGCGTCGAGGGCGAGCGTAAGCGTGTGCACCTTGGAGATGCTCTGGATCGAGAACGGCATCTGGGCGTCGCCGACGCTGTAGACGTCGCCGTCGAGCGTGGCGACCGCCATGCCAAAGCGCGCGCGCGGCACCGACGCCAGTGCCGGGATGTAATCGGCGACCTTGCCCTCGCCTGCATCGAAGCGCGCGCGCACCTCCGCATCGATCGTCGCCAGAATGCCGGGGATGTCGTGGCGCGAGAGGTCGTGCGGGTTCTGCGGTGGGCTGTGCATTGGCATGCTCGTGCGGGTAAGCGCGCAGTCTGCGCGCCGATGCGTCAAGCGCCGGTCGCGGCCCGACAGGCACGCGCGCTTGAGGCCGCAGGCGGCACACTGCAGGCCTACCGCTTGGAGACCTCGCACGATGGGCATGCTGATCGAAGGCCGCTGGCATCGCGACGATGACGGACTGGTCGACGGCGACGGACGCCTGGCCCGGCCGCAGACGCAGTTCCGCAACTGGATCACCGCCGACGGCAGCGCCGGCCCCACCGGAACGGCCGGGTTCGCCGCAGACCCCGGGCGCTACCACCTCTACGTGGCACGCGCCTGCCCCTGGGCGCACCGCGCGACCCTGTTCCGCGAGCTCAAGGGCCTGCAGGACATGATCGGCCTGTCGGTCACCCACTGGCTGATGGCCGACGACGGCTGGACCTTCGCGCAGGCGCCGGGCGTCGTGCCCGACCAGATCAACGGCGCGGAGACGGTGTGGCAGCTCTACACCGCCGCCGACCCGCGCTACACCGGCCGGGTCAGCGTGCCGGTGCTGTGGGACACCCAGCGCGGCACCATCGTCAGCAACGAATCGGCCGACATCATCCGCATGTTCAACAGCGCCTTCGACGGCGTCGGCGCGGCCGAGGGCGACTACTACCCCCAGGCCCTGCGCGAGGAGATCGACGCGGTCAATGCGCGCATCTACGACGGGCTCAACAACGGCGTCTACAAGGCGGGCTTTGCGACCCGCCAGGCGGCGTACAACGAGGCCGTCGAGGCGGTGTTCGCGACTCTCGAATGGCTGGAGCTGCGGCTGTCGGGCGAGCCGTTCCTGTGCGGCCAGCAACTGACCGAGGCCGACTGGCGCCTGTTCACCACGCTGCTGCGCTTCGACGCGGTCTACCACGGGCACTTCAAGTGCAATCTGCGCCGGCTGGTCGACTATCCCGCCCTGCTCGCCTACACCCAGCGGCTGTATCGCCACCCGGCGGTCGCGCCGACCGTCGACTTCGACCACATCAAACGGCACTACTACCAGAGCCACCGGCAGATCAATCCCACCGGCATCGTGCCCGCCGGGCCAGTGCCGCCGGTCGGGCGCTGACGCCGCCGACGCGTTGCGGCTACAGCGGCGGCGGCATGCAGCCGATCGCCGACAACGGCCCATGCAGCGCCGGCACCTGCATCAACCACGGGCCTGCCAACGTCAGCAGGCCCGCCGCCAGGACCAGCGACGCCGCGAGCGCACGCAGCCGCGGGCGCTGCAGCCACCGGCCAACGCGCTGGCCCGACCAGGTCAGCGGCAGCATCACCGGCAACGTGCCCAGGCCGAACGCGGCCATCGTCAGCGCGCCGCCCGGCACGCTGGCCTGCATCCAGGCCACCGTCAGCAGGCTCAGGCTGAGCCCACAGGGCAACCAGCCCCACACCATCCCCAACGCGATCCGGCGCGGCGCGGTCTCGGCCGGCAGCAGGCGTCGCTGCAACGGCTGCAGCCAGGCCCACAGACGCGCGCCCGGCCGGCGCAGCAGGTCGAAGCCGCCGCGCCCGAACAGCCGCAGCGCGACCAGCACCAGCGCCACGCCCAGCAGCATGCGTAGCCCGAAGCCGATCCAGGGGTTGCCGAACACGCCGACCAGGCCGTGCCCGAAGCCGCCGACGATCGCGCCGGCCAGCACGTAGCCACCGACGCGGCCCAGGTTGACCTGCAGCGCATGCGGCCAGCCACCGGTCGGGGATGTGGCCGAGAACCCGGTCGCGATACCGCCGCACATCGCCGCACAGTGCAGGCCGCCGAGCAGGCCGCTGGTCAGCGCGGCCAGCACCACCAGCCAGTCAATCGGCACGCGGCCGGTCCTGCGGCGCAGACGTCGGTGCTGTCTCCGGGTCCCGCCCGGCCGATGTGTGCGCGGTGCCGTCGCGGCCATCGTCGTCGACCAGGATGTCGAGCGCCGGGGTGTCCATGTCGTCGAACTGGCCGCGCCTGACCGCCCAGACGAACGCGGCAATCGCGATGCCGAGCAGGACCAGGCTGATCGGGACCAACAACAGCAGACTTCTCATCTCGGTTCTCCGGTCGCCGGCACCCGCGTCAGGCGCAGCGCATTGGCGGTGACGAGCAGCGACGACAATGCCATGCCCAGCGCCGCCAGCCACGGCGTCACCAGTCCGGCCGCCGCCACCGGGATCGCCAGCAGGTTGTAGGCAAGCGCCCAGCCCAGGTTCTGCCGGATCACCCGGCGGGCGCGCCGCGCCACCGCGATCGTCGCCGGGATACGGCGCAGGGTCGGCCCGGTGGTGACCAGGTCGGCAGCGCGCTGGGCCAGCGATGCGCCCTCGCCCATCGCGATCGACACGTCGGCGCCGGCCAGCACCGGCGCATCGTTGAGGCCGTCGCCGATCATTGCCACTGTGCGGCCCTCGGCCTGCAGCGCGCGCACCCGCGTGAGCTTGTCTTCCGGCGTCTGGCGCGCATGCGCGTCTTCGATGCCCAGCCGCGCCGCCAGCGCCGTGACCGGCGCCTGCGCATCGCCGCTGGACAGGTGCAGCACCAGTCCCAGTTCACGCAGGCCCTGCAGGGCGGCAGCCGCGTCCTCGCGTACGTGCTCGCGCAGCGTGAACCGGGCCACCGCGCGGCGGCCATCACCCAGCCACAGCGCGCCATCGTCTGCGCGCCCGGCAGCGAACGCCGCCTGGCCCAGCCGCCAGCGGACGCCTTCGACGGTGCCTTCCACCCCCTGCCCCGGCACCACTGCCATCGCCTCGGCGGCGGCGTCGGCAGCGACATGCGCAAAGGCCTGGGCGATCGGATGATTGGCATCGCGCTCGAGCGCGGCCGCGATCCGCAGCGCACGCTGCGGATCGAAACCGTCGAAGCCGGTCGCCTCATCGAGTTCGGGACGCGCGTCGGTCAACGTGCCGGTCTTGTCGAAGACCATGTCGGTCGCACTGGCGAGCGTCTCCAGGGCATCGGCCCGGGTCGCCAGTACGCCGAGCCGGGCCAACGCGCCGTGCGCGGTGGCCAGCGCCGTGGGCACCGCCAGCGACAGCGCACAGGGACAGCTGACCACCAGCAGCGCCAGCGTCACTTCGAACGCGCGCGCCGGATCGTGGATGCGCCAGCCCACATAGACCGCCAGCGCGGTCAGCAACAGCCCGGCGACGAAGCGGCTGCCGATGCCGTCGGCCAGGCGCGCCAGGCGCGGCCGATGCGACTGCGCCTGTTCGACCAGCCGGGTCAGCTGCGACAAGCGCGTGTCGGCGCCGGTGCAGGTCACGCGTACCCGCACCGGCCACTCGCGGCAGACCGTGCCGGCGTAGAGCGCCTCGCCGGCAACGCGACGCACCGGTGCCGACTCGCCGGTCAGCAGCGACTCCTCGAACACCGCCTCACCATCGAGCAGCACGCCGTCGGCGGGCAAGACATCGCCGGCCGCGACACAGGCGATGTCGCCGGCGACGAGCTCGGCGGCCGGCACCGACTCGCGCGTGCCGTCGGCGCGCTCGCGCACCGCCAGCGACGGCCGCGCGCGCGCCAGCGCATCGACCTGGGCGGTGGCGACGTTGCGCGCGCGTTGCTCGAGCATGCGCGCGGCCAGCAGCAGGAACACGAACATCACCGCCGCGTCGTACCAGACATGGGTCCCCCCGCGGATCGTCTCCCACAGGCTGGCCAGGTACGCCAGCAGGGTCGAGGTCGCGATCAGCGTGTCCATGCCGACATGGCGCTGGCGCAGCTCGCGGGCCATGCCTGCCAGGAACGGCCAGCCGGCATAGAACACCACCGGGGTCGACACCATGAAGGTGATCCAGCGGAAGAAGTCGCGCGTGGCGTGCGGCATCTGCTGGTCGAAGTCCAGGTACAGCGCCTCGGCGAACATCATCGCCTGCAGCGTGCCCAGGCCGGCAATGCCCAGACGCAGCAGCCAGCGCCGGCGCTCACGCACCCGGGCGCGCTCGCGCGCCTCGCCACCGGCCAGGTACGGGCGATACCCCAGCGCGGCCAGCCGCTGCAGCACCTTTGACAGCACCGTGCGCGCCGGATCCCAGGCGATACGGATGCGGCCGGTCACCGCGTTGGCGGTGACATCGAGCACGCCTGCCTCGCGGCGCAGCGCGCGATCGATCAACCATGCGCACGCCGCGCAGCGCATGCCGTCGGTCAGCAGGGTGAGCGCGCGTCCACCGGGCACCGGGTTGGCGTGTTCGCGCAGCAGGTCCTCGCGATCCCAGATCCCGAAGTCGATCGCCTCGTTGCCGACCGGCGCGGGCATCGCACTGCGCAGGCGGTAGTAATCGCCCAGATCGGCGTGGCGGATCCATTGCGCCGCCGCCGCGCAGCCGTCGCAACAGAACGCCTGCGTGGCGCCGTCGATCGGCGCCTGCACAGCGTGCGCGGTCAGCGGCTCGCCACAGTGGAAGCAGCCCGCAGGTGCGGGATGCGCAGCGGCGTTCACGTCTGCATCAGGGCTGCAGCGACGGCGCCAGGCGGGCGGCGTGCTGTTGCTTGGGCAGGCGGCCTTGCAGGCGCCAGGTCCCATCCAGGGGCGCCAGCTGCACGATCCAGTCATGGCCGTCGTCGATCGGCGTGGTCGAGCGCCACCCGGTGTCCGTCGGTGCCAGCTCGAGCGTCAGGTCGTCCTGCGACTGGGTCGGATGCTGCAGACGCAACTGCAAGCGCGCCTCGCGCGGGAACTCGCCGGTCGCCGGGATCGCCTCGACCATCGTCTCGTCGATCCGCACGATCGCACTGAGCCCCAACTGCCGCGCTTTCGCGTCCGGGCCGAGATCGGTGGTCTGGATCTGCGAGACGCGGCGCACCTCATCGTTGACGACATCGGCGCCGCCCGAACGCGTGGCGATGACCACCAGCCCCACGCCGGCGACGATGGAGGCCAGCGGCAGGCCGATGACCAGCCACATCACCGGGATCCGCCACAGCGGGCGCTTGCTGTCATTCATCACATCGGTCCAAAGAAGCTGCTGTCGACTGTCTGGCGCTTGCCGTCGCCGTACTCGACGACGAACCGCACCTCGTGGCGGCCCCGCACCTGTTCAGGCGCCACCAGCACCAGCGGGAACGAGACCACCTCCTCCGCACGCGCAGGCACGGCGTGGGCATTGTCGCGCAGTTCGATGCCCGGCGTCGCGGATTCGACCAGGATGCGGAACTCGCGCGCCGCATCGGACTTGTTGACCAGCTTGAGGGTGTAGGCGTTCTCGGTCCTGCCATCGCCGGCGTCGCGGTACAGCGCGTTGCGATCGCGCAGCACTTCCACGATCAGGTCGCTGCGGGTGCCCACGCCGACCGCCCAGGCCACGCACAGCGCCACCAGCAGCGCGCCGTAGACGAAGATGCGCGGACGCAGCACCTTGGTGGCCTTGCCGTCGATCGCGTTCTGCGTGGAGTAGCGGATCAGGCCACGCGGATAGCCCATCTTGTCCATGACGCTGTCGCAGGCGTCGATGCAGGCACCACAGGCGATGCACTCGTACTGCAGGCCATTGCGGATGTCGATGCCGGTCGGACAGACCTGCACGCAGATCGTGCAATCGATGCAGTCGCCCAACGCCTCGGGCGCGAACTTGGGCAACGGTTCGATCGTGCCCAGATCGCCGTCCCAGGTGATGGTGCCGCGCGCCTGCGCATTCTGGCTGGCCGCCGATGGGTGGCGCCCGGCGCGGAACACGTAGTCGTAGGCCACCAGTTTGTCGAGCAGGCCACGACCGCGGGCAAGCACGCTGCCCAGCGCGCGCTTGCGCGGACCGCGCGGCTCGCCGCGCATCGGGTCGTAGGCGATGATCAGGGTATTGCGGTCGAACATCGCGCTCTGGAAGCGCGCATAGGGGCACATGTACTTGCAGACCTGCTCGCGCAAGAAGCCGGCATTGCCCCAGGTGGCCAAGGCGTAGAACAACACCCAGAACGTTTCCCAGCCGCCCCACGACAGCGTCGCCGCGCGCGCGCCCAGGTCGGTGATCGGGGTGAAGAAGCCGACGAACGTAAAGCCCGTCCACAGCGCGAACACCGCCCAGATCAGGTGCTTGCCGCCCTTGCGCATCACCTTCTCGCCGGTCCAGGGACCGGCGTCGAGCTTCATGCGCTTGGAGCGATCGCCCTCGGTCCAGCGCTCCATCCACAGGAACACCTCGGTCCACACCGTCTGCGGGCAGGCGTAGCCACAGAACAGGCGCCCGGCGAGCGCGGTGAAGAAGAACAACGCCAGCGCTGCGATGATCAGCAGCAGTGCCAGGAACAGGAAGTCCTGCGGCCAGAAGGTCAGACCGAAGACGTGGAACTTGCGCGCCGGCAGATCGAACAGCACCGCCTGACGACCATCCCAGCGCAGCCAGGGGAACAGGTAGAACATGCCCAGCAGCCAGAACACCGCCGCCACGCGCAGCCGGTTGAGCCGGCCCGACACGTCGCGCGGGTAGACCTTGCGCTCGCTCTGGTAGACAGAACCGCCGTCGTCGACGACTTCGAGCGGGATCGACCCCTTCACGTCGTCGCTCCGGAATGCGGTGCGATGGACGAGGGACACTTGGGCTGGATGCGATTCATCTGGCTACCGATAGGGGTGCGACCGCAGTGCGCGTTCGGTGATGAACGCTATTGTCCGCCCCTGTCAGGGCGTCGGAATGCGACCCGATGTCGCAGCGCGCAGGTGCCGCGCCGCGTCGACGATCACCGCCGGCTCAGTCCGGCGACAACGGTCGGTTGAAGCGGCTCGCAGGCCGCAGAAGGATCCATGTGAACAGGCTGGAGGCCGCAGTCGCCAGCCAGAACATGAAGAATCCGAGGGTGTATCCCAGCTCGCGCGACAGCGGCAGATCGGGGAAGGTCATGTCGCGAAGCGCGAGGGGATCGACGAAGGCGAACAACACCATGGTGCACACGCCCGCCGCAAAGAAGCTCGGCCACAGAATCGCGCCTACCCGCTGCGCCAGCGGACGTGGCGGGTGGTCGAAGCGCGGTTCCGTGAAATCCGTCATTGGCGTGCCGTGGTGTCCGCTGCAGGCTGATTGGACAACGACCAGACATAGGCTGCAACCAGGCGCGAGCGGGTCTCGCCCAGCAGGTCGCGATGCGCGGGCATGACGCCGTGCCGCCCTTCGTTGATCGTCTGGCGGATGCTCTCGAGCGTGTTCGGGTACAGGGTGTTGCGCGCGGTGAGGTTCGGAGCGCCCAGCGCCTGATTGCCCTTGCCGTCGACACCATGGCAGGCCACGCACAGGCCCTGGAAATGCTGCTCGCCGCGCGCGGCCATGTAGTCGATGCTCAGCGTCTGCTCCAGATCCGGCGAACGCAGCGCCCGCACATAGGCGGCCGTCTGGGTCACCGCCACATCGCCGCCGATCCCGGCCAGCACCGACCCCAGCGGCGGCATGATGCCCTGACGGCCATCGAGCACCGTCTCGAGAATCCGCTCCGGCTCGCCGCCCCAGTTCCAGACATTGTCGGTCAGGTTCGGGTAGCCCGGTGCGCCCTGCGCGGTCGAGCCGTGGCAGGCTGCACAGGTGTTGACGAAGATCGAACGCCCCAGGTCCATCGCCCGCGGGTCGCCGGCCAACTGCTCGAGGGGCTTGCCCGCGAACGCGCCGAACGTCTCCTCGAGCTGGGCGTCGCGGCGAGCCTTGTCGGCATCGTGCTCGCGCGCCGACGTCCAGCCGCTGGTGCCCGCGAAGTTGCCCAGGCCCGGGTACCAGATCAGGTAGCCGATCGCGAACACCACTGTCAGGTAGAACAAGTTGATCCACCACTTGGGCAGCGGCTTGTTGTACTCGGTGATGTCGCCGTCCCAGACATGGCTGGTGTCATCGGGCTTCGGGTCGCCGGGGCGGCGCCGCGACGTCCAGATCAGCAGCCAGACGCAGCCAACGATGTTCACCGCCACGATGGCGATGACATACCACGACCAAGCGTTGCTCATGACCCCTGCTCCTCGTCATCGTCCAGCGGCAGCTGCGCGGCTGCCTCGAATTCGGTTTTGCGCTTCGGGCTCCACGCCCAGACCCAGCCGCTGATGAAGCACAGCAGCAGGATCGCGGTGACGATTCCGGAAATCATTGGCTGTCCCCTCCCTTGGGGGCGTGGCGGCCGAGGCCTTGCAGGTAGGCGACCACGGCATCGAGTTCGGTCTTGCCCGAGACGTCCTCGGCGGCCTGCGCCACCTGCTCGTCGGTGTAGGGATCGCCCAGGCGCTGCAGGGCCTGCATGCGACGGCTGACCTGTTCGCCGTCGAGCGTGGCCTTGGCCAGCCACGAATAGGCCGGCATGTTCGACTCGGGCACCACGTCGCGCGGGTTGTTCAAGTGCACCCGGTGCCAGTCGTCGGAGTAGCGGCCACCGACACGGGCCAGATCCGGCCCGGTCCGTTTGCTGCCCCACTGGAACGGCCGGTCGTAGACCGACTCGCCGGCCAGCGAGTAGTGGCCATAGCGCTCGGACTCGAAGCGCAGCGTGCGCACCATCTGCGAGTGGCAGTTGTAGCAGCCCTCGCGGACATACACGTCGCGTCCGGCCAACTCCAGCGCCGGGTACGGCTCCACGCCCGGCAGTGGCTCGATCGCCTCGGCCTGGTACATCAGCGGCACGATCTCGGCCAGGCCGCCGAACGACACTGCCACCGCGATCAGCACGGCCATCAGACCGACGTTCTTTTCGACCTTCTCGTGCGCGTTCTTGTTCTCGCCGCTCATGCCTGGCCTCCTGCGGAGACCTGCGCGGCCACCGGGGCGGGGTTGTGGGAGATGTCGGGCGGAAGCACCGGCTGGTCGGCCGTGACGACCTGGCTCTGGCGGTAGGTCTTCCAGAAGTTGTAGGCCATCAGCAGCATGCCCGACAGGACGACGATGCCGCCCAGCAGACGCACCAGGTAGTACGGATAGGTGGCGTTGAGGCCTTCGACGAAGCTGTAGGTCAGCGTGCCGTCCTCATTGGTGGCGCGCCACATCAGGCCCTGCATGACGCCGGCGATCCACATCGAAGCGATATAGAGCACCACGCCGACGGTGTGCAGCCAGAAATGCAGGTCGATCCACTTGGTCGAGTACATCTCCTTGAGGCCCAGCAGGCGCGGCATCAACGCGTAGATCGAGCCGATGGAGATCATCGCCACCCAGCCCAGCGCACCGGCGTGCACGTGGCCCACGGTCCAGTCGGTGTAGTGCGAGAGCGAGTTGACCGTCTTGATCGACATCATCGGTCCCTCGAACGTGGCGATCATGTAGAACGAGATCGCGACGATCAGGAACTTGAGGATCGGGTCGGTCCGCAGCTTGTGCCACACCCCCGAGAGCGTCATCACGCCGTTGATCGCGCCGCCCCAGCTGGGGGCCAGCAGGATCAGCGAGAACACCATGCCCAGCGACTGCGCCCAGTCCGGCAGCGCGGTGTACTGCAGGTGGTGCGGACCGGCCCACATGTAGACGGCGATCAGCGCCCAGAAGTGCACGATCGACAGGCGGTAGGAGTAGATCGGGCGACCGGCCTGCTTGGGCACGTAGTAGTACATCATGCCCAGGAAGCCGGCGGTCAGGAAGAAGCCGACCGCGTTATGGCCGTACCACCACTGCACCATCGCATCGACCGCGCCGCTGTAGACCGGGTAGGACTTCAGCGGGCCGACCGGAATTGCGATGTTGTTGACGATATGCAGCAGCGCCACGGCGATGATGAACGCCGCGAAGAACCAGTTGGCCACATAGATGTGCTTGACCCGGCGCTTGGCGATCGTGCCCAGGTAGAGCACCGCGTAGGCGACCCAGACCACGGTGATCAGCAGGTCGATCGGCCATTCGAGCTCGGCGTACTCCTTGCCCTGGGTCAGGCCCAGCGGCAGGGAGATTGCCGCAGCGACGATGACCGCCTGCCAGCCCCAGAACACGAAGGCGGCCAGCTTGTCGGACAGCAAGCGCACATGGCAGGTGCGCTGGACCACATGCAGGCTGGTCGCGAACAGGGCGCAGCCACCGAACGCGAAGATCACCGCGTTGGTGTGCAGCGGGCGCAGACGACCGTAGCTCAGCCACGGAATCTCGAAGTTCAGCGCAGGCGCGTAGAGCTGGGCGGCGATGATCACCCCCACCAGCATGCCCACGATGCCCCAGACCACGGTCATCACCGCGAACTGGCGGACTACTTTGTCGTTATAGGTTTCAGTCATGGCGTGCATTCGCCGCCCCCTTTCTTGGATAGAGGAATGTTAGGCGCCCGTGATGTCGCTTCACCTTGATCTCGATCAAGGCCCCCTGGCGAGCGGTGTGCCCTCCCGTCCATGGCCCGGCAGTCGGGAGGCATGAAC
Organism: Luteimonas sp. TWI382; assembly: GCF_039674545.1. Classification (NCBI taxonomy): domain Bacteria; kingdom Pseudomonadati; phylum Pseudomonadota; class Gammaproteobacteria; order Lysobacterales; family Lysobacteraceae; genus Luteimonas; species Luteimonas sp. TWI382. The sequence goes on from NZ_JBDJNS010000019.1 coordinate 65,062, forward strand.
ACGCCCATCATAGGCAGTCGGCCATTCATTTGCCGGTCCGCCATAGCCGCCCCCGCTGCGACCGATCAGCGCACCCAGCCCCAAAACCAGAACCGGGGTCAGAGTGCATTTCTCGCTGACCGAGAAGTGCACTCTGACCCCGGTTTTGGGTGGGGCGGTACACTGGGGGTTCGCCCAACCTCGAAGGCCCCATGGCAAAGCCCAACTATTCGTTCGAAAAACGCCAGCGCGAACTCGCCAAGAAGAAGAAGAAAGACGAGAAGGACGCCAAGAAGCGCGCCGAGCGCGAGGCGAGCCGCACCGATACGCCGGCAGCGTCCGACGCCGCCGAGTGACCACGCCGGCCACGGGTCCCGCGCGGATCTGGGTCGATGCCGATGCCTGCCCGGGCCCGGTCAAGGACATCCTGTTCCGCGCCGCCGACCGCGCCCAGGTCGCGGTCACGCTGGTCGCCAACCAATGGCTGCGCACCCCACCCTCGCGCCATGTGCGCGCCCTTCAGGTCGAAGGTGGCCCGGATGCCGCTGACGATGCCATCGTCGCCCGCGTCGCGGCCGGCGATCTGGTGGTGACCCAGGACATCCCGCTGGCCGCCCGGGTGCTCGCGCTGGGTGCGCAGGCCATCGATCCGCGCGGCCAGCCGTTCTCGCCCGACAGCATCGCCGAGCGGCTGTCGATCCGCGACTTCATGGACGAGCTGCGCGGCGCCGGTGTGCAGACCGGTGGACCGACCGCGTTTCACGCCCGGGATCGTCAGGCGTTCGCCGGCCAGCTCGATCGGTGGCTGGCCAAGCGGCGCTGACCGGCCTGGCTGCCAGGATCGGCTACGCCGAACCGGCGGCGATGCCGTCCAGGGTCGCGATCGCCGCTGCCGGCAGCACCAGCGCCGCGGCGGCCAGGTTCTCGCGCAGATGCGCGAGCGAAGACGTGCCGGGGATCAACAGCAGATTGGGCGCGCGGCGCAGCAACCACGCCAGTGCGACCTGCATCGGCGTCGCGCCCAGGTCGTGGGCGACTGTCGACAGCGTGGATGATTGCAGCGGTGTGAATCCACCCAATGGGAAGAACGGTACGTAGGCGATGCCGTCGGTGGCCAGCGTATCGATCAGCGCATCGTCGTTGCGATGCGCGATGTTGTACAGGTTCTGCACGCACACCACCTCGACCATCTCCCGCGCCTGCGCCACCTGGGTCGCGGTGACGTTGCTCAGGCCGATGTGGCGCACCAGCCCTTGTCGCTGCAGATCGGCCAGCACCGCGAGCGGCGCCTCGATCGAGCCTTCCGCCGGGCCGTGCGCGGAGAACATGATCCGCAGGTTGACCACATCCAGTACGTCGAGGCCGAGGTTGCGCAGGTTGTCGTGCACCGCTTGGCGCAACGCCTGCGGCGAGAACGCGGGCAGCCAGGCGGCATCGTCGTCGCGGCGGGCACCGATCTTGGTCACGATCGTCAGATCGTCGGCATACGGGTGCAGCGCCTCGCGAATGAGCCGATTGGTCACGTGCGGGCCGTAGAAATCGCTGGTGTCGATGTGGTCGACGCCCAACGCGACCGCCTCGCGCAGCACCGCAAGGGCGGCGGCGTGGTCCTTCGGCGGTCCGAACACACCGGGACCGGCGAGTTGCATCGCGCCATAGCCCAGCCGCTTCACGCGGCGATCGCCCAGGCGGAACGTATCGGCATTGGCGATCGGGGGCATGCGGCACTCTCGGGTCGGAAGGCGCCAGTATGCGCCGGCAGACGTACTCGGCGACTCGATAGCGCTCGTGGTGCTCGCGCTGCAGCCGTTCGAACAAGCCGTGCAGCCCGGTGTCGGCACCGGCACGGACGTCCGCCGGTTCGGTCGTGACGCGGGTGGCCGCATGCCCGTTCGCTTGTCGGCCGACGGATCGATGGACTGCGCACGCTCTCCACGCTCGCAGCATTAGCCTGCCTGCATGCACACGCCCCGCCTGTGGACGATCGGCCACTCGACGCGACCGTTCGAGGTCTTCATCGACCTGTTGCGCGCCGACGGCATCACCACGCTGGTCGACGTGCGTCGCCATCCCGGCTCGCGCCGCTATCCGCACTTTGCCGCGCAGTCGCTCATGCACAGCCTGCCCGAGGCGGGCATCGCCTTCGTGCCGATGCCCGAGCTGGGCGGTCGGCGCCGGGCACGTCGCGACTCGCCGCACACCGCCTGGCGCAACGCGGGTTTCCGCGGCTACGCCGACTACATGGAGACGGCCGAGTACGCCCAGGCGCGCGCGCAGCTGATGGACCTCGCGCACGCCGAGCGCACCGCCTGCATGTGCGCCGAGGCCATGTGGTGGAGTTGCCATCGCAGCCTGATCGCCGACGACTTCAAGGCCCGCGGCTGGGAGGTGGTGCATCTGATGGCACCGGGACAATCGCAGCCGCATCCCTGGACCGCGGCCGCACGCATCGTCGACGGCCGGCTGGACTACAGTGCGCCAGCGCCGTCGCAGGACGACCTGTTCGGGCGGGAGGTGTAGAACGCCGCCCCCACCCGGCGCGGCAAGCGCGCCGACCTCCCCGCATGTGGGAAGCTAGGACCTGTGCTTGCGAGCCCCCTCCCCGCGTGCGGAGCATTGCGCCCTTCACGGGTTGAGGGTTGGGATGGGGACGACGCGCGCATCGCCCCATCTTCCTCGGTGATCGAACTCAGGACGCAGGCGCCTGCAAGGCCTGCGCGCGCTCGAGGTGGCCGGCGATCGTCTCGCGCGTGCGCTCCAGGTGACTGCGCACGTCCGCCGCACTGGCCTGCGGGATCAGCTCGCGATCGAGCTTGTCCAGCGCCGCCTGGTGGCCCTTGATCATCGCGTCGATCCACGCAGCCTCGAACGCCTCGCCATTGAGCCCCTCCAGGCGCTGGCGCTCGGTGTCGTGCTGGCGGCGCTCGGCGGCCAGCGCCGGATCATCGGCCACTGCCGCCTGCGGCGATGCACCTGCGCCCTCGTGGGTGCCGTCGAGCATCGCCTGCGTGGCCTGCATGCTGCGTTCGTGGTCGGTGCGCAGTTGCTCGGCGTACGCTTGCGCGCGCTCACCGACGCCCTTCTTCAATGCATCCTGCGCGGCCGCGATCTCGTGGCGATCGACCTCGATCACCGTGAGCAGCGCCTTGCGATCAGCCGCCGCCAGCGCAGTCGCGGCGCCGGTCCGGGTGTCGCCGGGGGCCATCGTGTCGGTCGGGCCTGTGCGCATCGCCGCGCCGTCGTCGGCGGTCGGCGCGGACGCGGGCGGCGTTGCCGGTGTGGCGGCCGCCTGACGATCGTCGGTACGGTCGCCGCATGCCGACAGCGCGAACGCGAGCGAGGCCACCAGCAGGGTCGGACGAAGATTCATGGTCGCACTCCGTAACAGGTCAGGAAACGCGATGCTGGGCGCCGCGCCCGCCGCAGGCGGTGAAGCCCCGGACTGTTGCCAAGGCACTTTCTTCCCACACGCTCGTCCCGGTCCCGTTCATGTCGCGCCGCAAGGTCCACGGATCACGCTGCCCCACGCCTGTGTCGCCCGTGTCGCCCGCGCAGCCTCGCGACGACCCGCGCCCATCCGCCCTGCATGGCGCGCTGCGCTAGCATCGCCCGTCCCGCCTCCCGCATCGCCATGGCCGCCTCCCCTCCCCCCTCGCCGATCGCCATCCGCGCCTACGGCACGGTCAGCCAGGTCGATCGCCATGACTTCGCACAGATCGTGCTGCCGCTCGACGGCCGGCTGCACATGGACATCGCCGGTGCCGGCGCCCAGCTCGACCGCAGCCTCGGCGCCTTCGTCGAGGCCGGCGCCTGTCACGATCAGATCGGCGACGCTGCGAATCGTTCGATCATCCTCGACCTGCACACCAGCGAGCTCGACCCGCGCATCGCCGACTGCCTGGCGCGTCGGCCCTACGTCGCGCTCGGCCCCGAAGCGCGCAGCCTGATCGACTACATGGAAGCGCTGACCCTGCGCGGCGGCGTGTCCGCGCACCGCCTCCGGCTATGGATCCCGCTGCTGCTCGACACCCTGCTCGGCGAGTCGCCGCAGCCGAGCGCCCGGCTCGCGCCGTTGCTGGCGATGGTCGAGGCGCAGCCGGCGCGCGGTTGGACCGCCGAGACGATGGCCGCGCAGGTCGGCGTGAGCGCCAGTCGTCTGCACGCGCTGTTCCAGCAGTCGTTGCACACCACGCCACGCGCCTGGCTGTCGTCCCTGCGACTCGCGCGGGCCCGCGACCTGCTCACGCGGACCGCGCTGCCGATCGCCGAGATCGCCTACCGCTGCGGTTACGCCGATCAGAGCGCGCTGACCCGTGCGATGCGTCGCGCAGACGGGCAGACGCCCGCGCAGGCGCGCCGCCAGGCGCGCCGCTGAAAGACGCGAGTGCAGGACCACAACGACGCGAGACCGGGTCAAGACGGCGCTGTCGATCCTGCCTATCGTGCGGCGCATGGACTCGATGCGTGCCAGCCCTCGACACGACACGCTTGCCGGCGTCGCCTGCGGCATCGGCGCAGGTGCGCTGTGGGGCCTGGTCTTCCTGGCGCCGGCGCTGGTCCGCGACTTCCGGCCACTGGACCTGACCATCGGCCGCTATCTGTTCTATGGCCTGTTCTCGATCCTGCTGATCGCTCCGCACTGGACCCGGCTGGTCGGCCTGCTCGGCCGCCGCGAATGGCGGGGGCTGGTGTGGCTGGCACTCACCGGCAACGTTCTGTACTACCTGCTGCTGGCAAGCGCCGTGCAGTTGGGCGGCATCGCGATGACCTCGCTGGTCATCGGCTTTTTGCCGGTCGCCGTCACCCTGGTCGGCAGCCGCGACCGGGACGCGGTACCGCTGCGCCGGCTCGCGCCCTCGCTGCTGCTGGCCGCAGCCGGCGTGCTGTGCATCGGCTGGCAGGCGCTGGCGATGCCCGCGGCGGACACGGTCGGGCGACAGTTGCTCGGGCTGGCTTGCGGTGTGGGCGCGCTGGCCGCGTGGACCTGCTTTGCGGTGCACAATGCGCGTTGGCTGGCCCGTCTACAGCACATCACCGTCCACGAGTGGAACCTGCTCACCGGCGTGGTCACCTGCGGCTTGACCGCCCTGCTGTTGCCGTTGGCCTGGGCCCTGCCCCGCGTGCCCCAACCGTCCTCGGCCTGGGCGCTGCTGATCGGGGTGTCGGCCGGCGTGGCCTTGCTGGCGTCGATGATCGGCAACGCACTGTGGAACCGCATGAGCCGGCTGCTGCCGCTGACCCTGGTCGGCCAGATGATCCTGTTCGAAACGCTGTTCGCCCTGCTCTACGGCTTTGTCTGGGAACGCCGCCTGCCCACGCTGCTGGAGGCCATCGCGTTCGTGCTGGTGGCGCTGAGCGTGGTCACGTGCCTGGCCACACACCGGGCGCCGCCGGCCGCGATCGGCGACGCACCCGCTCGCTGAGCCGGGCTCAACGCCGGTCGCCGCGTCGCCGCAGGCGCCAGGACGCCAAGGCCACGGCGACCATTCCGATCGCGGCGCCCGGCCACGCGCCCAGGGCCAGCGCCGCACCCAGACCGACGTACAGCGCCAGGCCGCCGAGCACAACATCGACGCGGCGATCGGTCGCCGGGACGTCGCGGTCGCGCCGCAGTTCGAAACGCACGACCAGGGCGATCAGCGGCGCGACCACCACCAGGCACAGCGCGATCCAGCCTGCGCGCCCGAGCCAGAAGCCCGGCGCGCCGGGCAGTCCAGCGTCGATCGGCAGCCCCAGTCGCTCGCCCAGCCATGCGGCCGGCAGCTCGGCGAGCTTGTGCCACAGGTACAGCGGCATGCCGAGCGCACCGAGCACCGCGATCGCCTTTGCCGGCGCGCGGCCTGCGAGCACCCGCCGCGCCAGCGGCTCGCACAGCAGCACCAGGCCCACCTGCAGCCACATCACCCCGATCAGCGCCAGCGTGGGCGGCAGCATGTTGTTGCCGGCCAGCGTCACCCCGACCATCGCGACCGGATAGCCGGCGGCGATCGCCAGCGCCAGCCATGCCGTGCCGAGCAGCAGCAGGCCGGCGCCGGTCGCCGGGCCGCGAACACGCCCGCGCTTCCAGGCGATGCCCAGCTGCTGCGGGATCAGCCACACCACCAGCATGTTGAGCCAGGCGATGCCGGCCGGCCGCTCGGTCGCCAGCTGACCGAGTGTGCGCAGCGCACCGGCCGATGTCGCCCCGGCACGGATCATGTCGAGAACGCCGGCCACGACGACCAGCCCGGCGACCGCGCCCAGGCCCAGGCGCGCATCCAGGCGCAGGCTCCAGGGCAGCAGCGCCTGCACCGTGAGCAGCATCAGCAGGAACCACAGATGGATCGTCAGCGAGCGGTCGAACACCGCCAGCAGATGACCGCCCCACAGCCATGAGAGCATCGCGATCGCGGCAAGCACCACCAGGTAGGTCAGCGTCGGCCGCGCCAGCCCGAGCGCCCGCCCCGCCCACCAGGACATCTGCGCGCCCTGCGCCGCACGTCGGGCCACGCTGTCGACGCTGACCGCGGCCGAGACGAACACGAACAGCGGCACGACCTGCACGATCCAGGTCAGCCAGCCGGCCGCGTCCCAGGCCGCGAGCAGGTGCCCGGTGTCGACCAGCACGCCGTCGGCCATGCGCGGCAAGGTCGCGATCCAATGCCCGAACACGACCAGCAGCAGGGCGCCGGCGCGCAGCGCATCGGGGTACGGGTCGCGGGAAGACGGCGTCATCGGTGGCGCAGATCCTGGGTTCGGCACGCCGACGAGCTTACCCAGACGCCATGGCGCGGGGCGTCATGCCGGCCCTGAGCAGAGCGAGCGGACGCATCCGGTGCCCGGCGCCGGGCACGCCGCCTACAATGCGCGCCCCCCGTCGCCCTGGAGCTGCATGAACATCGTCGTCGTCGACGCCCTGAAGGCCTACATCGATCCGCTGACACCCGACGAGCACGAGGCGCTGGAGCGCAGCCTGCTCGCAGAAGGCTGCCGCGACGCGCTGGTGCTGTGGGGCAACGTGCTCGTCGATGGCCACAACCGCTACGGCATCTGCCAGAAGCACGGCATCCCATTCGAGACGGTGCAGAACACCCGTTTCAAGTCGATGGACGATGTCCACCTGTGGATGATCGAGCAGCACCTGGGCCGGCGCAGCGTGTCGGACTACCAGCGCGGGGTGCTCGCGCTGCGCAAGCGCACGATCCTGGAGGCGCGCCAGCAGGCGCGGCTCGAATCGCCACCGCCCGCGAGCGAAGACGAAGCCGTCGCGACCGACGACGACCGTCCGCCGTGGGACGACACCCCCGTGCCCGCCACCCGCGCCGATCTGGCGCGCGAAGCCCGGCTCAGCGCCAACCAGGTCATGATGATCGAGCGCATCCACGCGCAGGCGGCGCCCGAAGTGGTCGAGGCGCTGAAGGCGGGCGAGATCTCGATCAGCGCCGCCGCCGCGGTCGCCAGCCTGCCCGAGGACGAGCAGCGCAGCGCGGCGCAGGCCGGCAAGGCCGAACTCAAACAGGCCGCCAAGCGCGCCCGCGATGCGAAGAAGCGCCCGCGCGCGGCCCGCGAAGGCGAAGACGGCGAGAACGTCGAGGGCGACGCCGCCCCGGACGCGCGCGCATTGCAGCGACGCGTCGACGCGCTCGAACGCGAGAATGCGCAATTGCGCGCCCAGGTCGAGACGCTGCAGGCGCAGTTGCTGCGCCTGCGCAGCTGACCCCCGCGTCCGGCGCCAACGCGCTTTGCGGCCGCCGGCTCAGGCGGCCGTGATCGTGCCGGGCAACGGATGCCCGGCCAGCCGCATCGCATACAGCGCCGCGCCGTGATGCGGCGCGTGGCGGGGTGCCCGCAGTTCGAAGTCGATGCCGGTCGCGTGCAAGGCCGCTGCCAGCGGCGCCTGCAGCAGCGCGCCCGCCCCGAAGGCACCGCCCGAGCAGGTCACCGGCACCGGGCCGTGGTCGCCGAAATCGAGCGCGCGGCGCACCGCATAGACGATCGCGGCCAATTCCTGCCCCGCCCGTTCGAAGATCGCGCGCGCCACGTCGTCGCCGGCCTCGGCCGCCTGGGCGACCTGCAACGACAGCTGCGCGATCCGGTCGCGCGTCAAGGCCTGCGCGCCGTACACCCGCGCGCACAGGTCGAGGTCGTCGGCGAGCTCGAAATGCGCCCGCAGCGCCGCATGCAAGGGCCCGCGCGGCAGCCGTCCATCGCTCATGCGCGAGAAGGCATTGAGGCCCTGGACCGCGATCCAGTACGCCGAGCCCTCGTCGGAGAAGACCTCGCCCCAGCCACCGGCGCGCGCTTCGCGCCCCTGCCGCTGGCCGTAGGCAATTGAGCCGGTACCGGCGACGATGTTGATGCCGTCCGCGCAGGCCAGCGATCCCGCCCAGCCGCAGACCATGTCGTTGCCGCAGCGATAGCGGCGATGGCCGAGCAGCGCTTCGGGTATCGCATCGAGTTGCGGCGTGGCCGCGTCGTCCTCGCCGTGCGCCGGCAGCCCGAAGAACGCATAGGCGATTGTGTCCGGCGTCGCCTGCGCTTGCCGCGTGACCGCGTCGATGCCGTCGGCCAGCAGCGCACGCACGCCGTCGAGGCCGATCTGCGGGTGGTAGGCGGTGCCGCGCTGGACCTCGGCGCGTACGCCGCCTTCGGCGTCGAGCAGCACGAAACGGGTCTTGGTGCCGCCGCCATCGACGCCCAGATAGTAGGCCGCGCCGCTCATGGCACCAGCGGGTACAGACGCACGCCCTCGACGACGCGGTTCACCGTGCCCTGCGCATTCGGGCTGTCGGGCCGTACGCCCAGTGCCCGCGAGGCGTGGAACGCGAACAGCTGCGCCACCGCGACATAGGGCCACAGCAGGTCGAGATCGTGGGCGTGCGCGAGCCTGGGCACGTGCACCGCGTCGCGCGCCGGGCCATGCGGGTCGGCGGCGGTGACCTCGATCACGCGCGCGGCCACGCCATCACCGCGCAGCTCATCGAGCAGGTCGAGATCGTAGCGCCGAGTCAGCGGGTCGTTGGACACGAACACCACCACCAGCGTGCGTGCGGTGACGAAGGTCTTGGGGCCGTGGCGGAAGCCCATCGGCGATTCGAAGCAGGTCGCGATCGCGCCGTTGCTCAGTTCGCCCAGCTTGAGCGCGGCCTCGCGCGCCAGGCCCTTGAACAACGCGCTGCCCAGATACACCACGCGCTCGAACCCGCACAGCGCCAGCTCCTGGGTCAGCCCGCGCGCCTGCTGCAGCACGGCTTCGGTGGCCGACGCCATCGCGTGCACGCGCGTCTCCAGGGCGTGCGGCCCGCCCAGCGCGGCCAGCGTCGCGAGCATCATGCAGCTGAAGCTCGAGGTCATCGCGAAGCTGACATCGTGGGTTTCGGGCGGCAGCAGCAGGGTCATCGACCGCTGCACCGCGACCCGGCCCAGCGCACCGTCGGCGTTGCAGGTCACCACCAGGTGGCGCAGGTCGGCGACCAGCGCCTCGGCCAGCTCGACCGCCGCCACGCTCTCGGGGCTGTTGCCCGAGCGCCCGAACGAGACCAGCAGCAGCGGGCGCGCTGGATCGAGATACAGCCTTGGCGCGCTGACCAGGTCGGTCGTGGGCACCGCGTCGACGCGCGCAGCGAGGCTGCGGTCGAGCCACGGCGCCAGGCATTCGCCGATATAGGCCGAGGTGCCGGCGCCGGTCAGGATCACCCGCGCCGTCGGGTCGCCCGACACCGGCGCGATGAAGGCGGCGAGTTGCTCGGCCATCCCGGCGACCAGCGCCTGGGTGCGCAGGAGCATGCGCGGCTGCTGCTCGATCTCGCGCGCGGTCCACAGCGCGCCGCTGGCAGCCAGGTCGGGTTCGGGCAGGCCAAGAAGGTCAGGACTGGGCATCGGGGACGCAGGCATGGCGGTAGTCGTCGAGGGCGATGGCGATGTGGGCCATCACGAGGGCGGCGGG
>NZ_JBDJNS010000020.1:0-68243 GCF_039674545.1 Luteimonas sp. TWI382
GGACGCGGGTGCGTTTGCTTGCACGGGCGCGCTGGCCTGCACGTTGCCTGCGGGCACGCTGCCGGGTACTTACACGCTGACCTACACCGCGACCGTCAATGCGGATGCGACCGGAAGCGTCGGTAACGTCGTCGTGGCCAGTAACCCGGCTGGCGGCAACGATCCCGATCCGGTCTGTACGACCTGCGAGACCGAACATCCTGTCGTCGCCACGTCGATCACGGTGAGCAAGACCTCCAACCCGGCGTCCGGCAGCGAGGTGTCGCCTGGCGACACGTTGACCTACACGCTGACCGCGACGGTCGCGAATTCGGCGACGACCGAAGTGCTGACGCTCGCCGATACCCTTGGCGCAGGTCTGACCTTTGGTGCGGTCACCGATGCCGGCGCGTTCGCCTGCACCGGTGCGCTGACCTGCACGCTGCCTGCCGGCACGCTGCCGGGTGTCTACACGCTGACCTACACCGCAACCGTCAATGCGGATGCGACGGGCACGCTGGGTAACGTTGTGGTGGCGACCACGCCGACCGGCGGCAACGACCCCGAGCCGGTGTGCACCACCTGCCAGACCGAGCATAAAGTCGAACAGCCGACGATCGAGGTCGCCAAGGCCTCTGAGCCAGGGAGCGGTGCGGAAGTGCGCGCAGGCGATGTGCTCGTCTACACGCTGACCGCTATCGTCGCCAACTCGGCCACCCTCGACACGCTCACGCTGACCGATACGCTTGGCGCGGGTCTGAGCTTCGGCGAGGTGACCGATGCCGGTGCGTTCACTTGCACGGGCGCGCTGACCTGCACCTTGCCGGCCGGCACGCTGCCGGGCAGCTATGCGCTGACGTACACGGCCACCGTGGACAGCACCGCCACCGGAACCGTCGGCAACGTCGTGACGGCCACCGGCGGCACCGGGGAGGGTGGTCCTCCCCCGACGTGCGGCGCATGCAGCACCGAGCATCCTTTGGCGGAGCCGCGCGTGCGCATCGCCAAGCACGCCACGCCCGGCGAGGCGCAGGAAGTGCAGGTCGGCGATGTCATCGAGTACACGCTGACCGTGGAGGTTGCGAATTCGGCCACGCTCGCGGATATGCGGCTGTCCGATACGCCCGGGCCGGGTCTGGCCGTGGGCGTGCTGCCGACGGGTTGCGTTGCCGAGGGCGGCAACGTGGTCTGCATGCTGCCCGCCGGCACCGTGCCGGGCACCTACACCTTTGTGTATCCGGCAACAGTGACCGCCGATGCGATCGGCGCTGTGGAGAACCGGGTGTCGGGTGGTTATGTGAACGAGGGCGGTGGTTCTGAGCCCGAGTGCACCACCTGCCAGACCCGCCACGAGGTGTCCGACAAGGCGCAGTTGCGCATCAGCAAGGCTGTGGGTAGCCGGACTGTGAAGATCGGCGATCTGGTGCGCTACACCGTGACCGTGGAGAACGTGGGTGTGGTGAACGTGACCGACGGCATCGTCGTGGACACGCCGCCCGCGGGCTTCAGCTACGTCGAAGGGTCCATGGCGGTCGCCGATCGCGATGGTGCCTTCACTCTCACCGGCCAGCACCCGCTGCGTATCGGCGGCGTCGACATTGCCGTCGGCGAGCGCGCCACCATCGTGTATCTGCTGCGCGTGGGCGCTGGCGTACGGCAGGGCGTGCACATCAACGAAGCAGTCGCGGTGGACGTGAACGGGACGCCGGTGTCCAACGTGGCGACCGCCCAGGTGTCACTGGATGCAGACCCTCTGTTCGACGACAGCCTGGTCTTCGGCACCGTGTTCGACGATCGCGACGGTGACGGTTGGCAGGACCGCGCGGATCTGTCCGGTGTGCGGGTGCAGGGTGGCTTCCCGCCCGACCTGTACGTCGCCGGCTCCACGACGATCGACCGCGGCGATGGCCCGCAGCCGCTCGCCGATGCCAGCGCGCCGCTGCTCCACGGCATCGAGGTCGGTGCGATCTCGGCCCGGCAGTCCTTGGGCGATCCGGCCGAGGCCCATCGCGTGATCATCCGCCAGCGGCTGACCGCGCCCGACTTCAGCGACGACTTCGTCCTGGTCAGTGGGCAGGGCGTCACCGTGCGCATGGCGGCCGATGGGTCGACCCGCGTGGAGCGCGAGGGCGAGGCAGCGAAGGGGCTCAATGCCGCCGAGCCGGTGGTGACGCGCCGCGTATCGGCGGTCGAGAACGGCTACGAAGTGGCCTACATCATCGAGAACCACGGCATCGATGAGCGCGGCATTCCGGGCGTGCGGATCGCGTCAGTGGAGGGTCTGCTGATCGAGACGGACCAGTACGGCCGCTATCACCTGGCCGATGTGCAAGGCGGGGACTGGCGCCACGGCCGCAACTTCATCCTGAAGGTCGATCCGGCCACGTTGCCGCCGGGCACGGAGTTCACCACGGCGAACCCGCTGGTACGGCGTGTCACGCCTGGCTTGCCGGTGCGCTTCGATTTCGGTGTGCGTCTGCCGGTCGAGCAGATACCCGGAGGCGAGCAGCGGATCGATCTGGAGCTCGGTGAGGTGATCTTCGCACCCGGCAGCGCGGAGGTCCGCGCGATGTGGTTGCCGGCGATCGAGCGGATGGCCGAACAGGTCGAGCGCTACCGCGGCGGCGATGTCTCGATCGTCGCCGAAGGCGGCAACTACGCGCTGGCGTTCGCCCGTGCGGCAGCGGTACGCGACGTGCTTCAGGCGCGGGTCGGGCCGGAAGCGCAGGCGGGCCTGTCGGTTGCGCTGCGCACCGTGGTGGACGACCCGCATGCGCTGGTGGCCGGGGTGGATGCCAGGGGCGCATTGCTCGGAACTGTGCTGTTCGACACCGATCGCGCCGAGATCCGGCCGGAGTTCGGCGCGCTGCTCGACGAGGTCGCCCGGCGTCTAGAGGCGCTCGGTGGCGGCGTTGTGGTGCTCGTCGGCCACACCGACGTCCGCGGATCGCACGCCTACAACACGGCACTGGGTCTGCGCCGCGCGACTGCGGTGCAACAGGCGCTGGCGGCGCGATTGCCTGCGCAGACCAGACAGAAGGTCCGCGTGGAAGCCAGCGCCGACCCGGCGGCGCCGATCGATGCAGAGCGCAAGTGAGGAATAGCTGGATCATGAAGATGAAACTGCTCGATACCGCCTTGATCGGCATCCTGGCCGGCATGAGTTCCGCCGTCCTGGGGCAGCCGAGGCCGGCGGCGCTTGCGACGGATCCTGCGATGGACTGCGACGACGGCGCCTGCACCACAGAATCTGGCGACCTGGTGTTCCGGGTGCGCACGCGCAGCTTCGACCAGCCTGTGACCGTCGACACCGACGCGGGCTCGTCGTCGGAGGCGCTGCAGCCCGACCGCCGGGTGTCCATCGCATTGGACGAGCCCGGCCGCGCAACCGTTCGCGGTGCCTTCTCTGCCCAACTGCCCGGTGGCGGTGTGGTCTGGGCCACCGAGGACCCCAGCCTGGGGGCGCCCGAGCTGACGGTGTCGGCCCCGGCGATGGTGGCCTTCGATGCGGGGCGCATCGTTGAGCCGGTCAAGTTCTTCGTCCGCAGCAACTATGTGTCGTTCGTCGAGCGATACGAGCTGACGCTCTATCGGGGCAACGATGCCGACCTGGTCGAGCCGGTCGCCCGCTTCGGGCTGCCGGTCGAAGCGGTCTCGCAGAGCGAGTGGGATGGCGCGTTGCCGGCGGGCCTGGCGCTCCGGACGGGCGATGAACTGGTGTACGTCCTGCGTGCCTACGACACCGCGGGCAACTTCGACGAGACCTCGCCTCGCAAGCTGCAACTGGTGCGCCCTGACGAGGCCGAGCGCGGCATCCAGCGACTGCGCGACGGAGTCGAGCGTTCACTCGGCACTGCGCTGGGCAGCGAGCAGGCGCGCAATCAGGCTCTGATCGACGACGTCTTCGCCGGTAACGGACTGCGCCAGCAGAACATCCCGATCTACGGATCGCGGGTGCGCGTGCAGGGCCGCAACCTGCCTGTTGGCTACGGCCTGCGCATCAACGGCGAGAACTACCCCGTCGATCTCGAACGCAAGTTCGTCGCCGAGTACCTGATGCCGATCGGCCACCATCGTTTCGACATCAGCCTCGAGGCGCCGGAGGGCGAGCCGCCGTTGCAGCGTGCGCTGGAGGTCGACGTCAGCGGTCGCTACTTCTTCGGCGTGGGCCTGGCCGATGTCACGGTGTATCAGAACAAGGCCAGCGGGCCCGGACGTTCGTTGGCCATGGCAGGCCGCGAGGACGACATCCTCAGCGACGGCCGCCTGGCCTTCTATCTGAAGGCGAAGGCCCAGGGCAAGTACCTGATCACCGCACAGGCCGATACCCAGAACCGTCCGCTGCAGGATCTGTTCGACGGCTTCACGTCCGCCGATCCGCAGGACGTGTTCCGTCGTCTCGACCCGGATCTGTACTACCCGACCTATGGTGACGACTCGAGTGTCTGGCGCGATGTCGACACCATGGGGCGCTTCTACCTGCGCGCCGAGTGGGACAAGAACGAGGCGCTGTGGGGCAACTTCAGCACCGGCCTGACCGGTACCGAGTACGGCCAGTACGTCCGTTCGCTCTACGGCGCGGCGCTGAACTGGCGGTCGCGCGGTGCCAATGCCTGGGGCGATCCGGTCACCCAGTTCCGGGCGTTCGCGTCCGAAGCGCAGACCGCGCCGGGCCACAGCGAGTTCATCGGCACAGGCGGCAGCCTGTACTACTTGCGCCACACCGACGTGCTGCCCGGTTCCGACCAGGTGGTGTTGGAGGTGCGTGACCGGACCACCGGTCGGGTCGAGCAGCGGGTGGTACTGCTGCGTGGCGCCGACTATGAGATCGACGAGCTCCAGGGCCGCATCCTGCTGACCCGAGCGCTGGCCCAGATCACGCGCCAGAACATGCCGACGCTCACGCGCGATGCGCCGCTCGACGGTCTTGAGCAGCGGCTGATCGTGGACTACGAGTGGGTGCCGAACGATTTCAACGCCGACGAGATCGCCGCCGGCGTGCGCGGCAAGCATTGGTTCGGCGATCACCTCGGCATCGGCCTGACCTACGTCGACGAGAACCGTGCCGGCGAGGACTACTCGCTGATGTCGGCCGACGTCACGCTTCAGGCCGGCAAGGGCACCTACCTCAAGCTCGAGCACAGCCGGACCGAATCGACCAGCGCACCGGTGTTCTTCTCCGACAACGGCGGCCTGAGCTTCAGCCGGCTCAACCCCAGCGGATCCCGCGAGGGCGAGGCAACTGCGCTGGAGGCCCGTGCGAACTTCCAGGAGCTTGGCTGGAGCGAGCAGCCGTGGAGCGCGGGTGCGTGGTGGCGCCAGGTCGAAGCGGGCTATTCGATCTCGCGCTTCGATACCGGTGCGCAGATCGAGGAGTACGGGGCGGAGGTGCTGGGCCAGTTCGGCGCCAACGTGGGCGTCTATGCGCGCTACAGCCGGGCCGAGCGCAACGCGGATAGCCTCACCCAGGCCCAGGCCAATGCCGAGTGGCGGATCGGCGAGGCCGATGCGCTCGCATTCGAGTTGCGGCGGGTCGAGGAGGCGCGCGGCTCCTTTGACGCAGCAGGTCTGCTCGGTGCGTTGCGCTACACCCGCCGTTTCGGCACTGCGCTGGATGTCTACGGCACCGCGCAGCTGACCTTGGACGACGACAGCGGCCGCTACGCGGACAACGATGCGTTCACGCTGGGGGGGCGCTACAACTTCGCCAATCTCTCCACCGTGGGCGCGGAACTGACCACGGGCGATCGCGGCGACGCCGCACGCGTGGATGCCGAGTATCGACTGTCGCCGCAGCACAGTTTCTACGGGGCCTATACCTATTCCACCGACCGCAGCGACTACGATCCGCTGTTCAACCCCAATGCGCAGAACGGTTGGACGCTGGGCCAGCGCTGGCGCCTGTCCAACCAGGTCAATCTCTTCAACGAGAGCCAGTTCCTCAAGAGCCGGCGCGAGAGCGGCCTGGCCCATACCTACGGCATGGATTTCTTCCCGGCCTACGGCTGGAACCTTGGCTTCACCTTGAGCGACGGCGAACTGACCAACAGTGACGGCGGCCAGGTCGACCGGCGTGCGGTGAGCCTGAGCGGCGGGCGGACCTCCGGCGACACCAGCTGGCAGAGCAAGCTGGAGTGGCGTGAGGACACCGGTGCCGAGCGGATCACGCAGTGGGTCACCACCCATCGCCTGACCCACAAGCTCAACGAAAGTTGGCGGATTGCCGCACGCTTCAACTACGCCGACACCCAGGACGATCTGAATCCGCTCGCCAGCGCCAAGTTCATCGAGAGCAATCTCGGCTTTGCGTACCGCCCTTGGAACAGCACGCGCTGGGGCCTGTTCGGTCGCTACACCTATCTCTACGACCTGGCGACGCTGGGCCAGCTCGGCGGCGCGCAGTACGATCAACGCACGCAGGTGCTGTCGCTCGAAGGCGTGTATCGGCTCGATCATCACTGGGAGTTCGCCGGCAAGCTGGCTCGGCGCGAGGGCGACGTGCGCTTCGGTCGCGGCACCGGCGCCTGGTTCGATTCGGCCACCACGTTCGCCGCGGGCCAGGTCCGCTACGAACTGATTGAGCGCTGGCACGCGATGGCGGAGTACCGTTGGCTGGACGTCAAGGATGGCGGGACGCGCAAGGGCTGGATGGCCGGCCTCGACCGCGACATCGGTCGGAACTTCCGCATCGGCGCCGGCTACAACTTCACCGACTTCACCGACGACCTCACCGATTTCGATTACGACCACCGGGGCTGGTTCGTCAACTTCGTGGGCAGCTACTAAAAGAAGCAGCACAGGCTGACCGCACCGATGAGCAAAGGTTCGACTATGAAAGATCGCCACGCCACAGTTTCCACCCAGCGCCGCGCCTCCCTGCTGGGCGCCGCCCTGACAGCCGCGCTCGCGGCCATCGCCATGCCGCAAGCATCCGCCCAGGTGGGGGTGAATGCGGTGCAGCGCAGCTTCATCAATCTGAGCTTCGAGCAGCCGAACCTGCAGACTGCGGGCTGCCGTGTGTATATCGGCGAGCAGTTCGTGCCCGGCTGGACGACGAGCCACGGGCTGCACAACCAGGAGAATGTCGGCAACTGTGTGCCGCCGGCCGGTTTCGTTGCGGGGCAGCAGGCGCGCATTCTCGAGTTGTGGCGCACCCCGCGGACCAACGGCGGGCTGACGGTAAATGCACGCAGTGGTTCACAGCTGGCCGAGCTCAACGCCGAGCAGCTGTCGCGTATCTCGCAGAACGTCTGCCTGGTCCCCGGCGACGTGGTGCGCTGGCAGTTCAGTCATCGTGGGCGCAGCAGTGCCACCGTCCAGGACCGCATGGCGTTCCTGCTCGGCACCGCACCGATCGTGCAGGTGGGCACCACCAACAACGGCGGCGGTGGCGTCCTCTCCACATCGCAGGGCACCGCGACGTCCGTACTCGGGCCCAATGGGTGGCGTGACTACAACGGCAGCTTCCCCTACAGCGGGGCGGGCGGTGTCACCAACATCGGCTTCGAAGCGCTGTCGGGTGCGGCGACGACCGGCAACTTCCTTGATGACATCCAGGTCTACCTCAAGCCCTTCATCGAGTTGACGGGCACTGGGTTCGAGACCGTAGAGGGCACCAGCGCAGGTCTGCCGGAACTGCGGGTCGTCGGCACACTCGACAACGACCTGAACATCGTGGTCTCGGTCACCGGCGGTACCGCCGTGCTGGGGACCGATTTCACGACCCCGACCGGCTCCAATACGTTCAGCGTGTTTATTCCCGCGGGCACCTACGATGGAGACGTTGCAATGCCACTCGGCCTCACGTCGCTGGGCAATGCCATCATCGACGGCAGCCGGACCGTGCAACTGAGCCTTCAACCGAGTCCCGACGACTATCTGCTCAGCTCCACGCAGGCGTGCGGCGCTGCCGCGATCGCCCAAGCCACGTGGACGTTGCTCGACGACGATCTTGATCTGTCGATCGAGAAGACCGCGTCGGCCACGAATGTGCCAGTGGGCGGTAACGTTGCTTTCACGCTGACGGCGGCGCATCTTGCAGGCGTGGACGGCAGTGGCGCGGTGATTCGCGATCCCGCCGTCGCCGGCCTGGACTGCAGCGCGGCTGTGGTGTCGTGCAGCGCGAGCGGTGGCGCCGTCTGCCCGGCATCGCCGACGATCGGGGCGTTGCAGAACGCTGGCCTGGTCGTCCCGACGTTGCCGGTGGGCGGGCAGCTCGAACTCGGCTTCAGTTGTGTCGTGACCGCGACGCCGTAGCGCAGCGCGCGACAGGGCGGCGTCGCGACGGGCGCGCCGAATCGGCGGAGACCCGTGGCCCGGTGGCCGCGGGACCCTGCGGTCACGGAGCCGAGGGCGTCAGCCGGCTTCGTGCACGGTCTCGAGTACGGCGTCGCCGTAGCGCTCGAGCTTGCCCGCGCCGACGCCGCCGATCCCCCCGAGTTGGCCCAGCGTCAGCGGCCGCTGGCGTGCGATTTCGCGCAAGGTGGCGTCGTGGAAGATCACGTACGCCGGCACGTTCTGCTCGCGGGCGAGCGTGGCGCGTAGCGCGCGCAGGGCCTCGTACAGCGGGCGATCGACGGGGGCCAGTTCGATGTCGGCCGTCGCCACCGCGCGTGCGGTGCGCCCGCGCTCGCGAGCGGCGGTGGGCTTGCGCAGCATCACCCGCTCCTCGCCCTTGAGCACCGCGCGGCTGGCCTCGGTCAGGCGCAGTCCGCCGTAACCCTCGGCATCGACCTCGAGCAGGCCGTGGGCGACGAGTTGGCGCAGCACCGCCTTCCAGGCGCGGGCGTCGAGGTCGCTGCCCACGCCGTAGGTACTGAGTTGCGCGTGGCCGAACTGCCGGATGCGCTCGTTGTCGCTGCCGCGCAGGATGTCGACGATGTGCGCGGCGCCGAAGCGCTGGCCGCTGCGGTACACGCAGCTCAGCGCCTTCTGCGCGGCGACCGTTGCGTCCCAGGCTGCCGGCGGATCGAGGCAGTTGTCGCAGTTGCCGCAGGCCCGGCCTTCGCCGGTGCAGGCGTAGTCCTCGCCGAAGTTCGCCAGCAGCACCTGGCGCCGGCAGCGCATGGTTTCGCAATAGCCGACCAGTGCATCGAGCTTGCGGTGTTCCAGGCGCTTGCGCTCGTCGCCCGCGTCGGACTGCTCGATCATCTGCCGCAGCAGCACCAGGTCGCCCAGGCCGTAGCACATCCAGGCTTCGGCGGGCTCGCCGTCGCGCCCGGCGCGGCCGGTCTCCTGGTAGTAACCCTCGATCGACTTGGGCAGGTCGGTATGCGCGACGAAGCGCACATCGGGCTTGTCGATGCCCATGCCGAAGGCGATCGTCGCCACCACCACCACGCCTTCGCTGCGCAGGAAGCGGCGCTGGTTGGCCGCGCGCAGCGAGGCATCCATGCCGGCGTGGTAGGGCACCGCGTCGATGCCCTGGCCGGCCAGGTACTCGGCGGTCTCCTCGACCTTGCGCCGCGACAGGCAGTAGACGATACCGGCCTGGCCACGATGGGCCTGCAGGAAGTCGAGCAACTGGCGCTTGGCGTTGTCCTTCTGGACGACGGTATAGCGGATGTTGGGGCGGTCGAATGAACTGACGAACCGGCGCGCGTCCTCAAGCTGCAGGCGCTCGGCGATCTCGCGCTGGGTCGGCGGGTCGGCGGTCGCGGTCAGCGCGATCCGCGGCACCTGCGGCCAGCGCTCGTGCAGGATCGTCAGCTCGCGGTACTCGCGGCGGAAATCGTGGCCCCACTGCGAGACGCAATGCGCCTCGTCGATCGCGAACAGCGCCAGCGGGGCGCGGTCGAGCAGCGACAGGAAGCGCGGGGTCAGCAGGCGCTCGGGCGCGACGTAGAGCAGGTCGAGCTCGCCGGCCAGCAGTTCGCGCTCGACCCGCTGCGCGGTCTCGGCGTCGAGCGTGGAATTGAGGTAGGCCGCACGCACGCCCGACTGCAGCAGCGCATCGACCTGGTCCTGCATCAGCGCGATCAGTGGCGAGACGACGATGCCCACGCCGTCGCGCAGCAGGGCAGGGACCTGGTAGCACATCGACTTGCCGCCGCCGGTGGGCATCAGCACCAGGGCATCAAAGCCCGCGGCGACGTGTTCGACGATCGCCGCCTGCTCGCCGCGGAACGCGGCATGGCCGAACACGCGCTGGAGCACGCCGAGTGCGTCTTGCGCCGGCGTACGCGCGGGGGACGCGCCGGAATCGGGAAGCGGGAACATCCGCCTAGGATACCGGCTGGCAGGCCGGGGGCCATCGGGCCGCTTTGCTAAGCTCCTGCGTTTTGCACGGGACGGGCGGATGACCTCATCGAGCGGGCGCGGCATGGCGCTGCACACCAAGATGCTGATCGGGTTCGCGATCGGCGCGATCGCGGGACTGTCGATCAACCTGCTGAGCAGCTACGCCGTTGCCAACGACCTGTGGCTGGTGCCCGGGGCCGACGGCCAGCCGGTGCCGGCGTTCCAGCCGTGGGTCCAGGGGCTGATCGTCAATCTCACCGAGCCGGTCGGCCAGCTGTTCCTGCGCTTGTTGTTCATGCTGGTAGTGCCGCTGGTGTTCTCGGCCCTGATCCTGGGCGTGGTCGAAATCGGCGATCCGCGCGCCTTGGGGCGCCTGGGTGGCAAGACCTTGCTGTGGGTGTTCAGTACCACCTGCATCGCGGTGCTGATCGGCCTGGCGATGACCCATCTGCTGCAGCCGGGCTCAGGGATCGATCGGGCCCTCCTGGACGCCGCGATCTCCGACTCGGCGGCTGCCGGGATCGTATCGGGCGACCATAAGCCCGTTGGCGTGATCGAGATGCTGCTCAACATGGTGCCGCGCAACCCCGTGGCGGCTGCGGCCAACACCGATCTGATCGCGGTCATGTGCTTCTCGCTGCTGTTCGGTATCGCAGCTGCCGTGGTCGACTCCCCGGGCACGCGCAGCTTCGTCTCGGCGGTCCAGGGCGTCTACGACATCAGCCTGAAGCTGATCGACTGGGTGATCCGCCTGGCGCCGTACGCCGTCGCGGCCTTGCTGTTCACGCTCACCGCACGGATGGGGCTGGGCTTGATGGTGCAGTTGGGCTGGTTCGTGCTGACCGCCGCCCTGGCGCTCGGGCTGCATTTCTTCGGCGTGTACGGCTTGTTGATCGCGCTGCTGGCCCGGCGCTCGCCGCTTGACGTGCTCCGGGGCGCGCAGCCGGCGCTGCTGACTGCGTTCTCGACCTCGTCGAGCGCGGCCACGTTGCCTACCTCGCTCAAGACCGCCGAGGAGAATCTGGGCGTGCCGCGCCGCGTAGCACGCTTCGTGTGCACGCTCGGCGCCACCGTCAACGCGAACGGCACCGCACTCTACGAAGGCGTGACGGTGCTGTTCCTGGCCCAGCTGTTCGGCGTGGAGCTGACGCTGGTGCAGCAGGTGATGATCCTGGCGATGTGCATCATGGGCGGCATCGGCGCGGCCAGCGTGCCGGGCGGTTCGCTGCCGGTGATCGCGACGATCCTGGTGACCTTCGGCATTCCGGCCGAAGGCATCGCGCTGATCCTGGGCGTCGACCGGTTCCTGGACATGTGCCGGACCACGGTCAACATTGGCGGCGACATGGTGGCCTCGGTCGTGATCGGGCGCAGCGAGGCCGCGCACGACCATGACGACCTCGAAACCGGCGCCGACGGCCAACTGCATGCGCAGCACGTGCACGGCGACCCCGAAGCGCGGCAGCGACCGGGTTGAGTCCCGGCCGGTCGCCGGCAGCCGCGCGATCTGCGCACGGGCCGGCAGCGGAGCGGCGGGCATGGGACAATGGGCGCTTCCGTCCGCCGCTCCCGAGCCCATGACCACGCCGACCCGTCGCGAACTCGCCAACGCCATCCGCTTCCTTGCCATCGACGCGGTCGACGCCGCCAAGTCCGGCCACCCCGGCATGCCGATGGGCATGGCCGACATCGCCGAAGTGCTGTGGAACGACCACCTCAGCCACAATCCGGGCAATCCGGGCTGGATCGACCGCGACCGCTTCGTGCTGTCCAACGGCCACGGCTCGATGCTGCAGTACGCGTTGCTGCACCTGTCGGGCTACGACCTGCCGATCGAGGAACTGAAGAACTTCCGGCAGCTGCACAGCCGCACCGCCGGCCACCCCGAGCGCTACGAGACGCCGGGCGTGGAGACGACCACCGGGCCGCTGGGGCAGGGCTTCGCCAATGCGGTCGGTTTCGCGCTCGCCGAGCGGCTGCTCGCTCAGCAGTTCAACCGCGACGGCTTCGCCATCGTCGACCACCGCACCTGGGTGTTCCTGGGCGACGGCTGCCTGATGGAGGGCATCTCGCACGAGGCCGCGTCGCTGGCCGGCACCCTCGGCCTGGGCAAGCTGGTCGCGTTCTGGGACGACAACCGCATCTCGATCGACGGCAACACCGCCGGTTGGTTCACCGACGACACCCCGGCGCGCTTCGAAGCCTACGGCTGGCGCGTGATCCGCGACGTCGACGGCCACGACGCCGAGGCGATCTCGCGCGCGATCGGCGAGGCCGTTGCGCAGGACGACCGTCCGGTGCTGGTGTGCTGCCGCACGACGATCGGCTTCGGCTCGCCGAACCGCGGTGGCAAGGAGTCCTCACACGGCGCGCCGCTCGGCAAGGAAGAGTCGGATGCCACGCGCGCCGCGCTCGGCTGGACGCACGGCCCGTTCGAGATCCCCGAGGCGATCCGCCATGCCTGGCGCGCGAATGCGGCCGGCCAGGCTCGCGAGGACGCCTGGAACCAGCGCTTCGAGGCCTACCAGGCCGCGCATCCCGAACTGGCGGCTGAGCTGCTGCGCCGCACCCGCGGTGAGCTGCCTGCCGATTTCGCCAAGGCCGCGGACGCATTCGTCGCCAAGCTGCAGGCCGATGGCCCGACGATCGCCTCGCGCAAGGCTTCGCAGATGACGATCGAGGCGTTCGCGCCGCTGCTGCCCGAACTCGTCGGCGGCTCGGCCGACCTCGCGCACTCGAACCTGACGCTGTGGAAGGGCTGCAAGACCGCGGCCAGCCCCGATGCCGATGCGAACTACGTCTACTACGGCGTGCGCGAGTTCGGCATGAGCGCGATCGCCAACGGCCTGGCGCTGCACGGCGGCTTCGTGCCGTTCGACGCCACCTTCCTGGTGTTCAGCGACTACGCCCGCAACGCGGTGCGCATGAGCGCGCTGATCCCGGCGCATGCGATCCACGTCTACACCCACGATTCGATCGGCCTGGGCGAAGACGGCCCGACGCACCAGCCGGTCGAGCACCTGGCGAGCCTGCGCTACATCCCCAACAACGACGTCTGGCGCCCCTGCGATGCGGTCGAGTCGGCGGTGGCCTGGAAGTCGGCGGTGCTGCGTAGCGACGGCCCGAGTTGCCTGGTGTTCTCCCGTCAGAACCTGCCGCACCAGGCGCGCGAGGCGGCGCAGGTCGCCGATATCGCGCGGGGCGGCTACGTGCTCAAGGACGCCGCCGGCACACCAGAGCTGATCCTGATCGCGACCGGCTCGGAAGTCGGGCTGGCGATGGAGGCGGCCGCGCAGCTCGGCGACGGCGTGCGCGTGGTGTCGATGCCCTCGACCGACGTGTTCGAGCGCCAGGACGCGGCCTATCGCGAATCGGTGCTGCCCAATGCGGTGCGTCGCCGCGTCGCGATCGAGGCCGGCGTCACCGGCTTCTGGCGGGCGTATGTCGGCCTCGACGGCGCGGTCATCGGCATCGACCGCTTCGGCGCCTCGGCCCCGGCGGACAAGCTCTACCCGTACTTCGGCATCACCGTCGAAAAGATCGTCGAGGCAGCCAAGGCGCTCTGAGCGCCGCGGCCGTCCCGATACCCGAAGGCCCGCGCAAGCGGGCCTTTTTTGCGCTCAAAACCGGGGTCAGCGTGCAATTTCGTCCAGTGAAATTGCACTCTGACCCCGGTTTTTGGCCTGCGCCGTGCGTCAGGAGGCTTTGGGCGCGGTTGCGTTCTTCAGGTCGTGCTTGCTGCCGCCACGGCAGGTCGGCGAGTCGGGCACCTGCGCCTCGGCTCCCCACTCCTCGGGTGTGAACGTGTGCAGCGCCAGGGCGTGGATGCGTTGCATCTGCTCGCCCAGCGTGCGGTAGACGAGCTGGTGGCGCTGGATCGCGCGCTTGCCCGTGAACGCCTCGCTGACGACCACCGCCTTGTAGTGCGTCTCAAGCCCGCGGCTGTGCATGTGGCTCTCGTCGTGCACTTCCAGGTGGCTGGGTTGCAAGGCGGCGAGGGCATCGCGCAGGTGGTCGGCTCGCGTGGTCATGGCATCGGCAGGGCAAGGAGGCAATGGTCATGATGGCGGCGATGGGCGGCATTGCAATCCCTGGCGGACTGCACGCATACCCCTCGTCGTCGGAACGGCGGGCAGTTGGCGTGTTCGGTGCCGGCAGGCCGCATGCCAGCACGGCACCTGTCCGGGGGCGCATGGAGGCTTGCCGGGGCCGGTCAGTCGCCCGACAAGGGGGGCGCGCTGTCGGCTGTCGCGGTGCGGCGCAGCCCCAGTGCGAGCAGGCGCGCGAGCAGGCGCTCTTGCAGCCCGTGAGGCGCATCGAGGGCCATGCGTTGCAGCGCGGCGGTGTCGTCGGTCCTGCCCTCACGTAGCGCCGCGAGCATGGTGCGCAGCTTGCCGGCACGGGTCGCGGAGGCCGATTTGAGCCAGGCCAACGCCTGCAGCAGGCGCTGTTCGACGGCGTCGAAGTCACTGCCCAGCGGATAGGCCGGCAGGGTGCCATCGCGGCGCAGCGGTGCCAGGGCGTCACGCAGGCGTACGGCGGTGTTCCGGTTCCAGGCCGGTGGCCGGACGAAGCGGGGATCGAGCTTGCCGGCCGCACGGGCGCGTTCGAGCAGCGCGGGCTGGTGCTCGGCATCGGCTATGCGCACCATCGCCCGCACGCAGTCCTCGTCGGTCGCGCCGCGCACGTCGGCGATGCCGTACTCGGTGATGTAGAGGTCGCGCAGGTGTCTTGGGATCGTCGTGTGCCCGTACTGCCAGCGGATGTTCGATTCATAGCGGCCGCCGGCCTCGCGCGTGGCGCGCAACAGCAGCGCCGAGCGCGCGTCGGGCAGCGCGTGTGACATCGCGACGAAGTTGTACTGCCCGCCCACGCCCGAGACCACGCGGCCATCGTCGAGGGCATCGGAGACCGCGGCGCCGAGCGCGGTCGCCATCATGCAACTGTTGAAGAAACGCGCATCGCGGCGCTGCAGGCGCTCGAGCCCTTCGTCGAGTCCGTAGAGCTCGTTGACCTCGCCCACGCGTTTCATGCCGATGCCGCGCCGGGTGTCGTCGTCGAGCCCGCGCAGCCAGGCGTAGAAGTCCGGCGAACCGAGGTAAAACGCGCCGTGCAGAAACTCCCCGTCGCGCTCGATCAGCTCCCGGTCCAGCGCGCTGGCGGTGCCGTCGTTGGCCCGCCGCATCAATGCGGCCTTGTCGACAACCTTGCGGCGGATCACGCCGACCTCGACCAGGCGCTTGAACCCCTCGTTGATCATTTCGCTGCAGCCGTACAGGCCGGTCTCGAACGGGTCGAGTCCACCGCAGGCCACGACGGTGGGATGCGCGATCAGGTCGGGATCGAGCGCCTGCAGCACCCGGCGGTAGGCGGCGTTGTCGATGTGGCGCAACGCCAGCGCGTGGCACAGCGCGTCGGCCAGCGCGCCGATGCCGATCTGCAGCGTACCGCCGTCGCGGACCAGCGTGCTGGCGTAGAACCCGATCGCGTAGTCGGCATCGGACACCGGCTGCCGCGGCAGGCCGAACAGGCGCGGGTACGGGGGCGGCGGCGTCACGACGAGGTCGAAGAATCCGGCATCGACCGCGGCCGTCCCGCCGAGCCACGGCAGTTCGGGGTCGATTTCGGCCACCAGCAGCGGGCGCGGGTGACCGGCCTGGACGAGGGCGTCGATGGTGTCGAAGGTCAGATCGGTGTTCGACGACAGCGACAGGCGGCTGCCGTCCTCGTTGGCCGCAACCTTCTGCACCAGCACGTTGACGCCTCGGTCGACGAGCGCGCGCGCCACGTGCGTGTAGTTGAGGCTGGCGTAGCGGCGCTGCGCCTGGGACGAGCCCAGCATCGCGCCGGACTGCATGTAGAACTCCTCGACGCTGATGTGCGGCGGCAGGGCGTCGCGCATCAACGCCTTCACGTAGTCGAGCCGGATGAAATCCTCGCCGAAGTGGCGTCGCGCGAATGGGCCGAGGAAGCGGCCCTGCAGGTCGCCCCCGCCCGAAGGCGGGTCGAGCGACAGAGCGGTGTAGAGGGTGAGCGGGCGCGAGGGGTCCGCGACTGCAGCGGCGTACAGGGCGTTGAGCAGCCGGTGCGGTTTGCCAATGCCCAGCGGGGCCCCGATGTGCAGCGGGCCGTCGACGTGGGCGCGGATGCGGGCAACGGCAGCGTCGAAGTCTTGGAGATGGGACGTCATGCCGGCAAGCCTACCGGACGTGCGCCTGGTCGCGCAGGCGGGCGGCGCTGCGTGTGGTTCGTGATGACGCATTCCCAAACCGGGGGCAGCGTGCTTGATTTCTTTATTCGGTGTGATGGGCTGGGTGATGGTGCTCGAAATTACACTCTCACCCCGGTTCTGGCTCAGGCGGCCGGGGTGCGCGGCGATTGCGCGGCGGTCGCGGTGACGTCGTCGATCCGCCAGTGGACGGCGCGGGCGGTCTCGCGCACGGCCTGCGCCATCGCGGTGCTGAGGGTGCCGTCTTCGGTCTCCACGAACACCACGCCCGACAGGCGTAGGCCTTCTTCATGGAAGCGCACGCGGCACGTGCGGACGCCGTCGAGGGCGCGAACGGCTTCGCCGACCCGGGCGGGCAGGGGATCGTGATCGCTGCGGTCGGCGTGCTGCGGGCGGGCGTCGTGCATGTCGCGCACGGCGTTGCGCAGGTTGCGCACCCCATCGCGCAGCACCTCGATGGCGATGAAGATCGCGGCCGCGGCGTCTGCCCACCACAGGCCGAAGCCGATGCCGAGCACGCCGGCGATGCCCGCGAGCGCGGTCATCCAGTCGGCCTTGTTCATGTCGGCGTCGGTGTAGAGCGGCTTGGACGACAGTTCGAGCGCCACCTTGAGCTTCAGGCGGCCCAGGATCACCGGCGGGATTGCCGAGACGGCGAGCGCGGCGATCATCAACCAGCCCTGCCAGACCACCGTGTCGCCGATGACGACGGTTCCCACGACCGGACGCGCCCGGGTGATCAGTACGTGCAGGCCGTCGAGCACGAGCAGGGCGCCCATGCCAGTCAGCGCGACCGAGGACGCGAGGAAGGTGATGTCGAACGCGCGCTCGCGACCGTTGATGTAGGTGCGATCGATGCCGCGAGCGCGAAAGCGCAGCGCGATCAGGAACGCGGCCGGCGGCAACAGGCTCAGCAGGTCCTCGACCAGCGCGGTCTGCATCGCCTTCGAGCCGCCCATCGCGACGTACATCATCACCGACACCGCGCCCAGCAGTCCCAGCGACCACCAGCACAAGTGGGCGGCGCGCTGAAGTTCGCGCTGCTGCGCCGGCCCGAGCGGGTCGGGCGTGCGTTCGACGGGCGGCGGTTGCGGACGGTGGGCGTCGGCGCTCATCGCAGCGTCCGCTCGCGGGCGTGGAGATAGCGGTCGATCGACAACTGCCAGGCGTTCTCGGCGGGTGGCAGCGCGAACCGGCGTCGGGCGAAGCCGCCGCCGGGGGCGCGCAGTACGAACGCGCGCGACCAGCCGACATCCGTCCAGGGAGAGTCCGTGCCATGACCGCCGACGACCAAGTGCAAGCGGTTGCCGAGCAGGGCCGTCATCAATGGCTCGTGCCCGTCCTCGACCCACTCGACCGTGTAGCCGTGGTCGCGCGCGAAGGCTTGGATGAGCTCGATCTCACGGCCGGTCGGCGCCTGACCGGCATGCACCTCGACGAACGGCGGGTCGTGACTGACCCCGACGCGCAGGGTCTGGCGCGCGCGCTCGGTACTGCCCTGGGCATCGCGTGGGTAGCCGTCGCAAGCGCTCAGCGACAGCAGAAGCAGGGCGAACCAGGCGCGGATGAACATGGAGGGCGTTATCGGCCAGCCGATGTGCAGGCACGGTGGATGCCAGACCGTCCAGAACCGGGGTCAGAGTGCAATTTCTGGTTCCGATTGCGGGGAAATTGCACTCTGACCCCGGTTTGGCTGGCAGGATTGATTGAGAATCGTTAACATTCGCGTATCGGCGCGATGCGGCTGTGTCGCGCGGTTCCCCTCCCCGCCACAACCAGAAGATCCCCATGCGCCGTCGTCCTTTGCATGTCGCCCCCGTCCGGCGGGCACCGCTCGCCTGTGCGACCTTGGTCGCGCTGTCCACCCTGGGATTCGCGTCGGGCGCGATCGCCGACGACGCCGCGGACCGGGTCACCACCCTCGACGGCCTTCAGGTCAAGGGCGAGCGCGCCGAGGGCTACTCGGTGCGCCGGACGTCGGCCGGTACGCGCTTCGACCTGACTGCGCGCGAGATCCCGCAGTCGGTCAGCATCATCAGCCACGAGCGCATTGCCGACCAGAATCTCGATGACATCATCGACGTGCTGGCCAACACCACCGGTGTCAGCAGCACGCAGTCCGACAGCGAGCGCACTGAGTTCTATGCACGCGGGTTCTACATCGACAGCTACCAGTTCGACGGGCTGCCGACCCAGATGGTGCAGAACTGGAGCTATGGCGATTCGGGGCTCGACCTGGCGCTGTACGACCGTGTCGAGATCGTGCGTGGGGCGACCGGCCTGCTCAGCGGCGCGGGCAATCCGTCGGCCTCGGTCAACCTGGTCCGCAAGCATGCTGACAGCGCCGAGCTGACGGGTAGCGTGTCGCTTAACATCGGCGAGTGGGGCCGTAACCGCACGACTGTCGACGTGACGACACCGCTCAATGCCAGCGGCACCGTGCGCGCTCGTGCGATCGGCAGCTATCTCGAGACCGATGCCCAGATGGAGCGCTACAGCCAGCGCAAGCAGTTGGGCTACGTGGTGATCGATGCCGATCTCACGCCCGACACCCAGCTCAGCGTGGGCTACGACTACCAGCACAAGCGCGCCGACGGGGCGACGTGGGGCGGCTTCCCGATGCTGTATTCGGACGGTACTCGAACCCCGTACGGCCCATCGTTCAACGCCAACCCCGAGTGGACCTACTGGGACACCACCAGCAAGCGCGCGTTCGCGACCCTCACGCATGCCTTCGCCAGCGGCTGGAACCTGCGCGTGGGCGCCACCCACGACCGCACCAAGGCCAACGACAAGCTGTTCTACCCGGCATACAACGACTGGGTCACCGGCGGCTCGCTGCTCGACCGCGACACCGGTGCGGGCGTGACGCCGTCGGCGGGCCTGTACAACACCGAGCGCCAGGTCGACGCGGTGGACGGCTATGTCGAAGGCCCCTTCCAGCTGTTCGGCCGCGAGCATCAAGTGATGGGCGGCCTGAGCTACAACAAGCGCGACTTCGCCAACTACGGTGATTACCAGGGCGGCTGGGCACCGATCGTCTATCCGGACGACCTCCGGAACTTCCCGCAGCCGATCTGGAACCCGCTGAGCCTGGCCAGCAAGGGCACCATCACCCAGAAGGCGGCCTACGCGGCCACGCGCCTGTCGCTGGCCGATCCGTTGAAGCTGATCGTCGGCGCGCGCTACACCGAGTGGGAGAGCGAGGGCGAACTGGCCGATCGCAGCCACACCTCGACCACGCCGTATGCCGGCCTGGTGTTCGAGATCAACGACACGTATTCGACCTACGCCAGCTACACCGAAATCTTCCAGCCGCAGGTCGCGCGCGACATCAACTACAACTATCTGGATCCGGTCGACGGCAAGAGTTACGAAGTGGGTGTCAAGGGTGCGTGGTTCGACAACCGCTTGAATGCATCGTTCGCTGTATTCCGGATCGAGCAGGACAACGTGGCCCAGATCACGACCACACCGATTCCGGGCCATCCGAACGAGTTCGCCTCCATCGCCGCGCGCGGCACCGTCAGCCGTGGCTTCGAGTTCGAGGTGAACGGCCAACTGGCACCGGGCTGGAACGCGACGTTCGGTGCATCGCGCTACGTGGCCAAGGACATCAACGGCGCCGACATCAACACGCGCCTGCCGCAGTCCACGCTCAAGGCGTTCACCAGCTACACCCCGCGCAGCCTGCCGGCGCTGACCGTCGGCGGCGGTGTGAACTGGCAGAACCGTATCTACTACCCGGTGCCGGCCTACGACCTGCAGCTCGAGCAGAGCGGCTATGCGCTGGTCAACGCCTTCGTGCGCTATCAGCTGGGTTCGGAGTGGACCGTGCAGGCCAACCTCAACAATCTGCTGGACAAGGAATACTTGGCGCAGGTCAACGGTTACGGCGCCTACGGCGAGAAGCGCAACGGCCAGCTGACCTTCACCTACAGCTTCTGAGCCTGCCCGCAGGCACCCTGCCTGCGGTTGCGCACGGGGCGTCGCGACGACCGCGACGCCCCGTGCGGGTACTTCACTGGTCGAGCATCTCCGGCCGAAACAGCGCGCGCAGCGAGCGCGTCGGGCCGGCGATCATGAAGCGACCGTCGCCCCGGTAGTGCACGGTCCGCGGCCATACCGGCCGCGCCGCGACGTGTGCGCGGACCACGCGCCAGACGAACAGCGGATAGTCGGCGGTGATCCGGGTCTCGTGCAGCCGGCATTCGAAGTTCGCATGGCACTCGGCGATCCGTGGCGCCCCGACGTCGGTCGCCGCCTGCGCGGTCAGCCCGAAACGTTCGAACTTGTCGCCCTCACGGCCGCTGCAATTGCCGATGCCCACGACGGTGTCGAGCAGGGCATCGGTGGGAAGGTTGATCACGCATTCGCGACTGCGCTTGGCCAGTGCGTGGCTGCGATTGGCCTGCCAGATGTAGGTGCCGACCAGGTCGTCGCCCAGCATCATGTGCCAGCCCAGCGTCATGATCCCGCGCTCGCCGCGGTGGGCGGTCGACAGCAGCACGACTGGTCCCGGTTCCAGGTAGCGTCGGGTGTGTTCGACCGGAACCGATTGCTTGCGTGGACGACGCATCGGCGATGCCTTGGGGCGGGGCGCTCAGTGTGTGCGGCGCGCCGTCGGGGAGGCGTGACCGCGGCGCCATGTCGCCAGCACCAACGTCAGGGTCGCGAGCAGGCAGAGCAGGCCGAACACGTCGCCGACCCGCGTGTAGGGCGTCATACCAGGTGAGGTGCGCGGCAACTGGGCCAGGAGCCGGGCGCCGGGCAGCGGTGCGCTTCGCGCTTCGGCGATAAGCCGGCCCCAGCCGTCGCTGACGCTCATCAGGCCTTCGCGCGCGGGACGAACAACCGCGTAGCCATTCTCCACCCCGCGTACCAGGGTGATGCGCGCGCCCATCCAGGCGTCGACATAGTCGAAGTCCCAGGCCGGCACCAGCATCAGTCCGACAGCATCGCGACCGTAGCGGCGGCCGACGCTGGCGAAGTGCATGTCCTTGCAGATCGCAAGGCCAGTCCGCAGGCCGTCGATCTCCTGCACCGCGATCTCGCTGCCGTGGCGGTAGCCCTGGCGGCGCTCGGGCGGGGCCAGCCGCAGCTTCTCGTAGTCCTGGCGCAGCCGCCCTTCGGGGTCGAACAGCCAGGCCTGGTTGCGCGGCGCGCGGCCATCGTCGATCCCGACGCCCACTTCGAGCCACACGCCGTGCTGGCGGGCGAGCGCGGCGAAGTCGCGTTGCCAGACCGTCGCGGCTGCGGGCGCCAGGATGGCGGCCTTCTCCGGCAGCACGATCAACTCGGCGCCTTCGTCGGCCAGTTGGGCCACCAGGCGGGCATAGCCCTCGCGGACTTCGGTCGCGACGGCCTCGGGCATGCGCGGCAGCACGAGGTCGTCGATCGACGCCAGACCGATGCGCAGGTGGCCGCTGGCCTCCGGGGCAGCTTGCAGTCGGGCGCTGCCGTAGCCGAACGCCGCCAGCGGCACGATTGCGGCCACGGCGAGCGCGAGGACGCGCTGCCGGGCAGGCCAGGAGGTCGCGAACCAAAAGGCGAGTCCGGACGCGGGCAGGCAGAGCACGAACAGCAGGGCCGGCGTGCCGCCCAGCGCGCTGGTCTGCAGCATCGGCAGCCACTCGCTCTGGCTGTAGGCGGCGCTGCCCCACTGGCCGTCGGGCAGTTGTCGGCCCATGACCAGGTCGATGGCGGCCCACGTCAGTGGGTAGGCCAACACGGTCCACCAGCGGGCGAAGCGCAGCACGATGCGCCGCGCCAGCATGATCGCCAGCCACCAGCCCGCTGCGAACCCGCACACGGCCAGCGCCGCGAACGGGGCCGGCATCAGCATCCGCAGATAGCTGGCATAGGTCGTGGCCGCGACCAGCGTGGCGATCAGGACCGCCAGGTGCGCCAGCCCGCGGCGGCGCAGCGACAGCGCGAGCCACAGTGTCGGTGCGGGGGCGAACCAGATCAGCCAGGCATTGGGCTCCGGACCGATGGCCGAGCGCAGCAGCAGGCCGGCCGCCACCGCAAGCAGGACGACGACGGCGGGACGATGAAGCAACGACGGAGTGCGCGACTGGAGCATGGGTGCCGACACGAGATGCGGGAGCGGCAGGATGGCGATCCCAGGCGACGGCACGCAGTGCCGAAGGTCATCGATGTGTGAGCGCTTCGCCCTCACAGCGCGTCGTCGATGCGACCGGTCCGTCGAGCACATGCACGGTATCGGCCAGCCGCCTGACCTCGTCGGGATGGTGGCTGACGTAGAGCATCGGCAGTCGGACTTCGTCGCGGACGCGCTGCAGCCAGGGAATCAATTCCTCCCGGCGCGCCTGGTCGAGCGCCGACAGCGGCTCGTCGAACAGCAGCACCGCCGGCTGCGAAAGCAGGGCGCGGCCGATCGCGACGCGCTGCGCCTCGCCGCCCGAAAGATGCGCCGGCCGTCGCGCGAGCAGATGGCCGATGCCGAGCAGCTCGACCACGTCATCCAGCGCAATGGTCTGGGGGCCCGTGTGGCGTCCGTAGCGCAGGTTGCGCCGCACATCCAGGTGCGGGAACAACCGGGCGTCCTGGAACACGTAGCCCACGCGTCGCCGATGCACCGGCAGGTCGATCCGGCGTGCGCTGTCGAACAGCACGCGGCCGTCGATCTCGATGCGCCCGGCGTGGGGACGCACCAGGCCAGCGATCGCATTGAGCACACTGGTCTTGCCTGCGCCGGATGGCCCGGTCAGCGCAACCACGCGCTGATCGGCGTCGATACGCACCGCGCGCGCGAAGCTGCCCAGGCGCAGCTGGATGTCGATCGCCAGGCTCATGCGTCACGACCTGTGCGCTGGCGGCGAACCAGCCACTCGGAGGCCAAGAGCGCCGCCAGCGAGATCGCGACCGCGACCAGCGCAAGGCGCCAGATGCCGGCTTCGCCGCCGGGCACCTGCAGCAGGCCATAGAGCGCCGAGGACATGGTCTGCGTTTCGCCAGGGATGTTGGAGACGAAGGTGATCGTCGCGCCGAACTCGCCCAGCGCCTTGGCGAATGCGAGGACGGCGCCGGCCACCACGCCCGGCCAGGCCAGCGGCAGCGTGATCGTCAGGAATACGCGCCACGGCCCGGCGCCGAGCGTCGCGGCCGCCTGCTCGAGCCGGCGGTCGACGTTCTCGATCGACAAGCGGATCGTGCGCACCATCAGCGGAAAGCCCATCAGCGCGCTGGCGAGCGCGGCACCGGTCCAGCGGAACGCGACGCTGATGCCGAGGGTCTCTTCGAGCCACAGGCCCACCGGGCCGTTGCCACCGAGCATCACCAGCAATGCGTACCCCACCACGACCGGCGGCAGCACCAGCGGCAGATGCACCAGGGCGTCGAGCAGCGCCTTGCCCGGAAAGCGTCGGCGTGCCAGCAGCCAGGCGATCGCGATGCCGAGCGGTAGGCTGCCGAGCGCGGCCGCGGTCGCGACCTTGAGGCTCAGCCCGATCGCGACCAGCTCGTCCGGCGAGAAGGCGTACCAGGCGGTCGACGCCATCGTGCGGCTCAGCGGATCGTGAAGCCGTGGCGGCGGAAGATCTCCGCCGCGGCATCGCCGTCGAGCCAGTGCACGAACGCGTCGGCCTGGCGCGGTTGCGCACTGCCCGCCACCCGCGCGACCGGATAGATGATCTCCGGATGGCTGCCGGCCGGAAACGTCGCCAGCACCTTGACCCGCGGCTCGGCGCGCGCGTCGCTTGCGTAGACCACGCCCAGCGGCGCCTCGCCGCGGGCGACCAGCGCCAGCGCGGCGCGCACGCTGTCGGACTCGGCGACGCGTGGGCGCAGCACGCTCCAGGTGCCGAAGGACTCGAACGCCGCCTTGGCGTACTTGCCGGCGGGCACACTGGCAGTGAGGGCCAGCGACAGCCGGCCGCGCGGGCCCAGCAGCGGCAGCAGGTCGCTGCGCGCGTCCAGCGCGAACGGCTGCGCGGCGCTGTCGGCCGGCGCGATCAGCACCAGGCGGTTACCCAGCAGGTTGCGTCGCGATGCGGCGTCGATCATCCCGCGCTGCGCCAGCCAATCCATCCAGTCCTGGTCGGCGGAGACGAACACGTCGGCCGGCGCGCGCTGCGCGATCTGGCGCGCCAATGCCGAACTGGCCGCGTACGACACACGGACCGGCTGGCCGGTCTGGCGCGTGTACTGCGCGGCGGCGGCATCGAGCGATTCCTTGAGGCTGGCGGCTGCGAACACCGTCAGCGGTGTCTGCGCGAACATGGGCATGGCCGCGAACAGGAGCAGGGCCGGCAGCAGCCAAACGCGGAGACGACGGGAGGAGGTCGGGAGCATCGCAGGGCGTCCGGTTCGGGATCAGGGGGCGGCGACCACGACGATCTGCTCGACCTGGCGCACGCTGAGCGCCGCGCGCGTGTCGCCGGCGATCACCAGCCGCAGCGGACCGTGGGTCGCATCCAGCGGCCGGCCATCGCAGCGGTCGGCCAGCAGAACAGTGCGGCCACCGAGCGTGGGGTCGAGCTCGGCCAGCGAGAACAGCGCACGGTAGCCGTCGCGCGCGCGCACCAGTACGTAGCGTGTCAGGTCGCCGCCACGCAGCGGGGCGACCGGCATCGCGCCGCTGGCCTGCAGCAACGCGGCCAGCGACACGCCTTCGCAACGGCGTGCATGGCCGTGGTCGTCGAACGCGAGGTCGCGCCGTTGCAGCGTCGCGCGCGCCGCCTCGTCGAGCGGCACCACGTGCGGCGATGCGGCCACCGGCGCGGACGCGCGCCCGACGGTCGCATGCCCGCCTGCCTCCTGCGCGCCGGCCCAGGCAGGCAGCATCAGCAACAGCGCTGGCACCAAGCGGCGGGACAGGGGCATCGTCGGATCTCGGCGTTATGTTCGTCCGAGAATAACGATGCGGCGATACCGGGTAAAGCGCGGAGGCATCGCGTCGCTACAACGTGTCGATCGGCAGCTTGAGATAGCGCACGCCGTTGGCTTCGGGCTCGGGCAGCGCCCCGGCGCGCAGATTGGTCTGCACCGCCGGCAGCAGCAGTGCCGGCATCGCCAGTGTCGCATCGCGCGCGGTGCGCATCGCGACGAACGTTGCTTCATCGATGCCCTCGCGCACGTGGATGTTCTCGCGCCGCTGGCAGCCGATCGTCGTCTCGCAGGCCACCGGGCGACCGCCCGGCCCGTAGTCGTGGCAGACGAACACGCGGGTGCTGTCGGGGAGGGCGAACAGCCGCTGGATCGAGCGGTACAGCGTCGCTGCATCGCCACCCGGGAAATCGCAGCGCGCGGTACCGCCGTCGGGCATGAACAACGAGTCGCCCGTGAACAGCGCATCGCCGATCAGATACGCACTGCTGTCGCTGGTGTGTCCGGGCACGGGGATGGCCCGTGCGGTCATCTCGCCGATGGCGAACTCGGCATTGGGCGCGAACAGTCGGTCGAACTGCGACCCGTCCTCCAGGACGTGTTCGCCGAGGTTGAAGATCGGCCGGAAGGTCTTCTGCACTGTGCGGATGCCCTCGCCGATCGCCAGGCGCGCGGCGGGCAATTGCCGGCGCAGCCAGTCGCCTGCCGAAAGATGATCGGCATGGGCATGGGTTTCCAGGATCCACTGCACATCGAGCTCGTGGCTGCGCACATGATCGAGCAGGTGGCCGGCCGACACCGTGGCGGTCCTGGCCGATGCGGCGTCGAAGTCGAGCACCGGGTCGATGATCGCAGCCGCGCGCGAGCGCCGATCGCGGACGACGTAGCTCCACGTGCTGCTGGCGGCGTGGAAGAACGGGGTGACCTCGGGCGGCATGGACGGCTCCTGCGGGCGGGCCAGCGCACTGTAGGAGCCCGCCGTGACGGGAAGGTTCGCGCGATTCAGGGCGCCGCGGGCGCCAGCGCGGCATTGAGCAGGGCGCCGAGCCGGGCGCCGGCGTCGCGCAACTGCCGCTCGGCGGTCGGTAGGTGGACGCTCACATAGTCCTGGCCGAGCCGGCCGCGCGCGGGATACACGCCGGGTGCGACCGCGATGCGGCAGGCAGCTTCGGCCCAGTCCTGCGTGGGCGGTGGCAGCACGCGTGCCGCGGGTGCAGGCGGCGGCAGCGTGCTCAGATGCGCCAGCCAGTCGGCATCGCTGCGCCCGACGCTGTTGAGCATGCCGCTGTCCCAGAACGCGTGCAGGTTGGTGCCGCGTCCGCGGTGATTGATCTGGTGGGTGTTGCCGCCCTTGTCGTGGGCGTAGCCGGCGTGCATCGGCTGGTGCGCGTCGCCGACGAAGTGCACGACGAATTTCAGCGCGGTGACGCGTTGCGCGCGCGGACGCGCGGTGTCGGCCAGGATCGCGGTCTGGGCGACGATCGCCTCGACCACGCAATCGCCGTTCGGGCAGTCGCGCGTGGCCTGGTAGCGGCAGGCCGACTCGCCGATGTTGACGTAATGCCATTTCGCCGAGCGGCGGCCCAGTGCCGGGTCGTGCTCCCGCAGGGCATCGGCCCAGGAGGCGATACCACCCAGGGTTGGATCGGGTTCGCCTGCGAGCAGCGCATCGACCTGCGCCCGCGCCTGCGGCGTGAGGTCGCGCTCGGCAAGCTGGGCGACCAGCCGGTGGCCGAGTTGGCCCCAGGCGAGTGCGGACGAGGAGGTCGCCGCGAGGGCGAGCAGGCAAAACGACAGAACGAAACGGCGCATCCGATCCATTGTATCGGATGCGCCGCCTGTCGGACTCGATGGATCAGAACTTCAGGACGTACGCCGCGCCGTAGACCAGCGGGTCGATGTTCGCGGTGCCCAGCTTGACGCCATCCACGCGGACATCGCTGTCGATGTCCATCCAGCGCGCGTCGACGCGGATCGCACCGTTGCCGACCTTGAAGTCGACGCCGACGTGCGCGGCCAGACCCCAGGAGTTGCTCAGTGCCAGACGCGACCCGGCCAGCGCACCGCGGGTTTCTTCGTCGAAGAAGGTGGTGTAGTTGACGCCGACGCCGACCAGCGGCGAGACCGCGCCGGCGCTGTTGAAGTGGTACTGCAGGCTCACCGTCGGCGGCAGGTGCTTGGTGCTGCCGACCTTGCCCAGGCCCTTGATGTCGATGTCGTGGCGGAAGGGCGTGGCGGCCAGCACTTCGACGCCGAGGTTGTCGCGCACGAAGTACTCGACCGCGATCGTCGGACGGGTGCTGCTGCCGATCGACAGCGGCAGGGTGCCGTTGGCCAGCGTGCCGTTGTCGGACTTGGGATTGACGTTGTGGGCGCCGATCGCGACGGTCCACTCGCCGGCCGACTGGGCGGCGGCGGGGAGGGCGGGAACAGCGCAGGCGAGGGCAAGCAGGGCAATGGACAGCGGACGCATCGTGGCGGTCTCTTCGTGGGAACTGGCGCCAGTCTCCGCCGCTTGCCAGGTGTGCGCCTTGATCCCGATCAACGCCATGGCGATCGTTCTGCGCTTGGAGCAGGCGACTACGCGCGATCCGGGCTCGCGGTAGAATCGACGGTGCTGTCTCCGATGCCGGCATCGCCGGCATGGCGTTCCTTCCCTTTCACGTGCCGCACCCGCGCGGCTGCAGGAGTCCGGATTCATGGCGATCAAGGTAGGCATCAACGGCTTCGGCCGCATCGGCCGCAACGTGCTGCGCTCTGCGGTGGAGAATTTCGACGGCGAGATCGAGATCGTCGCGATCAACGATCTGCTCGAGCCCGACTACCTGGCCTACATGCTGCAGTACGACTCGGTGCATGGCCGGTTCCAGGGCGAGGTGTCGGTCGACGGCGACACGCTCGTGGTCAACGGCGCCCGGATCCGCCTGACCCAGGAACGTGACCCGGCGAACCTGAAGTGGGACGCGGTCGGGGCCGAGGTCGTCATCGAGGCCACCGGTCTGTTCCTGACCAAGGACACCGCGCAGAAGCACATCGATGCCGGCGCCAAGAAGGTCATTCTGTCGGCGCCGTCGAAGGACGACACGCCGATGTTCGTCTACGGCGTCAACCACGACAGCTACGCGGGCCAGGCGATCGTCTCCAATGCCTCGTGCACGACCAATTGCCTGGCCCCGCTGGCCAAGGTCATCCACGACAAGTGGGGCATCAAGCGTGGCCTGATGACCACCGTGCACGCGGCGACCGCGACCCAGAAGACCGTCGACGGCCCGTCCAACAAGGACTGGCGCGGCGGTCGCGGCATCCTGGAGAACATCATCCCGTCCTCGACCGGTGCGGCCAAGGCGGTCGGCGTGGTGATCCCCTCGCTCAACAAGAAGCTCACCGGCATGAGCTTCCGCGTGCCGACCTCGGACGTGTCGGTGGTCGACCTGACCGCCGAACTGGAAAAGCCGGCGACCTACGACGAGATCAAGGCCGAGATCAAGGCGCAGAGCGAAGGCGCGCTCAAGGGCGTGTTGGGCTACACCGAGGACAAGGTGGTGGCGACCGATTTCCGCGGCGATGCGCGCACGTCGATCTTCGATGCCGAGGCCGGCATCGCGCTCGACGCCACGTTCGTCAAGCTCGTGGCCTGGTACGACAACGAGTGGGGCTACTCCAACAAGTGCCTGGAACTGGCCCGGGTGGTTGCCGGCAAGTAAGCCGTCGCACGCCCATGCTCGACCCGAAGCCCCGCCTCGTGCGGGGCTTCTCGTTTTCGCGCCCGGCCGGGTAAGGTGCGCCCAGACGCGCCGTCGGCGCGGACGGATAGGCGCCATGGAAGCATTGCTCTTTCTGGGGGTCGCGCTGTTGGTGGCCGTGCCGGTCATGTCGATCGTCGCGATGGTGACGGCCTTCGACCTGCGCCGCCGGGTGGCTGGGCTCGAGTCCCAGCTCGAAGCGCTGCAGGCGCGCGCGCGCGCGACGCCGGACGCGGCGGGCGATGCCGCCGAGCCCGAGGTGGGTTGGCAGGACGATGTCTTCGACACCGCCGCTGGCCCCTGGGTCGATGACGGCCCGATCGCCGACCGAGGCGAGGCGTCGTCGTTGGCCGACCCCAGGCCCCCGCGGCCCGCTTCGGTGCCACCGCCGTTGCCGTCGGCACCGCCGCGCGCGGCCTGGCGCGATGCCGACCCAGGTCCCGCGCCTGTTCGGTCCGAGACGGCGCCCGGATCGCCGACGCCGCCGGCAGGTCCCGATCCGCTGTCGCGTGCGGCGCGCTGGGTGCGCAGCTGGTTCACCACCGGCAACGTACCGGTGAAGATCGGCATGCTGGTGCTGTTCGCCGGCGTCGCCGCACTGCTCAAGTACGCCAGCGACCAGGGGTACCTGTCGGTGCCGGTGGAGCTGCGGCTGGCCGCGGTCGCGGCCGCGGCGATCGGCGGCCTGGCGTTCGGCTGGCACCGCCGCGACAGCCACCCCACGTTTGCGCTGAGCCTGCAGGGCGGGATGATCGGCATCCTGCTGCTGGTCGTGTTCGCGGCGTACAAGCAGTTCGGCCTGCTGCCCGGCAGCATCGCGTTCGCCGCCAGTGTGGCGCTGGTCGCCGGTGCCGGCGTGCTGGCGGTGCTGCAGAATGCCCGCGCGTTGGCGGTGTTCGCGGTGCTGGCCGGGTTCCTGGCGCCGATCTGGCTGTCGAGCGGCGGCGGCAGCCATGTCGCGCTGTTCGCGTACTACGCGGTGCTCAATGCCGCGATCCTGGGGATCGCCTGGTTCCGGGCTTGGCGGGTGCTCAACCTGCTGGGCTTTGCCTTCACCTTCGGCATCGGCACGATCTGGGGCGTGCTGCGCTACACCCCTTCGGACTTCGCCACGACCCAGCCGTTCCTGGCGCTGTTCTTCGCGTTCTACCTCGCCATCCCACTGCTCTACGCGCGGCGCCGGCCGCCGTCGCGGCGCGATCTCGTCGACGGCTGCCTGGTGTTCGGCACCCCGCTGGTCGCGTTCTCGCTGCAGGCCGGCCTGCTGCAGGGGCGCACGTTCGCGCTCGCGCTGTGCGCGCTGGGCGTGGCCGCGGTCTACGCCGCGCTGGCCTGGGCGCTGCTGCGGCGCCGCCGTGAGGCGGTGCTCGGCCAGGCCTACGCACTGCTCGCGGTCGGCTTTGCCACGCTGGCGGTGCCGCTGGCGCTGTCGGCACGCGCGACCGCCTGCGTGTTCGCACTTGAAGGCGCCGGCTTGGTCTGGCTGGGCCTGCGCCAGCGCCGCCTGCTGCCGCAATTGTCCGGCGTGGGGCTGCAATTGGCCGCGGCGGTGGCCTATGCGCTCGGCGCCACCGCCTGGCCGCGCCCGGTCGAGCCGGTGTTCGCCAACGGCGGCTTCGTCGGTGCGTTGCTGATCGCGCTGTCGGGCCTGGCGATTGCGGCCGCCTACCGGCAGGCCGGGCGCGTGCCGGTCGCGCGCATCGCCTATGTCTGGGCGCTGGCCTGGTGGCTGGGCGCCTGGAGCCAGGAACTGGCACGCGCAGTGCTGTCGACTTGGCTGCCGGACGCGATGCTTGTGCTGGCCGCGGTCACAGGCTGGCTCGCGGCCGAGGTCCATCACCGACGGCCCGACCCGGCGCTCGGTGGGACGCTGTTCGCCGCGCTGTTGGTCGCTGCGCCGTTGGCGTTCTGGCAGATGCATGCACACGTGCAGCCGTTCGCCGGCTACGGCGCCCCCGCCTGGGCGGTGTTCGCCGTGCTTGGCTTCCGCGGCCTGGTGTGCCTGCGCGCGGGCGAGGATCGCCTGGCGCGCGCTGCGCAACTGCTGTGGTGGCTGCTTTGGCCGCTGGTGCTGTCGCTGCTGCTGGCACACGTCGCCGACATGGCCGGGCTGGCCGGCGGCTGGTTCGCGGTCGCGATCGCCTTGCCATGGCTGGTCGTCTCGGCGCTGTCGTTGTGGCGTTGGCCATGGCTGGCGCAGCCGCTGGGCGAGCGCTTCGATCCGGTGCGCACGTTGTTGCGCGGCGTGTTGTTGAGCGTGCTCGCGTTGTGGTGGCTGGTCGCGCTGGGTAATCGTGGCGACAGTGCGCCGCTGCCCTGGATTGCGTTGCTCAATCCGCTCGACCTGGCCCAAATCGCCGTTGTGCTGCTGTTGGCCCGCTGGATGTGGTCGCCCGATGGCACCGCGCCGCCGGGCGCGCCGCGCGTCCCGCTGCTGTCGCTGCTGGCGTTCGTGCTCGTCACCGCGATCACTCTGCGCGCCGCGCACCACTGGGGCGGCGCGCCGTGGAATGCGCGCCTGGCCGGCAGCAGCTTGGCCCAGACCAGCCTGACGGTGGTCTGGAGCATTCTTGGTGTGCTGGGCTGGATCATCGGTTCGCGCCGCGGCCAGCGCGCGCTTTGGCTCGCCGGTGCGGTGCTGATGGCGGTGGTGCTGGCCAAGCTGGTGCTGGTCGATCGCGGCCACCTCGGCAACCTGTGGGGCATCGGCTCGTTCATCGCCTACGGCCTGCTGTGCACGGTCGTGGGCTTCTTCGCGCCGGCGCCGCCGCGCGCCGTCGTTCCCCGCGAGGAGGCGCCCGCATGATCCGATTCCGTCCCGCCATCGCTGCCTGTCTGCTCGGCGCATCCGCGCTCGCCGCCGCGCAAGCGGACTTTGCTGTGCAGTGGCCGCTGACGCTTGAGGAGCCGTCGGCGAGTGCCTATCGCATCACGCTCACACCCGAGGTCTACGCCCAGGTCTGGTCGCCGTCGCTGCGCGACGTGATCGTGGTCGACGGTGACGGCCGACCGGTGCCGGCGGCCTTCGTCGACGCCTCGATGGCGCCGGCGACGCCGACGCGGCGCGAACTGCCGTGGTTCCCGCTGCCCGCCGACACCGGGCGCCGCGATGGCGACATCGCTGCGATCAGCGAGATCGCCGCCGACGGGAGCCTGCGGCGTGTGCAGATGCGCGCGTCGGGCGGCGAGGCCGCCGGTGCGTTCCTGGTCGATGCCAGCGCGATCGAGGGACAGGTGGACGCGCTCGCGCTGCGCTGGGACGACGCGCAGCCGCCGTTCGAGCAGGCCTACCGGATCGAGATGTCGGACGACCTGCGCCAGTGGCGCAGCGTGCACGATGAGGCCCGGGTGCTCGACCTGCGCCGCGACGCCCAGCGGCTGATCGAACGGCGCATCGCGTTGCCCACCCCGATCCATGCGCGCTATCTGCGACTCACGCCGCTGCGTGCGGCCGCCGCGCCGCTCCGGTTGCAGGCGGTCGAGGCCGAACTGGCGCCGGTGCAGGCGCCGGTGGCCTGGCACTGGCAGGTACCGGCACCGCAGCCGGCCGGCGAGCGCGGCGCGATCGTCTATCGCAGCGATGGTCGCTTCCCGGTCGAGCGGATCGAGATCGCGCTGGCCGGCAACGGCACCGGGCGCTGGACGCTCGAGCGACGCGATGCCGACGATGCCCCCTGGCGCGTCGTGGCCGCCGATCACGTGGTGTACCAGGCCGGTAGCGGCGCGGACCTGCGTCGGTCGCCGCCGTTGGCGCTACCGGCGCCGGTTCGCGATCGCCAATGGCGGTTGACGCCGACCACCGCGGCGCCGGGCGCGCCGCCGGCGCTGCGTCTGGGTTAC
Source organism: Luteimonas sp. TWI382 (assembly GCF_039674545.1). NCBI lineage: Bacteria > Pseudomonadati > Pseudomonadota > Gammaproteobacteria > Lysobacterales > Lysobacteraceae > Luteimonas > Luteimonas sp. TWI382. The sequence goes on from NZ_JBDJNS010000020.1 coordinate 32,881, forward strand.
CGGCCCGAGACGCTGGTGTTCGTCGCCGAGGGGCGTGCGCCCTATGCGTTGCAGGCCGGCAGCGCCCGTGCGGCGCGCACCGATGCGCCGGTCACGCCACTGCTCGATGCGCTGCGCGTCCAGCATGGCCCCGGCTGGCGTCCGGCGAACGCCGCGCCCGGTGCGATGGCACCGTTGGCCGGCGCGGCGGCACTGCAGGCGCCGGTGCCCACGCGCGACTGGAAGACCTGGACGCTGTGGGGGGTGCTGCTGCTCGGCGTGCTCGTCGTGGGCGGCTTCGCGCTGAGCCTGCTGCGCGGGCGCAAGGACGTCTGAGGCCACTGCGCCGCGTTTGCCTGTCCGCGACGGCTGCGCCGACAATGCCGGGTGCGCACCGCGTGCCGGGCTGCCTGTCACGCACGATTCCGAAGCCGCAATGCGGCGCCATGGACGGCCTGGCGCGGCCCTTTTCCTTCTTTTCAAGCGAGTCCAGTCCCCATGACCATCGTTCGCATGACCGACCTCGACCTTTCCGGAAAGCGTGTGCTGATCCGACAGGACCTCAATGTCCCCGTCGACGGCGGCAAGGTCACGTCCGATCAGCGCATCCTCGCCTCGCTGCCGACGCTGCGTCAGGCGCTGGCACAGAACGCGGCCGTGATGGTGACCTCGCATCTGGGCCGGCCGAAGGAGGGCAGCTGGAGCGAGGCCGATTCATTGGCCCCGGTCGCCGCGCGCCTGTCCGAACTGCTCGGCATTGAGGTGCCGCTGGTGCGCGACTGGGTCGACGGCGTCGAGGTCGCCCCCGGCCAGCTGGTGCTGCTGGAGAACTGCCGCATGAATGTCGGCGAGAAGGCCGACGACGAGGCGCTGGCGCGCAAGTACGCAGCGCTGGCCGACGTGTTCGTCATGGACGCGTTCGGCACCGCGCATCGCGCCCAGGCCTCGACGCACGGTGTGATCCGCTTCGCGCCGCAGGCCGCCGGCGGTCCGCTGCTGATGGCCGAGCTCGACGCATTGGCCAAGGCGCTCGACGCGCCGGCGCGTCCGCTGCTGGCGATCGTGGCGGGCAGCAAGGTGTCGACCAAGCTCGAGCTGCTGTCGTCGCTGGTGGGCAAGGTTGATCAGTTGATCGTCGGCGGCGGCATCGCCAACACCTTCATCGCCGCGCTCGGGCACGGGGTGGGCAAGTCGCTGGTCGAGACCGATCTGATCGACACTGCCAAGCAGATCATGGCCGACGCCAAGGCGCGCGGCGCCGAGATTCCGGTGCCGACCGACGTCGTGGTGGCGCCCGCCTTCGCGGCCGATGCGCCGGCGACGGTCAAGGCCGTGGACGCGGTCGAGGCCGACGACATGATTCTCGACATCGGTCCGGACACCGCGAAGCGCTATGCGGCGATGATCGCCGACGCCGGCACCGTGGTCTGGAACGGCCCGGTCGGGGTCTTCGAGTTCGATGCGTTCGGCCACGGCACCGAGGCGCTGGCGCGTGCGATCGCCTCGTCGAAGGCATTCTCGATCGCTGGCGGCGGCGATACGCTGGCCGCGGTCGACAAGTACGGCATCGCCGACGAGGTGTCCTACATCTCGACCGGCGGCGGTGCGTTCCTGGAGTTCCTCGAGGGCAAGACGCTGCCGGCGGTCGCGGCGCTGGAGGCGCGCGGGGCGTGAGCGGGGATGCGCTGTTCTTCGATCTCGACGGCACGCTGATCGATTCGGAGCCCGGCATCCTGGGCGGCATCGCGCATGCGCTCGAGGTACTGGGCCATGCGCCGCTGTCGCGCGAGACGCTGCTGCCGTGGATCGGTCCGCCGCTGCGCGACAGTTTCGACGCGTTGTTTGCCGGGGATGCAGCCCGTACCGAGCGCGCCATCGCGGTCTATCGCGATCGCTACGACACGATCGGATGGCGCGAGCACGCCGTCTATCCCGGTGTGGCGGAGGCGATCGAGACGCTGCGGGCCGATGGCCGCACGCTGGCGGTGGTCACCTCGAAGAACGAACGCTTTGCGCGGCGCATCGTCGAGGGCCTGCCGTTCGGCGATGCATTCGCGACGATCGTCGGCGCAAGCGACGACGGCGTACGCCGCTACAAACGCGAACTCATCGCCGAGGCACTGTCGCGGCTGGCGTTGTCGGCCGCGTGCTGCACGATGATCGGCGACCGGCGCATGGACATGGAGGGCGCGCGCCAGCACGCGATGCGCGCGATCGGCGTGTCGTGGGGCTTCGGTTCGGCCGACGAACTGCGCAAGGCCGGCGCCGACCAAGTGGTCGATTCGCCGGCTGCGCTGGTCGCACAGGTGGGCTGACCGTAAGCGGTCGCCATGCCGTTGCAAGCGTTTCCAAGTAAGCTCGCAGGCGGCATGCCGTTCCGGGATGCCTCGGGCGCGTCGCCCGCCAGCGCGCGCTTGACCATCGGTGGACACTAAGATCGCGGAATGACTGCCAACGAATTGACTCCCGTCCCGGCGCATCGGCGCCGTACACGTATCCTCGCCACGCTCGGACCTGCCACCGACGCGCCGGGCGTGCTCGACGCGCTGATCGCCGCCGGCGTCAATGCCGTCCGCCTCAACTTCTCGCATGGCGACCCGGCATCGCAGAAGGTGCGCGCCGAGGCTGTCCGCGCCGCGGCCGACCGAGCCGGGGTCGAGATCGGCATCCTGGCCGACCTGCCGGGCCCGAAGATCCGCATCGAAAAGTTCGCCGACGGCAAGGTGACGCTGCGCGCAGGCGCGCGCTTCGACCTGGTCGCCGACCCCGACGCGCCCTTGGGCACGGTCGACGAGGTCGGCGTCAGTTATCTCGGCTTGCCGGACGACGTGGCGGCAGGCGACGTGCTGCTGCTCGACGATGGCCTGATGCAGTTGCAGGTGACCGCGGTGGAGGGCGTGCGCATCGTCACCACCGTACTCAACGACGGCGTGCTGTCGAACCGCAAGGGTCTCAACAAGCAGGGCGGTGGCCTGTCGCTGGGCGCGTTGACCGATCACGACCGTGCGCTGATCAAGATCGCCGCGGAGATCGGTGTCGACTTCATCGCGGTGTCGTTCTGCCGCAATGCGGCCGACATGGAAGAAGCGCGTTCGATCGCGCGTGCGCATGGCAGCGATGCCGCGCTGGTGTCGAAGATCGAACGTACCGAGGCAATCGAGAATCTCGCCGAGATCATCGATGCCAGCGACGTGGTGATGGTCGCGCGCGGCGACCTGGGTGTGGAGATCGGCGACGCCGAGCTGCCGGGCCTGCAGAAGAAAATCATCCGCGAGTCGCTGGCGCGCAACAAGGTGGTGATCACCGCCACCCAGATGCTGCAGTCGATGGTCGAAAGTCCGATGCCCACGCGCGCCGAGGTGCTCGACGTGGCCAACTCGGTCATCGACGGCACCGATGCGGTGATGCTCTCGGCCGAGACTGCCGCCGGTGCGTATCCGGTGCGCGCGGTCGAGGCGATGGCGCGGGTCTGCGTCGGCGCCGAGCGCCAGTTCGCGCAGGACACCGACTTCGAGAAGGCGCAGCGCAACCTCGAACGCGCCGACCACGCGATCGCGATGGCCGCGATGTTCCTGTCCGAGCACGTCGGCGTCGGCGCGATCGTCGCGATGACCGAATCGGGCGGCACCGCGCGCTACCTGTCGCGTTTTCGCGGCGGCGCGTCGATCTACGCGTTCTCGCGCCACGCCGGCGCACGTCGGCGCATGTCACTGATGCGCGATGTGTTCCCATTCAACTACGACAGCCGCGGTCAGACCCCGCGCGAAGCCGCGCGCGGCAGCATCCGCCTGTTGGTCGACGCCGGCCTGCTGGGGCCGGGCGAACGTGTGGTGTTCACCAGTGGCGAGCACATGGAGACACACGGCGCGACCAACACCCTGCGCCTGCTGCAGGTCGGCGGCGACGGTCGGGCCGAGGGCCTGGGCGAGCTGTAGCCGGCCCGTGCGCGGGACCGCCACCGGCTGTCCCGCGCGGCCTGCGCGGATCGCGACGTGCTGTAAACGTTTTCCCCGACGTTGCGCGCGATTTCGGCGCGCGGCGGCGCCGGGCGCTGGGCGCTTCGTCGAAGCCGGCGGGCTATAATGGGCGCCTTTCCCCGCCGATGGACGTCACCGCCACATGAGCATCGAACAGCTTGCAGACATCGCCCAGGCCATGGTCGCGCCGGGCAAGGGCATCATCGCGATCGACGAGTCCACCTCCACCATCGCCAAGCGGTTCGAGGGCGTGGGCATTCCGAACAACGAGGAGAACCGTCGCGCCTACCGCGAACTGCTGCTGACCACGCCCAAGCTGTCGGACCACATCAGCGGTGCGATCCTGTTCGACGAGACGATCCGTCAGTCGACCAAGGACGGGGTGCCGTTCGCCAAGTACATGAGCGATCACGGCATGATCCCGGGCATCAAGGTCGACAAGGGCACGCACGCGCTCGCCGGGTTCCCGGGCGAGGTCGTCACCGAGGGCCTGGATGGGCTGCGCGCGCGCCTGGAGGAGTACTACAAGCTTGGCGCCCGCTTCGCCAAGTGGCGCGCGGTGATCAACATCGGCGAGGACATCCCGTCGGGCACCTGCATCGAGGCCAACGCCCACGCGCTTGCCCGCTACGCGGCGCTGTGCCAGGAGCAGGGCCTGGTGCCGATGGTCGAGCCGGAAGTGCTGATGGACGGCAGCCACGACATCGAGACCTGCTACGAGGTCACCGAGGTCACGCTGCGCGCGCTGTTCGACGCGCTGTACAACCAGAACGTCATGCTCGAAGGCACGATCCTCAAGGCGTCGATGGTGCTGCCGGGCAAGGACAGCGGCGAGACTGCCGAGGTCGACGAGGTCGCCGAGGCCACGCTGATGTGCCTGAAGTCGGCGGTGCCGGCGATCCTGCCGGGCATCGTGTTCCTGTCGGGCGGGCAGAGCGACGAGCAGTCGACCGCACATCTGGATGCGATGAACCGCCTTGGGCCGAACCCCTGGCCGCTGTCGTTCTCCTATGGCCGTGCGATGCAGCAGGCCGCCTTGAAGCTGTGGTCGCAGGACCTGGCCAACAACGTCGCCAAGGCGCAGGAGACGGTGTTCGCCCGCGCCCGCGACAACGGTCTGGCCGCGCAGGGCAAGTGGAAGAAGGGCTGAGCCTGATCTTCCGTTCGCTCATCGAAACGCCGGCCTTGCGCCGGCGTTTCGCGTTGTGGGCCCGCCCCGTCTGTCCGCCCGCAAAACCGAAAAACCTGCAAAACCGGGGTGCGAGTGCCAATTTGCCGCGCGAAATTGGACTCAGGTCCCGGGGGTTGGGTGGGCCCCGGGGTGGGGGGCCTGACCGCGGGTCGTGCGGCTCAGGCCGCCAGCGCCGCGGTGTAGCGCGCCAGCATCACGGGATCGTGGCAGCAGAACAACACGTCCAATGGGTCCTCGGCCAGGCTGTCGCGCACTTGCGCCACGGCGATCGCGACCGCGGCATCGGGCGGGTAGCCGTAGATCCCGCAGCTGATCGCCGGGAACGCGATCGACGCCAGTCCATGCACCCGCGCCAGTGCCAGCGCGTTGCGGTAACAGGCGGCGAGCAGCGCTGGCTCGCCGTACCGGCCGCCCTGCCAGACCGGGCCGACGGTGTGGATCACATGGCGCGCCGGCAACGCGAAGCCAGGCGTGATCCTCGCTTCGCCGGTCGGGCAACGGACACCCGGCCGCGATTCGGGCAGGGCGCGGCAGGCATGCAGCAGCGCCGGGCCGGCCGCGCGATGGATGGCGCCATCGACGCCGCCGCCGCCGAGCAAGGACGGGTTGGCGGCGTTGACGATCGCATCGACCTCGCAGCGGGTGATGTCGGCATGCAGGGCGCGGAGCTGGTCCATCGGCGCAGCATATCGACGGCGGCTGGATGGTGGCATCACGCCGTCTGCGCGATGCTGGCGGCCGATCCTGTCCTTGAGAGCGACTTTTCGATGAGCGATCGCGCGCCATTGCACGTCCCCTCCCCCGTCCACGATCTGCTGCGCCGCGGGCGCAAGGTGGAGGCGATCAAGATTCTGCGCGATGCCAATCCGGGGCTGTCGCTGCGGGCCGCCAAAGACTCGGTCGACGCACTTGACGGGCGCGACGACCGGTACCGCCCGTCATCGCAGGCGAGCCCCGTGGGCGAGGCGACGCTGCCCACCGAGGTCGCGGCGCGGATCGCGACGGGCAACACCGAGGACGCGGCGCGGCGCTTGCGCGAGCTCGACCCGGCACTCGACGACGAGGCGGCGCGGCAGACCGTGTCCCGGCACGCCTCGCCGCTGCTGCGCGAGGCGCGCCAGGAGACCGTGGTCGCCGGCGATAGTGGCCGCTACGGCTGGCTGCTCTGGGTGGCGCTGCTGTTGGCGCTCAGCGTCGGCCTGGCGCTGTGGATGGCGCGAGGCTAGCGCCGGGTCGCGCTCAGGGCAGGCCCGCCAGCCAGTCGTCGTCCGAGCCTTCGTTGACGTCGGCAAACAGCGGCGTGGAGAAGTAGCGCTCGCCGGTGTCGGGCAGCATCGTCAGGATCACCTCGCCGTCGCTGGCGGTCTTGGCGACCTCGAGCGCGGCGGCTGCGGTGGCGCCGGCCGAGATGCCGACGAAGATGCCTTCTTCGGCCGCGAGCCGGCGCGCGGTCTCGATCGCCAGCCCGTCGTCGACCGAGAGTACCTGCGCGGCGATGTCGCGATTGAGCACCTCGGGTACGAAGTCCGGGGTCCAGCCCTGGATCTTGTGCGGCGCCCAGTCCTTGCCTTGCAGCATGGCCGCGCCCGCAGGTTCGGCCGCGGTGACCTTGACCTCGGGCCGCGCGACCTTGAGGACCTCGCCCACGCCGGTCAGCGTGCCGCCGGTGCCCCAGCCGGTGACGAAGTGGTCGAGCCGGCGGCCGGCGAAGTCGCGCAGGATCTCGGCCGCGGTGGTATTGCGGTGGTAGGCGGGATTGGCGGGGTTGGCGAATTGGCTGGCGAGGAACCAGCCGTGTTGCTCGGCGAGTTCCTTGGCCTTGCGGACCATGCCCGAGCCGCGCTCGGCGGCCGGGGTCAGGATCACCTTGGCGCCGTATGCGCGCATCAGCTTGCGGCGCTCGATCGAGAACGTCTCGACCATCGTGGCGACGAACTTGTAGCCGCGCGCGGCCGCGACCATCGCCAGAGCGACGCCGGTGTTGCCGGAGGTGGCCTCGACGATCGTGTCGCCAGGCTTGAGCAGGCCGCGGCGCTCGGCGTCGAGGACGATGGCCAGGGCCAGGCGGTCCTTGACCGAACCGCCAGGATTGAAGGATTCGACCTTGGCGTAGAGTGTGACGTTGGCCGGCGCCAGCCTGTTCAGCCGGACGATGGGCGTGTTGCCGACGGTGTCGAGGATGCTGTCGTACAGGGCCATGGGGAACTCGCGGGGGCAGGCGCGTTGCGCGGTCATCGCAGACTGCGACAAAACGCGCCGGTGGACCATGCGTTGACATGGAACGCTGTTTTTTCGACACCATCCGATGGCACGGTCGGCGTCACGGGCCAGCGGGTACACTCCGGCGCTTTCACCGTCTCAGGGTCCTCCCTTGTCCGAGCAAGCCCCAGGCCGCCGCGGCACCGTGTCGTGCGCGCTCGTCGCCCTCCTCGCATCGATGCTGGCCGCCTGTGGCAGCCCCGAAAGCGCGGCCCGCCCCGAGGGCGGTGTAGCGGTTCCGGTGACGACGACGGTGACCGCGCTGCGGGACTGGAACGACACGGTCGCGGCGTTGGGCACGGTCAAGGCACGCGAGTCGATCATGCTCACGGCCAAGGTCAGCGAGACCGTGCAGCGGGTGCATTTCGACAGCGGCGACGATGTCGATGCCGGCATGGTGCTGGTCACGCTGACCGGCGGCCAGCAGCAGGCGGCGCTCGAGGCGGCAGAGGCGGCGGCGATCGAGGCCGAGCAGCAGTATCGTCGCGGCGCCGGCCTGGTGGACCAGCAGTTGATCGCGCGTGCATCGCTCGACACCCTGCGGGCGACCCGCGATGCCGCCCGTGCGAACGTCGCCGAGATGCGGGCCAATGTCGGCGACCGCACCATCCGCGCGCCGTTCGCTGGCGTGCTGGGCATCCGCCAGGTCAGCCCGGGCGCGCTGGTGACGCCCGGCACCGCGATCGCGACGCTCGACGACATCTCGACGGTCTATGTCGACTTCCCCGTGCCCGAGACCCGGCTGGCGGCCATTGCGCCGGGTCAGCGGGTGTTCGGGCGCAGTGCCGCGTATCCGGCCGACGAGTTCGAGGGCGTGGTGCAGACGATCGACGCCCGCGTCGATGCCAACACCCGCGCGGTGACGGTGCGGGGCGCCTTCGGCAATCCCGATCGCCGGCTGCGGCCGGGCATGCTGATCCAGGTGCGGCTGCAGCAGCGCACGCGGCAAGCGCTGATGGTGCCGGAGATCGCGGTGATCCAGGTCGGCCGCGACACGTTCGTCTACCGCGTTCGCGAGGATGAGACGGTCGAGCAGGCGCCGGTCGAGATCGGTGTGCGCCAGGATGGCCTGGCCGAACTGGTCGAGGGTCTGACGCCAGGCGAGCGCATCGTGCTCGACGGCACGGGCAAACTGCGGCCGGGCATGAAGATCGTCGAAGGCACGGTGCAGGAGGCCAAGGCGCAGCCGGCCGAGGACGCCGACGCGCCAGGAGACGAGGTGCGATGAAACTGTCGGATGTCTCCATCCGCCGGCCGGTGTTCGCGGCCGTCATGAGCCTGTTGCTGGTGGCGCTGGGCATCATGGCCTTCACCCGGCTGACGCTGCGCGAGTTGCCGAACATCGATCCGCCGATCGTCTCGGTCGACGTCAGCTATCCCGGGGCATCGGCTGCCGTGGTCGAGACCCGCATCACGCAGATTCTCGAGGACGCGCTGTCGGGTATCGAGGGCATCCGCACGATCGAGTCGCGCAGCCGCAACGGTCGATCCGATGTCACCATCGAGTTCAACCTGAGCCGCGATATCGAGGCCGCCGCCAACGACGTGCGCGATGCGATCAGCCGGGTCATGGATCGGATGCCGGTCGAGGCCGACCCGCCCGAGATCTCCAAGGTCGAAGCCGACGCCGACGCGATCGTCTGGCTGAACCTGCGCTCGAGCACGATGAACACGCTCGAGCTGACCGACTACACCGACCGTTACATTCTCGATCGTTTGTCCTCGCTCGACGGCGTGGCGCGTGTGCATCTGAGCGGTGGGCACCGCTATGCGATGCGGATCTGGCTCGACCGCGACGAGATGGCTGCGCGCAACATCACCGCCGCCGATGTCGAGAACGCGTTGCGCACCGAGAACGTCGAACTGCCGGCCGGCCGGATCGAGTCGCAGACCCGCGACTTCACGTTGCGCGTGGAGCGGGGCTTCCGCGAGCCGTCGCAATTTGCACAGATCCCGGTGCGCCGCGGCAGCGACGGTTACGTCGTGCGTCTGGGCGATGTCGCGCAGATCGAACTGGGCTCGGCCGAGCGGCGCTCCTACATGCGCAGCAACTCGGTGCCCAATGTGGGCCTGGGCATCGTGCGCACCTCGACCGCCAATGCACTCGATGTCGCACGCGCCGCGCGCGCCGAGGCCGAGCGCATCCAGCAGACGCTGCCCGAAGGCACCGAGATTTTCGTCGCCTCCGACAACACCGTGTTCATCGACGCGGCGATCACCCGCGTCTACTGGACGCTGGGCGAGGCGATGGCGCTGGTGTTCCTGGTGATCTGGTTGTTCCTGGGCAGCCTGCGCGCGGCGTTGATCCCGGCGCTGACCGTGCCGGTGTGCTTGATCGCCGCGTTCATCGCGCTGTACGTGTTCGGCTTCTCGATCAACCTGCTCACGCTGCTGGCGCTGGTGCTGTGCATCGGCCTGGTCGTGGACGATGCGATCATCGTGCTGGAGAACGTGCAGCGCCGCGCCGATCTGGGCGAGCCGCCGCTGGTGGCCGCGCGCCGCGGCACCGCGCAAGTCGCCTTCGCGGTGATCTCCACGACCGCGGTGCTGGTCGCGGTGTTCCTGCCGGTCGGCTTCATGGAGGGCAATTCGGGGCGGCTGTTCCGCGAGTTGTCGGTCGCGCTGGCCGGCGCGGTCGCGCTGTCGGCGTTCATCGCGCTCACGCTCACGCCGATGATGTGCTCCAAGCTGGTGCGGCCGCACACCAAGCAGCGCGGCTTCAATGCGTGGATGAACCGGCAACTGGCGCGGCTGGGCAGCGGCTACGGCCGCCGCGTGGACACGCTGGTCGCGTTGCCGGCCGGGCGCCTGTTGTTGCTGCTCGTGGCGGCGATCGCGGTGTGCGTGGCGGCCGCGGTGCTGCTGTTTGCGCGCGTGCCCAGCGAACTGTCGCCGGCCGAGGACCGCGGGCGGTTCTTCGTCGGCGTCGACGGCCCCGAGGGCGCGGGCTTCGACTACACCGTCGGGCAGATGCAGCACGTCGAGGCGATCTTCGCGCCACTGGTCGGCGACGACCAGCCGATCGCCCGCGCCAACTCCCGCGTGCCGCGCGGCTGGGGCGGCAGCGAGGACATGCACACCGGCCAGGTAATCGTGTTCTTGCAGGACTGGAAGCACCGCAAGGAAAGCACGGTCGACGTCGTCGAGACGTTGCGCGCCGAGTTCGCCAAGCTGCCCGGCGTGCAGGTGCGCGCCAATGTACCGGGCGGTCTGGTCGGCAGCCGCGGTCAGCGCTACCAGTTGGTGCTCGGCGGGCCGGACTACGCGGAGATCGCGCAATGGCGCGATCGCATGCTCGCGCGCATGCGCGAGAATCCGGGCATCCAGGACCCCGACTCGGACTACAAGGAAACGCGGCCGCAGATGCGCGTGGACATCGACCGCCAGCGCGCGGCCGACCTGGGCGTGTCGGTGCAGGAGATCGGACGCACGCTCGAGACGATGATGGGCTCGCGCCAGGTCACCACGTTCGTCGACAACGGCGAGGAGTACGACGTGCTGCTGCAAGCCGGACGCAAGCGGCGCATGAATCCGGCCGATCTCGCCGACACCTATGTGCGCGGTCGCGACCAGGCGCTGGTGCCGTTGGCCAATCTGGTCACGCTCAGCGAGATCGCCGAACCGGGCAGCTTCAACCGCTTCAACCGGCTGCGTGCGATCACCATCAGTGCCGGGCTGGCGCCCGGCTATTCGATGGGCGAGGCGCTGGAGTGGACGCGTCAGGTCGCTGCCGAGGAACTGCCCGACTATGCGCAGATCGACTGGAAGGGCGAGAGCCGCGAGTTCCAGGAAGCCGGTGGCGCGGTGCTGCTGACGTTCGCGATGGCATTGATGATCGTCTACCTGGTGCTGGCCGCGCAGTTCGAGAGCTTCATCCACCCGCTGGTGATCATGTTGACCGTGCCGCTGGCGGTACTCGGTGCGTTGCTGGGCCTGTGGGCGACAGGGGGGACGCTGAACCTCTTCAGCCAGATCGGGATCGTCATGCTGATCGGCCTGGCGGCCAAGAACGGCATCCTGATCGTCGAGTTCGCCAACCAGTTGCGGGACGAGGGGCGGAGCGTCCGCGAGGCGATCGCCGAGGCCTCGGCGGTGCGCCTGCGTCCGATCCTGATGACGTCCACCGCGACGATCGTCGGCGCGATCCCGCTGGTCGTGGCCGGCGGTCCCGGTTCGGCGAGTCGGGCGACGATCGGCATCGTGATCATCTTCGGCGTCGCATTCTCGACCCTGCTGTCGCTGTTCGTGGTCCCGGCGTTCTACGCCCTGCTCGCGCCGTTCACGCGCTCCCCCGAAGCCCTGGCCCAGGAACTCGAGCGCCTGGAAGCCGAAACCCCCGCCGTGGGCGGCCACGCCTGACCCCAGAACCGGGGTCAGAGTGCATTTTTAGGTGCAATCGGGCGCGCGAAATTGCACTCTGACCCCGGTTCTGGGGGGAGGCGGGCGATGCGTTGGGACGACGTGCGGCTCGAAGGCGATGGCTTCGTGCTGCGGCGCTGGCGCGACGCCGATCTCGAGGCGTTGCTGCGCTATGCCGACGATCCGCTGGTCGTGCGCGGGCTCAGCGACCGCTTTCCCCATCCCTATACGCGCGCCGACGGCGCGGCGTTCCTGGCTGGTGAGGTCGTCGACCTGTCGGGGCCGGTGCTGGCGATCGACATCGACGGCGAGGCCTGCGGCAGCATCGATGCCCGCCAGGGCGCGGGCGAACGCGCGCATTCGGCCGAACTCGGCTACTGGCTGGCGCGCGTGCACTGGAACCGCCGCATCATGCGCCGGGTGGTCGCGGCCTATGTGCCCTGGGTGATGGACGCGCTGGACCTGAGGCGCCTGCAAGCCAACGTGCTCGACCTCAACCCGGCCTCGGCGCGGGTCCTCGTCTGCAATGGCTTCGTGGAGGAGGGCCGGCTGCGCGGCGCAGTACGCAAGGCCGATGGGCTGCACGATCTCCGGCTGTTCGGGCTGGTGCGCGAGGGTCCGCCTTCCTCGGGCTGACCCGAGGCGTGGGAAGGCGCAATGTCCGCAGCTGCGACAGTGCGTCGCATTCGACCCCCTGATCGTGGAAAATCGATCCTTCGTGTGTCGTCCGCGTCATCCGCCCCCGTCCAGCCCGGAGCCAGACCGATGGATCAACTGCTCACCGCCCTCAATGGTCTGATCTGGAGCAAGGCGCTGATTGCGCTGTGCCTGGGCGCCGGCCTGTGGTTCACGCTTCGCACGCGCTTCATGCAGGTGCGCGGCTTTGTCGAGATGACCCGACTCACCTTCACCGGCCAGAAATCCGATGCCGGCGTGTCTTCGTTCCAGGCACTGGCGATGTCGATGGCCGGGCGCATCGGGATCGGCAACATCGCCGGCGTCGCCACCGCGATTGCGTTTGGCGGCCCGGGCGCGGTGTTCTGGATGTGGGTGATGGGGTTCCTCGGCGCCTCCACCTCCTACGTCGAGTGCACCCTGGCGCAGATCTACAAGGAAAAGGATGCAGAGGGCCGCTACCGCGGTGGCCCGGCCTACTACATCGAAAAGGCGATGGGCCTGAAGTGGTATGCGCTGGCGTTCGCATTCGCGACCCTGGTGGCAGCGGGCCTGCTGATGCCGGGTGTGCAGGCCAATGCGATCGCCGACAGCATCGCCAACGTCTGCGCTGGCAGCACGGTCTGCGGCGACCTGTCCGGCCAGTGGATGGGCATCGATGCGCGGATCGCGCTCAAGGCGGGCATCGGCATCACCGTGGCGCTGCTGCTGGCGGTCATCATCTTCGGTGGCGTCAAGCGCATCGCCGCGTTCGCCGAACTGGTGGTCCCGTTCATGGCGATCGCCTACATCCTCACCGCAGTCACGGTGATGGTCATCAACTACGATTTCGTGCCGACGATGTTCCGCATCATCTTCGAGAGCGCGTTCGGCGTGCATGCCGGGTTCGGCGCAATGCTCGGGTTGGCCGTGGAATGGGGCGTCAAGCGCGGCATCTACGCCAACGAGGCCGGTCAGGGCACCGGGCCCCATGCCGCCGCGGCGGCCGAGGTGTCGCACCCGGCCAAGCAGGGCTATGTGCAGGCCTGGGCGATCTACTTCGACACGATGCTGGTCTGTACCTCGACCGCATTCCTGATCCTGGCGACGGGGATGTACAACGTGGTCGGCCCCGAGGGGGCGATGCTGCACGAGGCGCTTCCGGGGGTGGAGGCCGGATCGGGCTTTGCGCAGGCGGGTATCGAGTCGATTCTGCCCGGCTGGGGCGCCCTCTTTGTTGCAATCGCGTTGTTCTTTTTCGCGTTCACCACGATCATGGCCTATTACTACATGGCCGAGACCAACCTGACCTACCTCAACAAGCACGTGGCGCGGCCGGGGCGGACGCTGCTGCTGCGGGTAGCGCTGCTGGGCATGGTGATCTTTGGTGCGATCCGCAGCGCCGAGATGGCGTGGATGCTCGGCGACATCGGCGTCGGCGTGATGGCCTGGCTCAACATCGTTGCGATCCTGATCCTGCAAAAGCCGGCGTTGCAGGCGCTGCGCGATTACGAAAGCCAGAAGAAGCAGGGGCTCGATCCGGTCTTCGACCCCGATAAGCTGGGCATCCGCAATGCCGACTTCTGGAAACGCACACCATGACCGATGCAGGACGTCGCCCGCCACGCGGGCCGGCAGGACGGGGCGAGGTCGGTCCCAGGCAGGCCAGCCCGTGGGGCGCACGCGCAGTCTCGCCGGCCGGTCCGCGAATCGCGGCCGTGGCGCCCGGCGGTGACGGCGACGGCGGCGAGCGCCGGGAAATGCGTCTGTATGGACGCAACGCCATCGATGCGGTGTTCGCCAAGCGGCCCGAGGCGATCCGCAAGCTGTATCTGCTCGAGGCGCGCATCCCGCAGTTGCAGCCCATGCTCAAGTGGTGCGCGGCCCATCGTGTGGGCTACCGCGTCGTCGGCGAGGACGATCTGCGCAAGCTGGCGGCGAGCACGCATCACGAGGGCATCGTCGCCGACGTGCTGCGCGAGGCGCCGCTGTCGCTCGGCGATTGGCTGCAGGCGTTGCCCGCGGGGCCGGCCTGCGCGCTGTGGCTCGATGGCGTCGGCAACCCGCACAACCTCGGCGCGATCCTGCGTTCGGCCGCGCACTTTGGCGTCGGTGCCGTGTTGCTGCCCAGGGACGCCACGCTCGCGCTGTCGGGCGCGGCCGCGCGTGTCGCCGAAGGCGGCGCGGAGGCCGTGCGCTTCGTCCGCCTGGGCCGGGAGGATAACGCGTTGGCGCAGTTGCGCAGTGCCGGCTTCCAACTGGCGGCCACGGTCGTGCGCGGCGGCGAGGATCTTTTCAAAGCCGCGTTGCCGTCGCGGCTGGTCTACGTGCTCGGCGCCGAAGGCGAGGGCATGGACGCGGCACTCGCCGACGCCTGCGATCGCAAGCTCGGCATCCCGGGCAGCGGCGCGGTCGAAAGTCTCAACGTCGCCTCGGCTACCGCCGTGCTGCTGGCCCAGTGGGCCGCCCTCCGGACGTGAGGGCGGCGCTGCGCGCACGCGCGCGCCACGGCGTCGCTCCGCTCGCGTACGCACTCGCGGCGCTCTATCTGCTGGCCGGTCTATGGGCAATGTGGCGACTTGCACCGCGGGTGCCCTATGCAGACGGCTGGCGCTACATCGCGGTCTTGGCGGACGCGCGGTTCGTCGACGGGGTGCTGATGGTCAGCAACGGCCACCGCGAGGTGCTCCCCAACATGGTCCGCTGGCTTGACTTGCGGCTGTTCGGCGCCTCGCAGGGACTGCAGATCCTGGTCGGCATCGGACTGCTGCTGGCGACGCTCGCGGCGCTGTGGCGCCCGCTGGCGACGGCCAGGCCTGCAGTGCGCGCGGTCGCCTTCCTATGGGCGGTGGTCGGGCTGTGCTGGCTCGGCAACGCGCGTGCGCTGGTCCACGCGCAGGAAAGCGTGCACGCCTATCTGGTCACGCTGGCGCTCGCGCTGGGCGTGGGTCTGCTCGCCGCGCGGCCGCGCAATGCTGCGCAGGCGTGGTGCCACGGCTGGCTCGCCGGTACTTGCGGGCTCGTGGCCACGTTCTCGTTCGGATCGGGCATCGCATGCTTCGGCGCGTTTGGAGCGGTGCTGTGGCTGCGCCGCGCGGCCTGGCGTGACGCCGTCCCGGTGCTGCTCTGCGCGGGCGTGGCCGTAGGGATGACCATACTCGCCGGCGTCGGCGGCGAGCGGATCGGCGTTGCGCCGGTCGTGCAGGCCGATCGCCTGTTGCGCTGGCTTGCCGCCCCGTCGCTGTACGCGGCGTGGCCGCTGCTTGACCCAGAGATGGCGGCACGGCTTCCAGTCGCGCCGGTTCGTAGCGTTGCCGTGGCAGTGTCGGAGTGCATTGCGGCGATGGCCGGTTCGGCGCTGACCGCGCGCTGGCCGCATCTGCTCACCGGTGCGCTTGGCGCGGCCTGGCTTCTGGTCGCGAGCTTACACTGCCGTCGTGCGCCGGCCGTGCAGGTGGTTGTGGGTCTCGGGATTGCTTGGTTCGCACTGGGCGTGGGCGTGCTGATCGCGCTGGCGCGGCTGGAGTACTTCACATTGTTCCCGGCCCAGTTGCTGGCGACCCGCTACGTCGTCTGGTCGAGCCTGTTCTGGGCGGGCCTGGCGTACGCGGCTGTCGCGGGTGCGCGCACGGCGATTGGACCGTTTGCCGCGCTCGTCGTTGCGGCACTGCTGCTGCCCAGCCAGCTCTGGATGTGGCGGTACGCCGAACGCATCGCGCAGGTCGCGACCCCGATCGCTGCTTCGGTGGCGGTCGGTGTGCTCGATCCCGAGTTGACGCTGGGCGAGAACGTGGTCGAAGAACTCCGCGTGGCCGCCGGGCCGCTTGCGCGACGCGGCGCTGCGATGCATGCCTGGCCTGAGGTCCGCTGGCTTGGGCGCGCGCCGGGCACCGACGTTGTGCGCGAGAATGACGTCGGCACCGTGACGGTTGCTGTATTCGACGACGACCTCGTGCCCGACCGCGTGGCGCAGCGGGTCACATTCGCCGCGCCGCAGGAGGGCTTGGATCGCTGGCTGCTGCTCGATGCTGACGGCGTCGCGCGCGGTCTCGCGCTTCGTGATCCGCTCGATCGCACGCGCGCGATCGGCTGGATGCAGGACGCGAGCGCCGCATCACCTCGCGTGGCGACGCTACGGGGCGACGCCGACAGATAAGCCCGCGCCGGCGATCGTGATCCGCGGCGTGGCTCTGCTGCAAGAGGCAAGTGTCATTGCGTGCCGATGCGATGCGGGACGTGGCGACTGCGCCGCTGTGCCGTGTGGGCGACCGGCATCACACGGACGACGAGTGCGCGACCCGCGTCCACACGGCGCGCGATCACGCGCGTCGGCGTGAGGCGGGCCGGCGCAGCGCCCCAAGGAGGGGGCAGAGAGGCAAGCTGATCGAGACGCGAGCCGCGTGGTGACGGCCCATCAGCGCCCGCCGCCTGTCCATCCTCCGGAACCGGCCCGGCCAGGGCGTCGCCGCGATTGCCGATCAGTGCGCGGGGGAGTCGTGCGCCTTGGGCGCGCTGCCGAAGCTTTCGTCGGACTCTGCGGCCAGCCACGCGAACACTGCATAGGCGGCCGTGTTCTGCGCGACCGCGTCGGGGTCGACCTTGTCGAACGTATCGTCGGCGTTGTGGTGCAGATCGAAGTAGTCGGTGCCGTCCTGGCCCAGCCAGCCCCAGGCGCCGCCCTTGGCCGCCAGCGGCGAGATGTCCGGGCCCGGGCTGCCCTTGTCCTGCAGATAGTCGATCCCGAGCGGGCGCAGTACCTCGGCGATCGCATCGCTGGTCGCACGCTGTCCCGCCGGGGCGCTGGTGTTGAAGCCGTAGATGCGACCGGCGCCGAAGTCGCTCTCGGCGCCGATCACATGCCGGGCGATCACATCGGCGCCGCCGTGCGCCTCGGCGTAGGCGCGCGCGCCGAGCAGGCCCTGCTCTTCGTTCGCGAACGCTACCACGCGCACGCTGCGACGCGGGCGCTGCGGCTGCTGCGCGATCAGGTGCCCGGCGGCCATCGTGATGCCCACGCCCGAGGCGTCGTCGACCGCGCCGGTGCCCAGGTCCCAGGAATCGAGATGGCCGGCGATCAGAACGATCTCCTCCGGTCGCTCTCGGCCGGTGAGTTCGGCGATCACGTTCTGCGACGTGTACTCGCCGTTCCAGCCGCAATCGAGTGCAAGCGCGACTTCCACCGGTCCCAGCCGCAACAGGCGCGCGAGCTGGTCGGCGTCGGGCAGCGACAACGCCGCCGACGGGATCGGGGTCACGTCGGCATCGAAACGGGTGATGCCGGTGTTGGCGACCCGATGCGGACTGGTGCCGATCGAGCGCATCAAGTACGCGGCGGCGCCCTTGCGCGCGGCGATCGACGGCCCGCGACTGCGGATCGCACCGGCGGCGCTGTACCCGCTGCCGTCGCGCGAGCGCGGCATCGGAATATCGACGAACACGATGCGCCCCCGCAGCGTCGCCGCGTCGGCGGCCTCGAGCGCGGCCAGGCTGTCGAAGCGCACGATCTGTGCCGACACCTCGCCCCCGGGACTGCCGCCCAGTGCGGTGAGCACCAGCGGCTGGGCATGGGCGCCGACGACCGCCGCGCGCTCGCTGCGCCGTTCCCACTTCGGGAAGGTCACCGGCTCGGTCCATACCCGGTCGTAGCCGAGTTCGACGAACCGCGCCTTGGCCCATTCGACCGCGCGGGCATCGGCCTCGCTGCCGGGCAGGCGCGGGCCGATCTGCGTGGTCAGCGACTCGATCAGCCGATACGCGGTGCCGTCCTGCAATGCGCGCTCGCGCAGTTGCGCTGCCGCGTCCAGTGAAGCCTGCGCCACCGGTGCGGACGCGCGTTCGCGCGCAGTTCCAGTGCCCGGAACCAGCAAGGCGCCCGACAGCAGGGCCAGGGCGAGAGCGTTGAGAAGGGGGGCAGGGCGCATGCGCGATCTCCGGCTGCAATAGGAACGGGCCGCGCGCATTGTCGCGCGCGGCCCGCTCGAGGCGATGTGCCGGAGGTCCCGGCGCAGGATGCGGATCAGGCGAGCGGCGCGTCGGGCTTGCGCAGGCAATCGCGGATCTCGCGCAACAGCTTGACTTCCTCGCTGGGCTCGGCCGGCTTCTCTTCGACCGGCGCCTCGGCCTGCTTGCGCTTGAGGCGGTTGATGAAGCGCACTGCGATGAAGATCGCGAACGCGACGATGACGAACTGCACGATGGTGTTGACGACGTTGCCGATGCCCAGCACCAGCGCCGGGATCTCCTCGCCGGCCGCGTCGACCTGGGCCGCGCGCAATGTGATCGCCCATCGGGAGAAATCGATGCCGCCGGTCAGCAGGCCGATGAACGGCATGATGAGGTTTTCGACGAGTGCGGTAACGATCTTGCCGAACGCCGCGCCGATGACGACGCCGACCGCCAGGTCGATGACGTTGCCGCGGACGGCGAATTCCCTGAACTCGGCGAGTATGCCCATGATGTCTCCTGCGCTGTAAGTGAGATGCGCACGGGACTATAGCGGGGCCGAAGTCACCTTGCAGTGGAGGTCGAGCACGTCGTCGAGCCGGGCGACACAGACATCGCCCGGCTGCAGCGCAGCGACGCCGGCCGGGGTCCCCATGAACACCAGATCGCCGGCGCGCAACGCGAACAGCTTGGACAGTTCGTGCAGGATCTCGGGCACGTCCCAGATCAGCTGTGCGAGCGTCGACGATTGCCGCAGCACCCCGTTGACTTCGAGCGACAACGTCCGCGGCGACAGCGCGCCGACGGCGGCGGCCGGCACCAGTTCGCCGACCGGTGCCGAGGCGTCGAAGCCCTTGGCCACGTCCCAGGGCAGGCCCTTGGCCTTGGCGGCGGCCTGCAGGTCGCGACGGGTGAGGTCCAGGCCGACCGCGTAGCCGTAGACAAGCTCGGCGGCGCTGTCGACCGGCAGTTCGCCCGGCGGCGCGTCGCGGCCGATGGCCACGACCAGTTCGACCTCGTGATGCAACTCACGCGTGGCGCTGGGGTAGGGCACCTCGCCGGAGGTGACGACCGCATCGGCAGGTTTGGAGAAGAACACCGGCGTGCCGCGCTCGGCCTTCGACGCCGGGGCCTGGGCGCCCATTTCGCGGGCGTGGTCGGCGAAATTGCGGCCTACGCAGTAGACGCGCCGGACCGGGAACTGGCCGCCACCGCGCACCGCCAGGCGGATCGGCGCCGCGGCGGGCACCACGTCGTACGACGGATCGGTCATCGGCTCAGCTCTGGCGTTCGGGCGCCGCTGCACTCAGCGCAGCAATGGCTGGTCGCGATTGCGCACGACGCGGTACTCGGCCTCGACGATGCGCTCGTCACGGGGCGGCGTCGCATCGCCGCGCATCAGCAAGCGGCGGGCAAGCCCGAACAGCAGCATTGCGGCGCCGACGAACAGGCCGGCCACCAGCAACACCGCGAGCAGGGCAACGCCGACCAGGCCCAGCAACACCCGCAACGCCGGGTGCCGCGGCTTGCGCGGCGCGAACACCGCACGGACACCGGAGGCATCGAAACGGGCGTGGAGATCGCGGAAGAAGGCGTTGGACATGGCGGCTGCAATGCTCGTGACACAATGGCCGGGTTGGCCGAGGGGTCCAGTATCGGTCGCTCGCCTCCTGGAGTTGTAATGCCTTCGTTAAATCCATGTGACGACGCCCGCTTGCTCGCGCTCGATGCGATCGCCGATGGCGGCTTTGCGGAGGTCGAAGGTGTGGTCGACGGGGAGGCCGAGTCGCTGGTGTTGCACCGCTACGGCAGTGAGGTGCGCGCCTGGCTCAATATCTGTCCGCATGCCGGCCGTCGTCTCGACTGGGCGCCCGGTCAGTTCCTGGCCTCCAAGGACGGCCATCTGGTCTGCGCGGCGCATGGCGCGAGTTTCAGTACCGCCGATGGCGTGTGCGTCGCCGGGCCGTGCAAGGGCGAAGCGCTGCGTGCCGTGGCGGTGCAGGTGCGCGAAGGGCAGGTGCTGCTGGGCTGATTGCCGTCGGCGCCGGGGGGGGGCGGCCGCGTCAGTGGAACAGCAGGTTGACCATCAGCAC
The DNA here is from genome assembly GCF_039674545.1 of Luteimonas sp. TWI382. Taxonomy (NCBI): domain Bacteria; kingdom Pseudomonadati; phylum Pseudomonadota; class Gammaproteobacteria; order Lysobacterales; family Lysobacteraceae; genus Luteimonas; species Luteimonas sp. TWI382. Next base: position 53,337 of record NZ_JBDJNS010000020.1, read on the forward strand.
CACGATCGCGGTGTACATCAGCGAGATCGGCAATCCGATCCGCCACAGTTGCTTGGCCGTGTAGCCGGCCGGGCCAATGATCATCGACATCACCGGATTGGACTGGGTGACGAAGTTGTTGGAGGCCGACAGTGCGACGATCAGTGCAAATGCGGTCGGGTTGCCGCCGGCGGCCAGCGCCAGATTGATCGCCAGCGGCACCACGACGATCGTCGCGCCGACGTGGCTGATGACCAGCGAGAACGCGGTGGTCAGCAGCGCGACCGCGATCTCGAGCAGCCAGACCGGCAGGCCGGTCGGCAGCCGCTCGATGCTGTGGCCGGCGACCCAGGCTGCCGCGCCGCTGGAGTCCATCGCCCAGCCCAGCGGGATCAGGCAGGCCATCAGGAACACGGTCTTCCAGTTGATCGCGCTGTAGGCCTCGTCCATCTTCAGCACGCCGAACACCAGCATGCCCGCCACGCCGGTCATCAGCGCGACCGAGGTGGGAATGCGCGAGGACAGCGCGATCAGCATCGTCACGGCGAAGATCGCCATCGCGATCTTGAACTTGTGCGGCCGCTGCTCGCCCTTGGGATAGTCGGTCACGATCAGGAAATCGAGCGACTTGGCGGTGCGCGCCAGGTCCTGCCAGATGCTGTGCAGCACCAGCATGTCACCGGCGCGCAGGGTCATCTTGCGCACGTTCTCGCGCAGCACCGTCTTATCGCGATTGATCGCCAGCAGGCGGACGCCGTACTTCCTGCCCAGGCTCAGTTCGGCGGCCGACTTGCCGATGAACTTCGAGGTCGGCGGGATCACCGCCTCGGCGATGCCGGCGCGACTGGGATTGAACAGGTCGCCGAAGTGCCGCAGGCGCGAACTCATGCGCAGGAACTGGTTCTGCGCGAAGTCGGCCACCTGCTGCCGGGGGCCCATCGCGCCGAGCACGCTGCCCACCCAGATGCGTGAGTCGGCCGGCGGTGCCAGGCGCGACTCGTTCTCCGACTTGAGCGCCAGCAGCAGCGGCGCGTGGTGGATCGCCTCGGCCTCGGCAAACGTCATCCCCACCAGCGGACTTTCTGCAGTGACCACGAGCTCGAAGACGTCGCCTTCGATGCCGTAGGCACTGGCGAAGTAGCTCTGGGTGCGCGCCGGGGTCACCGGGCCGTCGCCGCCGTCGCTCAGTTCGCCCAACTGCCGGTTGCCGAAGAAATGGAAGTAGGCGAGCCCGGCGATCAGCAGCGCCAGGCCGATCGGCAACGGCGCGAACATGTTCAGCGATTCCAGTGTCGCCGCGCCGGAGGGCATGTTCGCGTTGGCCGCGGTCAGCAGGTCGTTGAGCAGGATCAGCGGCGAGGTGCCGACCATGGTCAGCGCGCCACCCATGACGATGGCCACGCAGACCGGCAGCAGGATCTGCGCCAGGCGTAGCCCTGAGCGCGAGGCCAGCCGGGCCGCGACCGGCATGTACAGCGCCATCACCGATGGGTTCTGCATGACCGACGAATTGAGGCCGGCGGTGGCTGCGGTCAGCAGCAACAGGCGGTTCTCCATGCCGCGTGCCCGTCGCAACAGCCAGCCGGCGAGGCGGTTGAGGGCGCCGGTCCGGTCCAGCCCCATGCCCAGAATCATGGTCGCGATGACACTGATCACCGCGTTGGAGGAAAAGCCGTTGAAGACGTCCTCGGGCGCCACCAGGCCGGTCAGTCCCAGCATCACCAGCACCACCAGGGCGACCAGGTCGGCGCGTACGCGCTGGAACAGGAACAGCACCATCGTCAGGCCCACCAGGGCCAGGACGATCTTCATGTCGGTGGTGAGCGCGAGTCCGGTATCCATCAGCGCGGTGACGGGGCCGTGGCGGCGGGTGATTGGATGCGCACCGTTCCCGGCGGGCCCGGGCGCCGGTGACACGCTTTCCGACGCGAAGAGGAACGGCGGAAGCCGGTGTGCTTCCGTGCCGGGGGCGCGCCCTGCTGGTCCCAGTCACCCATCACCGATTACGGATCCCGGTCGTAGATCAGATCCCAGACCCCGTGGCCCAGCTTCAGGCCGCGGCTCTCGAAATGCGTCTGCGGGCGCCACGGCGGACGCGGCACGTGGCCGCGCGGGCCGGCGCGGTTGCGCAGGCCGGGTGTGGCGTCGAGCACGTCCCACATCTGTTCGGCATAGTCCTGCCAGTCGGTCGCCAGGTGCAGGCGGCCGCCCGCGCGGAGCTTGGTCACCAGCAGCGCGGCGAACGTCGGCTGCACCAGTCGGCGCTTGTTGTGGCGCTTCTTGTGCCAGGGGTCGGGGAAGTAGATCCGGATCTCGTCGAGCGCGCCGTCGGCGATCTCGTTGCGCAGCACCTCGACCGCGTCGTGGTGGTACACACGCACGTGGTCGCTGCCGTCCTCGGCCAGGCCGTTGAGCACACGGCCGACGCCCGGTGCATGCACTTCGATGCCGATGTGGTCGCGTGCCGCATCCATCCGCGCCGAATGGCGCAGCGCTTCGCCGTTGCCGAAGCCGATCTCCAGGATCCGCAAGGCCTGCCGTCCGAACACGGCGTCGAGGTCGCGCGGCGTGCCGGTGTAGTCCAGGCCGAAGCGCGGCCAGGCCTCGTCGAATGCGCGCTGCTGCGCGGGTGTGAACCGGCCCTGGCGCAACACGAAGCTGCGCACCTCGCGCCGGCCTTCGGTCACCGTGAACGGCTTGGGCGGCGCCTTGGCCCCTTCGCTGGAGAACGGGTCTGTCATCGCGCAGGCGTCAGGCGACCAGGCCGTCGACCGGCGACGAGGCGCTGGCGAAGCGCTTGCGCGGGATGCGTCCGGCCAGGAAGGCTTCGCGGCCGGCCTCGACGGCCTTGCGCATTGCCGAGGCCATCAGCACCGGGTCGCGGGCCCCGGCGATCGCCGTGTTCATCAGCACGCCGTCGCAGCCCAGCTCCATCGCGATCGCCGCATCCGAGGCGGTGCCGACACCGGCGTCGACGATGATCGGCACCTTCGCGTTCTCGACGATCTCCAGCAGGTTGTAGCGGTTCTGGATCCCTAAGCCCGAGCCGATCGGCGCGGCCAGCGGCATCACCGCCACGCAGCCGATCTCCTCCAGACGCTTGGCCAGGATCGGATCGTCGGAGGTGTAGACCATGACCTCGAAGCCGTCGGCGACCAGTTGCTCGGCGGCCTTGAGCGTCTGCACCACGTCGGGGAACAGCGTGCGCTGGTCACCCAGCACCTCGAGCTTGGTCAGGTTGTGGCCGTCGAGGAGTTCGCGGGCCAGGCGGCAGGTGCGCACGGCTTCTTCGGCGGTGTAGCAACCGGCGGTATTGGGCAGGATCGTGTAGCGGTCGGGCGGCAGCACGTCGAGCAGGTTGGGCTCGCCGGGATTCTGGCCGATGTTGGTGCGGCGGATCGCGACGGTGACGATCTGTGCGCCGGCCGCCTCGGTGGCGCGGCGGGTCTGCTCGAGGTCCTGGAACTTGCCGGTGCCGGTCAGCAGGCGGGAACGGTAGGTCTTGCCGGCGACGACGAGGCCGGCGTCGTGCGAGGGGGAAGGAATGCTCATGCCGGGATTATCGCCCAAGCGGCGTGGGTGTGCCGGAGACGACCGCGGCGCGTTCGCGAGCGGTTCTTAGAAAGGCGTTCGCCCCCGCATCCGATGCCTGATGGCATCGGATCGGCGCCACGGCGCGAGATGCGCTGTGGCTGCTGTCCATGGCGCGGTCGTGCTGGCGCCGGGCTGTCCGGCCCGCACATCCCTGTGCGGGCGTTCGCAAGTGCGTCCGAGCCGGATGGCTCGGACAAGCGCTCATGGCACTTGTAACAGGGCGTCTGCCATCCATGGCGTTGCGGTGTCGGCGCCGGGTTGTCCGGCCCGCACATCCGTGTGCGGGCGTTCGCGAATGCGTCCGAGCCGGATGGCTCGGACAAGCGCATTCGCTCACCCCCCGCCCAGGGCGTGGACGATCTCGACGTGGTCGCCGTCGGTCAGGACGTGGGCGTCATGGCGACCACGCGGGACGATCTCGCCGTTGACCTCCACCGCCACGCGGCGCCCGCCCAGTCCCTGGGCCTGCAGCAGGGCGGCGATCGTGCTGCCCGGATCGATGTCGGCGTTTTCGCCGTTGAGTCGGATGTTCATGCCGCGATTGTCCCCGTTCGCAGGGCGCGGCGCACGTTGCCCCCGCGAGCGGGCATGACGCAGTGCGGCGTGCTGCGCCCGACGTGTGGCGGGATCATCGCGGCAATGCGGTCCCGTACGGGGCCCGGTCGCCAACGGGCGGATAATCGCCGCCCTTTTTCAGGAGAGTCCCCCATGTCGTCGTCCAGGCCGATCCGTGCCGCCCTTGCCGTCGCGCTTGCCGCAGCGGCCGTTCCGGCGCTCGCCGCCGACACCTTTTCCCGCACCGTGTTCTTCGGCGACAGCCTGACCGATTCCGGCTACTTCCGGCCGGTGCTGGTGCGCGAGGTCGGGCCACAGACTGCGATCCTTGGCCGGTTCACGACCAACCCCGGCCTGACTTGGGCCGAGCACGTGGCCGATCGCTACGGCACCAACGCCAGTGCCAATGGCAACGGCCAGACCGGCGACAACTATGCCGTCGGCGGTGCCCGCGTCGCGATCGATACCGAGGGCGCCCTCGGTGCGACGCCTTCGCTGGCGACCCAGATGCGCACGTACCTGTCGGCCAATGGCGGCCGCGCCGATGCCGATGCGCTGTATTCGGTCTGGGGCGGCGCCAACGATCTGTTCGCGGTGGCGGCCAACCCCGGCCAGGCGCAGCAGATCATCGGCGCGGCGGTGACCGCGCAGGTCGGCCTGGTCGGCGCCCTGCAGGGCGCGGGCGCGCGTTATGTGCTGGTGCCGTCGATCCCGGACGTCGGGCTGACCCCGCAGTTCCGGGCCGGTGGCGCTGCGGCGATGGCGCAGGGCACCGCGCTGTCGGCGGCCTACAACGATGCGCTGTACGGCGGCCTCGCTTCCCAGGGCCTGCGGGTGATCCCGGTCGACACCTTCCACTTCCTGCAGGAAGTGGTCGCCGATCCCGCGCGCTACGGCTTCACCAACGTCACGTCGGTCGCCTGCGCCCCTGCAGGTGCCTCGTCGCTGTTCTGCAATCCGAACTCGCTGGTTGCGCCCGACGCGGCCGACACCTATCTGTTCGCGGACGGCGTGCACCCGGCCAGCCGCGCGCAGGCGATGATCGCCGATCTGGCCGTGTCGATGATCGACGGCCCGCAGCAGATCGCCGTGCTGCCGCAGTCGGCGTCGATGACCGGCCGCGCGCGTGCCGATCGCGTCGCCAACCGGATGAGCCTGGCCGCCGTGCCGGTCGAGGGCCGCCGCTGGTGGGCCGACGTGCGCGCCGACATGCAGCGTTACGACCATGGCGACACCTACGATGGCGTCGGCCCGGCACTGACCGCCGGTCTGGACTGGACGATGGGCACCGCGACCTTCGGCGGCTTCGTCGGCTACGGCCGGCAAGGCAACGACTGGGGCCTGCGCCGCGGCAGCTGGGACCAGAGCGAGGCGACCGTCGGCGGCTTCGCGCATTGGCGCAGCGCGGCCGGCGGCTGGGTGAACCTGCAGCTGAGCTACAGCTGGCTGGACTTCGACACCGACCGCGCCGTGCAGATCGGGCCGGCCACGCGAGTGCACAGCGGCCAGGCCGACGGCAGCAACACGACCGCTGCGCTGTATGCCGGCTGGACCTTCGGCAATGGCCCGCTGGAGCATGGGCCGGTGCTGTCGCTGGTGGGGCAGCGCATCGAGGTCGACGGCTTCGCCGAGAGCGATCCGGCGATGTCCACTTCGCTGGCCTACCCCTCGCAGGACATCGACTCGTTGATTGGCAGCGCCGGTTGGCAGTTCGCCTATGCCGGCGATGGCGGCGTGAGGCCGTATGCGCGGCTGACGGTCGATCGTGAGTTCGAGGACGCGCCGACCCAGGCCTGGGCCCGCGCGCAGTCGCAGCCTTCGATGCTGGACTATGCGGTGCCGGCCCGCGGCTACGACCGCAGCTATGGCACCGCGACGCTCGGCACCCAGGCGCGCCTGTTCGGCCTGGATGCCAATGTCGGCGCCACCCTGACGGTCGGTCAGAAGGCCGGCAGCCACACCACGGTGTTCGCGACCCTGGGCGCTGGCTTCTGACCGCCGCGCGGCCGGCACGCCGCCGCCCGCGCGGCGGCGTTGCCAAGCCGCGCCGCGGCGGCATAGACTGAGGCCCTGCGCGGGTGTAGTTCAATGGTAGAACTGCAGCTTCCCAAGCTGCTAGCGTGGGTTCGATTCCCATCACCCGCTCCAGTTCCAGCGGCGGCACCATCGGCGATGGTGCCGCCGTTTTCGTTGCAGCTGTTCCCGTCGATCCTCGATGCGGCCCGTCGGCGCCGCGTGCTTGCCCGGTCCTGCGATGAAGCTTGCGATCCTGTCCCGCAACACCAAGCTCTATTCCACGCGCCGGCTGGTCGAGGCCGCACGGACGCGCGGGCACACCGTGCGCGTGCTCGATCCGCTGCGCTGCTACATGCGCATCAGCAGCGAAGGCTTTTCGCTGCGCTACAAGGGGCGCCCGATCGAGGCCTTCGATGCGGTAATCCCGCGCTTCGGCACCTCGGTGGCGCGCTATGGCAACGCGGTGCTGCACCAGCTCGAGTTAATGGGCAGCTTTGCGCCCAATCCCTCGGCGGCATTCGCACGCGCGCGCGACAAGCTGCGCTGCCAGCAACTGCTGGCTGCCGAGGGCATCGGCCTGCCGGTCACGGTGTTTGGCGACAACCCCGACGACACCGACGACCTGCTGGCGATGCTCGGCCCGCCGCCGCACGTGATCAAGCTCAACGAAGGCATGCAGGGCGCCGGTGTCATGCTGACCGAAAAGCCCTCGGCGTCGCGTGGCGCGGTCGAGGCCCTGCGCGGCCTGTACGCCAACTTCCTGGTGCAGGAATTCATCGCCGAAGCCCAGGGCGCGGACCTGCGTTGCTTTGTGGTCGGCGACCGGGTCATCGGCGCGATGCAGCGGCAGGCACCGGCGGGGGACTTCCGCTCCAACCTCCATCGCGGCGGCAGCGCGAGTGCGGTGGCGGCGACTGAGGAAGAGCAGGCGGTCGCGGTGCGGGCCGCGCAGGTGGTCGGTCTGGGGATCGCCGGGGTCGACTTGATCCGTTCGGACCGGGGGCCGCTGGTGCTCGAGGTCAACGCCTCGCCGGGCCTGGAAGGCATCGAGGCGGTAACCGGGCAGGATATCGCCGGAGGCATCGTCGAACATCTGGCCGCACGGGTCGGGGCGGGACGCCCGCGACGGACACGTCGCAGCGGCTCCAACGGAACCTGAACGTTTTTTTTCCGTATTTCGACGGATCCCACCCCTAATCTGAGCATCCGGAATGCGCTTGCGCTCTCTCTCCCGGCTTCGGCCGGGCGCAGCGGATAACGGCAATCGGGGCAACACTCCTTTGACCCGGGCGGCCAACGTCCGGGTCTTTTTGTATGCGTGGTCCTGACAACCGGCATGGAACCATATGGGGCTGTGCCATCATCCCTGCGCGGCGCTGATGCGACGCGTCACTCACGAGCCGAGAATCCGAATCGACATGCATATCCTCGTCATCGAAGACAACCAGGACATCGCCGCGAATCTCGGGGATTACCTCGAGGACCGCGGCCACACCGTCGACTTCGCCGCCGACGGCGTCACCGGCCTGCATCTGGCGGTGGTCCACGATTTCGATGCGATCGTGCTCGACCTCAACCTGCCGGGCATGGATGGGCTGGAGGTCTGCCGCAAGCTGCGCAACGATGCGCGCAAGCAGACGCCGGTCCTGATGCTCACCGCGCGCGACAGCCTCGACAACAAGCTCGCCGGGTTCGACTCGGGCGCCGACGATTATCTAGTCAAGCCGTTCGCGCTGCAGGAGGTCGAGGTCCGGCTCAATGCGCTGTCGCGGCGCGGCAAGGGCGCGCACACGCGCGTGCTGGAGGTCGGTGAGCTCGAGTACAACCTCGACACGCTCGAGGTGCGCCGCCAGGGCAAGCTGCTGCAGCTCAACCCCACCGCGCTCAAGATCCTGCAGTCGCTGATGGAGGCTTCGCCGGCAGTGGTCACGCGCCAGGAGCTCGAGACCCGTGTCTGGGGCGAGGAATTGCCGGACTCCGACTCGCTGCGCGTGCACATCCATGGCCTGCGCGCGGTCGTCGACAAGCCGTTCGATCCGCCCTACATCCAGACACGGCACGGTATCGGCTACCGGATCGCCGTGCCCGATGCCGCCAACTGAGGCCGCGGGGGGCCGCCCGGCCCGGGTCCGCGAGCGCCGCTACCGGCGGCGCCTGCGCAGCCGCATCATCCTGTCGTTCGTGTTGCTCGGGCTCGGGCTCACGACCCTGTTCGCGTTCCTGACCCAGGAAGCCCGAGATCGTGTCGAGACGGCGCTGGTCGAGGACCTGATGAATCGCAATATCGACGAGTACGCGCGGCGCTACTACGTCGATCCGACACGCAATCCGGCAGCGCCAGTGCAGCAGATCCAGGGCCGGGTGATTCGCCGTGACCGCTTCGAGCAACTGCGCCAGGAGCAGCCCGACTGGTACGACCTGGGTGATGGCATCCACAACCTCAGCGGCATCGACGAGGACGGTACGCCGTTCGCCTACAAGCTCGCCGTGCGCAAAATGCCCGACGAGTGGTTCTTCCTCGCCTACGACATGACCGAGACCATGCGTGGCGCGACCCAGTTCCAGCGGGCGATCTTCGGCTCGGTGGTGCTGGTCTCGCTGCTGTCGCTGCTGATCGGCTGGTGGTCGGCAGCGCGCGTGATGAGCCCGGTCTCGGAACTGGCCAAGCGGCTCAGCCGCTCGGGCGACAGTTCGCGGCCGCAAGCGCTGGCGCCGCATTTTCCCGACGACGAGGTCGGGCAACTGGCCAGCGCGCTGGACGACTACGCGTTCCGGCTGACCGAAGTGGTGCAGCGCGACCGCGAGTTCAACGCTGACGTCAGCCATGAACTGCGCACGCCATTGGCGGTCATCAAGGGCGCAGTGGAGTTGTTGCTGTCAAGGCCGGACCTGGACGAGAAGACCCGGACACGGCTGCTGCGCATCCAGCGTGCCGAGCAGCAGTGCACCGATCTGATCAGTGCGTTGTTGCTGCTCTCGCGCGAGGAGCGCGGTCACGGCGCGACCGACATCGGCCGCGTCGTCGAGCAGTTGTTCGATGCCCACCGGCCGCAACTGGTCGGCAAGCCGCTGGTGCTGCGCCTGGAGGCCGAGCAAGCGCTCGTCGTCGATGCGCCCGAGGCCGCCGTCACCGTGGCACTGGGCAACCTGGTCGGCAATGCGATCAAGTACACCCAGGAAGGCGAAGTGGTCGTGCGCGTCCATGCGCACACCGTGGAGGTTGCCGACAGTGGTCCGGGCCTGAGCGCGGAGGACGCGGCCCGGCTGTTCGAGCGCGGGTATCGCGGTACGCACGCCGAGCACTCGCAGGGCGGCGGGATCGGCCTGTCGATCGTACGCCGGCTGTGCGATCTCTACGGCTGGCAGGTGCGGGTGGTGCCCGGGGTGGTCCGCGGGGTCGTGGCGACCCTGTCGTTCCGGCCCGACTGAGCTGCGTCGCATAGGGATCGCCTCCTGCCGCCTCCGGGGCTGTCGACGAGCATGCGTGCTGCGGCGCGTGACGCTAGAGCCGGATCCACCAGCAGTCGAAATGGCGGTGCAGCGAGAACACGGTCTGCGACGCACCGGTGCCGCCGCGGCCGGTCTGGGTCACGCGCAGCGAGGACGGGGGCTGTACGCGCGTGCTGGCTGGCAGGTCCTGCACGCCGGTCCAGCCTGCGAACCCCCCCGGCGTGCGCGTTGTGGGGGCGGGTCGCTGCGCGACGATGTCCACCAGCGGCTGCTGCGCGATCGTGTCCAGCCGGTCGAGGATCCGATCGCTGCCGGCGCTGCTGATGCCGCGCCAGTGGTAGAGCGAGGCCAGGCGGTTGGTGTCGCGGCTGTCGATCGCGTAGCTCAATTCCTGGATCAGGCCGCGCAGGTGGCGCTGGCACCCGCTGCGGTAGGCGGTGACTGCGGCCGTGCCTGCGCCCCGCTTGGGACCGGTCGTCGCACCGACCGCGCTGCAGGCCCGGTCGGTGTAGACGGTGCCGCCGTCGGGCGCGACACAGCGCCGGATCTGGGCATGCGCCATCTTGCCAGGCGTCGCGGCGACGACGGCGAGCAGCGGAAGCAGCAGCGTGACGGCGTGGCGCGGCATCGGCGCAGCCTAGCGCCTGGTCAGTGACCGCGACAGTGACCTCAGGCCAGGCGGGAGAGGATGGCCTGGGTCGGCTTGGCCAGGTTGAGCGTGTAGAAATGCAACGCCGGCGCGCCGCCGGCGATCAGCCGTTCGCACAGGCGGGTGACGATGTCCGCGCCAAGCGCGCGGATCGCTGCCACGTCGTCGCCGTGGGCCGCCATGCTGCGCTGCATCCAGCGCGGGATCTCCGCGCCGCAGGCTTCCGAGAATCTGCGCAGCTGGCTGAAGTTGGAGATCGGCATGATGCCCGGCACGATCGGGACTTCGACGCCCGCGCGGCGCGCGTTGTCGACGAAGTGGAAGTAGGCGTCGGCGTTGTAGAAGTACTGGGTGATCGCCGCATCGGCGCCGGCATCGATCTTGGCCTTGAAGTGCGCCAGGTCCCGACGGGCGTCCTCGGCCTGCGGATGCACTTCCGGGTAGCAGCCGACCTCGATGCGGAAGCGGTCGCCGAACTCGCTGCGGATGAACGCGACCAGGTCCGAGGCATGGCGCAGGTCGCCGGGTTGGCCCATGCCCGAGGGCAGGTCGCCGCGCAGCGCGACGATGCGGGTGCAGCCGATCGCGCGATAGAGCTTGAGCAGCTCGCGGATCTCCTCGCGGCTGCCACCGACGCACGACAGATGCGGGGCCGCCTCCAGCCCGTGTTGCTGCTTGAGCCGGCGCACGGTCTCGGGCGTGTGGCTCAGGGTCGAGCCGCCGGCGCCGAAGGTGCAGGACACGTATTCGGGACCATACGCGGCGAGCTTCCCGGCCGTCCGGTGCAACTGCTGGCGTTGCTCGTCGGTCTTGGGCGGGTAGAACTCGAAGCTGATCGGGATCATGCGCGACCTGGAACGGAGGTGAGGCAAAAAGCATATCTCTTTATCGCGATGGATATAAGAGATTGTGGCAAGGAGGGGCGGGCGGGGGCGTTCCCATCGGCTTGACGCGGAGCTCACTAGGCTCCCGCCAGGACGTCGCACGCGGCGACCCGGTCCGGGCGCGTCCGATGCCTGTCGTTCGAGGAGTCCGAAATGAAAAAGTTCTTCAGGGTGGCCGTCGGCATTGTCGTCGTGCTCGCGATCGCAGTCGGCGTGTTCCTGTACTGGCCGCTGTTCGAACGCGCGCCGCCGGAACCCGAGAATGCCGAGCCGGTCGATGTGGTGCTGATCGGCGCCGGGATCATGAGCGTCACCCTGGCCACCTACCTGCAGGAACTCGAACCCGACTGGCGGATCGAGATCTACGAACGTCTGGACGGCGTCGCGCTGGAGAGCTCGGACGGTTGGAACAATGCCGGCACCGGCCACTCGGGGTTCGCTGAACTCAACTACACGCCCGAGCGCGAGGACGGCTCGATCGAGACCGCGCGTGCGGTCGACATCGCCGAGCAGTTCGAGATCTCGCGCCAGTTCTGGTCCCATCAGGTCGAGGCTGGGCGATTGGGGACGCCCACCGATTTCATCAATCCGACCCCGCACATGAGCTTCGTCTGGGGCGACGCCAACATCGACTATCTGCGTCGCCGTCACGCGGCGCTGTCCAAGGAGCCGTTGTTCCACGGCATGGCCTATTCGGAGGACCCGGCGCAGATCGCGCGCTGGGCACCGCTGATGATGGAAGGGCGGGACCCGGCCCAGCGGATCGCCGCGACCTGGATGCCGCTGGGTACCGACGTCAACTTCGGCGTGATCACCCGGCAGCTGACGCAGGCGCTGGCGCGCAGTCCCCGGTTCGGCCTGCACCTGCGCCACGAGGTGCGCAAGCTGCAACGGGAGGACGATGGCAATTGGACGGTCGCCGTGCACGACCTGGTGAGCGACCGGACGCGTTCGATCCGCACCCGGTTCGTGTTCGTCGGCGCCGGCGGCGCGGCACTGACGCTGTTGCAGCATTCGGGCATCCCCGAAGCCGCCAACTATGGCGGCTTCCCGGTCGGCGGCCAGTTCCTGGCAACCGACAATCCCGCGGTCACCGCACGCCACGACGTGAAGGCCTACGGCAAGGCCGACGAGGGCTCGCCGCCGATGTCGGTGCCGCACTTGGATGCACGCAGGCTCGACGGCAAGCCGGTACTGCTGTTCGGCCCGTTCGCGTTGCAGAGCACGCGGTTTCTCAAACACGGCTCGTGGTTCGACCTGTTCTCGTCGGTCAACAATCACAACGTGACCGGTATGCTGCGCGTCGGCGCCGAGAATCGCGACTTGGTGGGCTATCTGATCCAGCAGGCGCGGTTGTCGGATGCCGACCGGTTCGCGGAGTTGCAGAAGTACTACCCCGGTGCCGCGCCGGCCGATTGGCGTCTGGTCACTGCAGGGCAGCGCGTGCAGGTCATCAAGCGCGATCCGCACAAGGGCGCGATCCTGCAGTTCGGCACCGAGATCGTGACCGACGCCGACGGCAGCATCGCGGCGTTGCTGGGGGCCTCGCCCGGCGCATCGACCTCGCCCAAGATCATGCTCGACGTGCTGCGGCGTGCCTATCCCGAGCGCATGGACGGGGCGTGGCGCGATCGGATCCAGGCCATCGTGCCTTCGTACGGGCAGTCGCTGAACACCGATGTGGCGCTGACCAACCGCATTCGCGGCATGACCAGTCGCGTGTTGCATCTGCCCTACCTCGAAGTCCCGCCGGCCGCGGTCGGCGACGGGCAGCCGCCCGCCGCGAACGACGAGCTGCACGGCCCGGACGAAGGGCCGGACGAGGCCGCGCTCGATCGGCGCATGCAGGCACTGTGACCGGATGGGGGCGGCGCCTGTGGCCGCCTCCTCTTTCGCGGCGTGCGGCGGTACGCTGTCGCACCGCCAGCGTCATGCCCCGATGTCCATCGTTCTCACACCTTTCGCCCGTCCCCGTCTGTTTCCCCGCGTTCCGCGCGCCAACACGATCCAGGACACGACGCCCGAGGCCTTCGAGGCGCATCTCAACGCGCAGGCGCCGGTCGCGGTGCTCGACGGCTATGCGCCGTTCTGCAAGCTGCATGTGCATCGCAACTGGACGTCGACGCGTTGCCTGACCGTGCCGATCACCGAGGCGAACCGGCATCTGCTGCGCTCGGCCTACGAAGCGCGCAATACGGCCGAGTTGCCGGTGCTGGTGCGCTGGTTCGAGGGGGTGACCCCGCCGCGCGCGGCGTATCTGGTGGTGATCCTCTACAGCGCCGAGCAAGTGGCGAAGGAGGGCGCGCCGATCGACGCCGACTGGGGCGTGGTCGGCTGTCTGTACACCGCCGAGCCGGCGGAGATCCCGATGGCGCCGATCACGATGATGCGCAACGCGCTTGGGGTCGAAGAGGGCGGTTCGGGTGTGCCGCTGGACCCGGAGGCCTATCGGCGCAGCGTCGCGTTCTGGGAACGCAACGCCAACTGGCGTCCCTGATCGCGCGGGCGCCGAGGCTGCCATCGCGTCGTGGCATCGCGCCCGCACCGCCGAGGACTTACGGCAGCGGGTACAAGCGCACGCCCTGGACGACACGGTTCACCGTGCCCTGCGCATTCGGGCTGTCGGGCCGCACGCCCAGCGCCCGCGAGGCGTGGAACGCGAACAGCTGCGCCACCGCGACATAGGGCCACAGCAGGTCGAGATCGTGGGCGCGCGCGAGTCCGGTCACGCGCACCGCATCGCGCGCCGGGCCATGCGGGTCGGCGGCGGTGACCTCGATCACGCGCGCGGCCACGCCATCGCCGCGCAGTTCATCGAGCAGGTCGAGATCGTAGCGCCGGGTCAGCGGGTCGTTGGACACGAACACCACCACCAGCGTGCGTGCGGTGACGAAGGTCTTGGGGCCGTGGCGGAAACCCATCGGCGATTCGAAGCAGGTCGCGATCGCGCCGTTGGTCAGTTCGCCCAGCTTGAGCGCGGCCTCGCGCGCCAGGCCCTTGAACAGTGCGCTGCCCAGATACACCACGCGCTCGAACCCGCACAGTGCCAGCTCCTGGGTCAGCCCGCGCGCCTGCTGCAGCACGGCTTCGGTGGCCGACGCCATCGCGTGCACGCGCGTCTCCAGGGCGTGCGGCCCGCCCAGCGCGGCCAGTGTCGCGAGCATCATGCAGCTGAAGCTCGAGGTCATCGCGAAGCTGACGTCGTGGGTTTCGGGCGGCAGCAGCAGGGTCATCGACCGCTGCACCGCGACCCGGCCCAGCGCGCCGTCGACGTTGCAGGTCACCACCAGGTGGCGCACATCGGCGACCAGCGCCTCGGCCAGTTCGATCGCCGCCACGCTCTCGGGGCTGTTGCCCGAGCGCCCGAAGGACACCAGCAGCAGCGGCCGGCCGGGATCGAGATACAGCCGCGGCGCGCTGACCAGGTCGGTCGTGGGCACCGCGTCGACGCGCGCAGCGAGGGTCCGGTCGAGCCACGGTGCCAGGCATTCGCCGATATAGGCCGAGGTACCGGCGCCGGTCAGGATCACCCGCGCCGTCGGGTCGCCCGACACCGGCGCGATGAAGGCGGCGAGCTGCTCGGCCATCCCGGCGACCAGCGCCTGGGTGCGCAGGAGCATGCGCGGCTGCTGTTCGATCTCGCGCGCGGTCCACAGCGCGCCGCTGGCGGCCAGGTCGGGTTCGGGCAGGCCAAGAAGGTCAGGACTGGGCATCGGGGACGCAGGCATGGCGGTAGTCGTCGAGGGCGATGGCGATGTGGGCCATCACGAGGGCGGCGGG
>NZ_JBDJNS010000021.1:0-62758 GCF_039674545.1 Luteimonas sp. TWI382
CGCTCGACCTGAAGCACTGCGCGCTCTTCCGCGCTCAGGTGGCTGTACTGTTTTCCCATCGCGACACCCTACACTCCGCCGGGTGTTGCACTTGGAAGTTGAGTCTGCCCACCAGTTCGCCATATTTCCGGGAATCGAAGAGAGTGAAGCCGGGTGAATCGATATCATGCCTGTCTGCTCAAGATATGGTCGAGCGCGAGACTATAGCGGCGCTATCTCACAACTTGAGATCAGACAATCTATTCTCCGGAGAGGAAGGCTGGGGATTGCCTTCCGCACGGGGTGTAGGCAGGGGCACTAGTAAGGTGGCTCGGCATGCGGTACAAATCGCAAAACAGGCCGCCTCGGCGGGTCTGGTTCTGGGCTTCGTCTTCACATGGATTGGAGGTGTGGCGTGTCGAGTTATATATTCGTTTCCCCTGGTTCTGACCCTGGTATGGGTAAAGCGCTAGTAGACCCGATCTTGCAACCGGACAAGAAAGCGAAATCGACCATGGGAACCTGTCGGCCTGATCTGCGCCGCAGGGTGAAGTTAGGCGATCAGATCTTCGTGATAAGCGGCAGCATGGGGAAGAACGTTCAGCAGTATGTGATTGGAGGGCTTGAGGTCCAGGACAAGCTTGCCAGTCAGATCGCAGCGTTCGATCAGTTCCCTGAGAATAGGCTCAGATTTGACGAGTCCGGCCAGAGGCTGGGCAACATCATTGTGACTGCAGACGGACGACATCACCCCGAAGATCATCACGACAAGTTTGAGAGGCGAATCCAGAACTATCTGGTTGGTCGGACCTCTGTCATCCTTCAGACGCCTCGGGAGATCCAGCTTGGTAGGGAGCGATCAGTAGACATCCTCGCTAGTCTGTTTGATCGTCCAGGCTCTACGCGAATCCAACAAGTGATCGGGCGCATGAGAAAATTGACTGAAGAGCAAGCTATTCGTCTGAGAGAAGAGCTTCAGGCCTTGAAGAGGGAAGCCAGGAAGTAATGGATATTGCGCAACACATCGCAGATCGCAGTCTCACGGTCAGTGATGTGGCCCGACGGGCAAACTTGCCCGTTTCCCGTGTTAGCGAGATAGTCTCGGGTGATGAGGCATCGCTGTCGGAAATCAGAAAAATATCAAAGGCAATACGTGTTCCGCTGAGCTCGATTGGGCGGCCGGAATCAACTGAGGATCAGAGTACTTCCAAGCTCTTGCTGAGGCAGGCCATTGATCAGCGTGCAAGGGGCATGTCTTCATCTCTGAGCATCATTGGTGATCAGCTAAACGACATACTCTCAGTAGCAAGACTTCTGCCTTCCAATCTCAATTGGCTGGAGCTGTTCAGGGGCCTGGCTCCCGACCTCGAAAACGCAGAGAACTTTGCTGCCATTTTTAGACGGGCGTTCGCACAGCTGGATGATCAAGTTCCTTTTCTTAGTCTTGCAACTACCTTGGAGGAGTTGGGGGTCTTTGTCTGCTATGGACGGGACCCTAAGGTCGAGGGGGTTTCAGCGATTGTCGAAGGCCACGCACTGATCCTGCTTGCTCCTCGAACCTTCAAGGCACGGATGCTGTTCACTCTTGCTCATGAAGTGGGACACCTCGTAGCACGCCATGACTTGCTAAAGATTGACTTCGCAAGATTGGACGAAGAGGTGGGTGGAGACAGAGAGACGGCTGGCTCGGCTGAGCATCGGAAGGAAGAGCGTTTTGCGGATGCTTTCGCGGCTTCTTTGCTAATGCCCCGAAAAGGGTTCTTGAAGGTGCTTGATGCCGTTCGCACTCACTACCGAGCAAAGGGGCCGCTCGGGGACGTGGAGATACTGACTGCTGCAATCTTCTTCGGGGTGAGCTTTGAGGTTGCCGCGCGCCGTTGCGAGGGCATGGGGTTGCTGGAGCCAGGAGGCGCTAGGGCGCTTTATCAGAAGATCTCAGACGAGCATGGAAATCCTGAAAAGAGAGCGAGAGAGCTGGGGCTTCGGGAGCGAGAGGGGATACAGATTTTAACTTCGCCTAGGCTGCTTCAGGCTGCAGCGAAGCTCGTGGATCGTGAGGAGCTCTCTGCCGGTAAAGCCGCTGAGCTTTTGAACGTTCCCATCTCCTATCTGTTCGCCGCTAACTCGAAGTAGCAGCGTGATAGTGCTCCTCGACGCTTCGACAGTCATCAACCTCGTGAATGGCGGGGTCTTTGATGCGGTCTTGGGAATCGAGGGTGTACGGTTCCAAGTCGGAAGCCTGGTAAGAGATGAGGCTTCATCCGCCTCCGAAGTGTTGGACCTGGAGCTTGCCAAGGGATCTTTGACCCTTGCTGACGACGGATTGGTCCCATATTCGGCATTTCTGGCGGCGAAGAATGATATGGGGCTCGGTGATGGCGAGACCGAGTGCATCCTCATTGCCTCCGCCATCCAGTGCCAGATCGCTTGTGATGACGGCCGGGCCCGGAAGGCGGCTATCAAGCGGCTCGGGCATGAGTCGCTGGTGACCGGCTCTTTGGGGTTGATGCAACGAGCCTGTAGCCAAGGACTGATCACAACTGAAGCTGCGCATCTTGCCTATCAAGAGATGCGCAAGCTCGGTGGCTATCTTCCACAGATCGATGTGGACTTCTTCACCAAAGAAGTGACCCTGCTAGATGGTTTCGGGGCGCAACCCTAGCTTGTCTTCACGAAGAATTCGATTCGTATGCTTGGAAAGGCGTGCTCGTGTCTCGACAAACGGGTTCGATATCGTCTTCTTGATCTGCGACGGATTCTGGAAGATCGCTCCGCAGAAATGGCATTCGTGGTCAATGTGGGGCGTATATGCCCACTTCCCCTTATCGAAGTGAGGCTCTTCGCACTGCGGGCATGACAGAGCCACGACGCGTCCTTCGATGTGTGGCAGCGCTGTTTGCGCCATGTAGTAGCGCACTTGTTCGGCATCAAGCTCGATGCCATCTATCTCGACAGACTCATACGTGTCGTCCACCTTGGGCCACTCTTGGCCTTCCTCGCTTAGCGCATGCAGATGGATTCCGGTTTCTTCAGGAGCTGTGGAGGTCCAAAGGATGGCAGGATTTGATCCCCAGATTTGTATCCCTCCTGGGTAGTCCTGCTGGCGTATCTTTATGGTTCTCGGCGCAGCTATCTGGGACCGCGTGCCCGGCTCAAGGTGGCTCCGCAGCTGTGAAAGCGGGTTTCCTATTGCGATTTCCGAGTCGGAGAACTGTCGGCCGCATCCATGACATTGATGCTTCTTGTGAGGATGAACTGCGAACCAGTCGCGGTCGAGATGGGCGAACCCGCAGTGGCTGCAGTGGACACTGATGGTTCCAAAGCCGAAGACCCCCGACACCATGTAATTGATTGCGTCGATCTCATCGACTACAAACCAATCCGAGGACAATAGGTCTGTCGTGAATGGGATCCTCAGCCTTCGATAGGTTTTGTCGATGTCCTTGACTGAGTCTCGGCCCAAGCGCCTGGCATGGACATGGATGCCTCTATCGGTGGGCAGGGTGGTAGTGTCGTATGACGCGGGCACTGACCCCCAAAGAGCTATCCCTCCCTCGTAACGGTCAACCTCTAGATCGAGAGACTCACTCTCCGAAATGGGTGCGTCATGCGCGGCCACGCATTCTTCTGCCGCCACGCCATATTTTGCGGTGGCGTTTGCATGATGGGATAGGCACCAGTATCGGCTTCCCCCGTCTCGCCTCTTTCCGACGTTCACTATCTCGCAGGTCATACGATCACTCCTTGGGCTTCATGCCCATCGCAGGTGAAGGTCTAACGGTGCATCTGTAGCGTAGTAATCGTTGAAGCTATTTCAGAAGTACGTTGCGGCTGCTATGAGGCGTCTATCAGGCTCTTAATCAGCCCAAGTGCTTGCTTCTGCTTCTTGGCGTCAAGCTGAGAAAGCAGCAGGATGGCCTCAGCGACAACATCCGATGCCGCCAGGAAGTAGGCCGCAGGAAGGTCTAGAAGCCCTGCGAGCTTCTCGATGGTCTCTAGGTCTGGCTTGTGCATCCCTCGTTCATATCGGCTGATCCGAGGCGCCGTCGTGTTTGAGTCATCCACGCCCATGAGCATTTCGCCTAGCTGGGCTTGGGTCCAGCCCTTAGCCACGCGTGCAGCGCGTAGGCGATGACCAAGGGTTGTAGGCGTGGGCTGAGGAGCGGGCATCCAGTAGAAACAAACACGTTGACTCTCCAGAGTTTGACCGCATAAGCTTAGCTGGTCATTTGCGTTCAACGCAAAATTGAATCTGGAGGCTGTCGTATGGGTATGAGGTGCTGGGCAGTGGTGGGTCTCCTGGCGTTCGCTGCTTCTGCCGAGGCTGCGCAAAGCCTGTCGTGCCAACTGCAGAGCGGCCAGTTCAGTGCGGGCGGGGTAGGGCATCCCAAAGTCTCCGAGTTCGTCTGGGCCACGGGTCATGGCTCCGCCACGCCCACTGGACCCATCCGAACCAGGATCGGCCGCATCGAACCTGTGGAAGGCCGGAACTACAAGCGCGCTATCAAGCTCGATGGCAAGCCCATTCTGCTGCCTCCGGAAGCGCATAGCGTGGTTGGCTTCGGCAAGGTCTACGACTTCGGGGGAGTCGTTGCCTTGGCTTACCTCGGTGAGCGTGAGGAGGACTCGTCCGCCCGGCCTAGCCAGATCGTCGTGGTCATCAATAAGCCCGGGTCAGTGATCGATAGCGAAGTGCTCCCTGGCGCGAGCCTCAACCCGGGCAAGCACTGCTTGCTCATCGACTGAAGGAACACACATGAAGAAGCTTTGGATGGTTTCCGCAACAGTGCTGCTGGCGGCTTGTTCTGGTGGGCCCGGCAATGGCGATGTTGAGAAGGCGCTGACGGCGCATTTCAAAGAAGTTACGGGAACGACGATGACGTTTGAGCACTTGAAGGTAGGAGAGTGCGTGCGTGGGGACAGTCCCGGCTACGCGTGCAGTGTCACTGGAACCGCCCGCTACCAGATCGGCACTCGCACCGAGCAACAGCAGCTTGTCGGCACTTTCGTCATCGACAAGGTCGATGGCACTTGGACCGTCGTAGACCGTCGCTGAATTGAAGCCCGCCAACCAAAGCTAGGAAGCTCGTATGTGGACCTTGTTCAAGGTAATCCGCTGGATCATCACCGGTCTCGCGCTTTGGTGGCTGTGCGGTGTGGTGTTCGAAGAAGGCACGACGGCTGACGGAGCAGTCTTCGGGATGGTGCTGTTCGGGCAGCTGGTCTTCTGGCCCCTTGCGCTACTGTGGGGCTTGCCGTGGCTGTTCCGTCGCCGAACGCCCAAACTGAAGAAGCATAGGCCTGAAGAGTTCGAGCCCACGGTTTCCCATGACCACATTGCCTTGGACCTGGGCAGGGACACTATCTGGGTTCGGGACCCCGTGAAGGGCGAGCGCTACCTGCGGCGGGCTGAAGTGCTCTCCATCCGCACTGGGGAATACAACTACAAAGGCGTTGTCACTCATCGCCTGGAAGTGCAAGTGCGGGATGTCGTTCACCCGCTCTGGCTGGTTCCTTTCGTGCGCCACTCTGATCGTTGGCTCAAAAGCACTGCAGTCAATGAATCTGAGCGGGACGAGTGGTTCGCTAGGATGAAGGCATGGATCTCTCAGACCTTGTAATCGGCGAGTTGGGAGGGTCTGAGGTAACCACTATTTTGTCCGTTAGCGATACTGTCGCAGTCCTCCCATACGGGATCCATGCCCTTTGCTCGCAGGCGTGATTGACTCCCCCGTCGCCAACACCTAAGGGGAGGGCGGATCCCGGAACTTTGCCGGTCTAGCAAGGGACCGGGGAGGCTCTCACTCTATGAGATTGACCGTAGGTATAGTTTTTCGACTGCTGCGCTTGCCGTACTATTGGCCGGTCGGCGGTTTGCCGGAGGAGCAGGGGGCGAAATGGATGTTTTGAAGGGGGCTGTGATTCACAGTCTGGAGAAGGAAGCGCACGACTCGATGACGACGGTGCGGAAAGCCAATGATCCGCTAGACGTGTCGGACAAGATGGTGAATCGCTTGGCCCAACAGTTGGCAGATCTCGTCGGCAAGGAAGGCAGCGCAGTGCTATGGGGGCAATTTGCCCCAGCCAATCGGGAGGGGGACTTTCCAGGTTCGGTTCGAACTCTGCTTGCGGCAGAGTTCTGTCCAACGCTGCTGATGGATCTTTCGCTAGTCGCTATGAAGGAACTGCGCGAGCAGGCTGAGAAAAAGACTGGGGCAACGGGAGGTCATATCTTCTTTGGTCAATACCAGAGCAAGGGTTCAGATTTCCTCTTGGTGGCAATGATCAAGCAGAAGGGCGCGATCACCTTATCTGAGGATCTTCGACCTACGGAGATCAAAGAGATCGACATGTCTAAGCTTCATCAAGCTGCTCGCATCAACTTGGCGCGCTACCAAGTTCACCTTAGCGCCCCCAGTGGAAACGACGATGCGGAAAGCACGAAGGCTACAGAGACTGAGGAGAAGACTTATCTCTGCTTTGTGAATCGAAAGGGTAGAGAGGATGTCGCGGACTATTTCGTGGATGCGCTGGGTTGCGTAAAAGGAACGTCTTCTTCCCAGCTGACCACTAAATTGCTGAGGTTCGTCAAGCAGTTCGTACGGAATGTGCCGGAGATCGCTGACTCTCATGCTGAGATCAAGCAAGGGGTGGTTGATTACATGCAGTCACTCGATAGCAGCCAAGTCGTTAAGCTCGACGAAGTTGTTCAAGCTGCGAAGGCGAAGGTTCATCCCACATTTGCCCAGCATCTCGATCCTCTGAAAGTGTTTCTTAATTCGGACGAATGCCAGATTCCTGAAGAGTTCTCCCTTAGCCGCCAGGCGCTCCGGCCGCATATCCGGATCAACGCCAAGAAGGCGAACTGGGGGCTGTGGTTTGAGACGGGTATAGTCGGTACCAGCAATTCAGAACTTCTCTACGACGCTGCGCGAAAGAGTCTTATGCTGACCGACCTGCCGCCAGAGACCGTTGATAGTATCGAAGCAGCGCTTCGCGCTCGTGGGCAGCTGTAATCATGTTTTCCGACGTTGTCAAACTCTATCGAGCGGCGGGCATGCCCTTGATCTCAGGGGGGCGGTTTTCCTTCGAGGGTTCGGCAGATGAGCTATTAAGGAGCGCGGTTCAGCGGTGTCAGGAGCTTGGTGCAGGCTTTGGTCACTTCGCGGACGGCCCTGACTATGACGGCGATGAGCTTGAGTTCACTTGGGCTCTCGCCGTTAACGAGTCAGGGCGCTTCTACGGATCAGTGGATGATCTTGTAGCTAGATGCGAGTCAATACATCGCGGCCAGTTTCCTGAAAATTTCTACATCGCCGCGTTTGATTTCTTTTCTGGCGAAGAGCTAGGGGAAGAGAACCGTGAGCTGCTCGTTTTGAAGAATCTTTGTGAGCTCATCCGCTTGCTAAGCGAGTTAAGTGTGAGTGGGGACCTTGCCGCCGAGGCCGGGCGACCATCACACCTAGTGTTCGTGAAGCCGGCCTCGTCCGGTTCACCTCCGGTCACGGTTGAGATCACTACGCGCATCCAAGCGAAGATGCTCGAAGGAGATTTCCCTGATCTGGCTGTCTTGAGCGATCTCTTAACAGAGAGTGGGAAGGGGAAGGTTCGAACGGAGGAGTACAAAGCCATTTTCCGGCTCGCGGTTGCCGGTGCGTGTGCAGATGAGCCTACCGCAGAGGCTAGATTTGGAGTTTTGTTGGATCACTGGGGAGGCGTTCTACGTCGATTCCGGTATGACGTTGAATGCCTGGTGGATCGAATTTCGTTTGAAGGGCTTCGGCGCGAGATAGTCGAGGCCGAGCTAAACTTTGTTGGACGGATGAATACTGCGGTAGTAGAGAATGCCACGAAGTTCTTGGGCATACCTATATCCCTTGTAGCCGTCGCTGCGGTGGTTGGGGGGAGCTCTATCGGCAATGACCTGCTTGTTTGTGCGGGTGCTGTGATCGTTGCTCTCGTTGTAAGCGGTGTAGCGAGAGCTGTGCGTTTGCAGATGGCAACAACGACAACGGCATTTGAGGCTGCGCTCGCTGGTATGCGTGCCCGCGCTTCGGCTGGCGGTGGTGTCTCGGAAAGCCTTGATGATCTGGAAGGTACCTTCCGCCAACGGCGCGCGTTCGCGAGCAGAGTGATCGGGACGTTCAATGCGCTGGCTTGGGTGCCCCCGCTGCTGGGCGTGGCTGTGGTGGTTTGGAAGTTTCCCCCGCTGTGGCTTACGCAGTTGCTCGCTGATATCGGGTGGGCATAGGGCCTCCCGGGGCTAAAACTAAGCGCGAGAGTCACAAGCAAGAGCGCACTTAGGCATTGCCCGTTGGGCAATGCGTGCGCAAGAGGCTGTGCCCCTTGACCCCCTAAAAAAGCGCTTGCCAAAGCCTAAATCGTAGGCATAAAGGCAGGTGCGGGGGCCGGAACAAGGAGCATCAATGGCCATTTATCACGCCAGAGTAAAGACCTTCAGCCGTGCCCAAGGGCATGCATCCACCGCTGCAGCAGCCTATCGCGCAGGCCTGCTCATCATCGATGGCCGCACCGGTCTCCGGCACGACTACCGAAGGCGCGGCGGGGTCGTTGAGACCCGTTGCCTCGCTCCCGACGACGCTCCCGATTGGGCTTTCGATCCTCGGCAGCTTTGGCCTGCAGCCGAGGCTTCAGAGCGGCGCAAAGACGCTACCGTTGCTCGTGAGTTCGAGGTGGCTCTGCCACACGAATTGAGCAATGAGCAGCGTTCAGACCTGGCAGCTGAAATATCGCGCTGCTTGGTCCAGCGTTACAGGTTCGCTGTCCAATCCAGCATCCATGAGCCGCAGACCGCTGACGGGCTCAACTATCACGTCCACATCCTAGCCACGACCAGGCGGATGGACGCAGACGGGTTGAAGGACAAGACCAGGGAGCTGGATGACGGCCCTTCAGGCCGAGGGGAAGTCGAATGGATCCGGGCAATGGTAGGGGAAGCCATCAATGCCCATCTTGCTGCTGCAGGTGTCTCGGCCCGTGTCGATCATCGTAGCCTTAAGGACCAAGCGGCTGAGGCCGCAGAGCAAGGGGATGAGCTCACAGCAGCGGAGCTTTCCCGCATTCCTGGGATTCATATGGGAAAAGATGCCACTGCCTTACACCGCCGAGGCGTGGATACCGATTTGAACCAAGGCAATGAGGAGATTGATCAGGCCAACAACGCTGCTTGGGATCGCGCCGTGGCTCAGATGGCAGAAGAGGGCAGGTTGATGGAAGCCGCATCCGATCAAGCCGTGCCGGTTGGCTCGCGTCAGGTTCCACTGATCCCCGCCACGCAACCAATGCTGTCTCTTGGTGGAGAGACTCGTCTGGGTAACCTGGCCAGGGAAGTCATGACGGTTGAGGCGGTTGCCGCGCCCCTTCATCGGCAACCGGAGGCCACAGCATCCAAGCAGACCCTGAAGGAAGTGTTGGAGATGTGGGCCGAGGCGTGGATAGAGGCGCTTCGAGAGAAGCTCAAATTCACGCGCAGATTGCTGCGCAACAGCACTGCTCTGATATCGGCTCATGGGACATTGCCCAGGCTCCGTGGCAACTTGGAAGAACTGCTCGCGCGACTGAAGAAGTTGAAGCGGGACGCTCTACGCTTCAAGCGTAGGCTGAAAGCTGAAGATCGTGCCCAGCACGTATTGGCCCAAGCAGAATTTGCCTTGGAGAACTTCGAAAGCCAAAACCCAAGGCCGGGCCTCTTGAATCGCTCAGACTGGTCGCGTCGTCGGGCGCGCCGGGTTCGGGCTGTTGAGCTGGGACGCAAGGAGTATCAACGCGCTCACGAAGCCACCGGAACCAAGGCCCAGGAAGACTACAACCGTCGAACAGGCGAGTCGTTGTCGCAACTGGAGAATTGGAGTGAAGTGCTGTTGCGTAGATATCCGGTGGAGGATGCGCCCATTGACGCTCCTGAAGCCCCTATTCCAGCGGACCCCTTGCTCGTAATGAATCCTGTCAGAGATCCTGGAGCACGGTTGCACTGATATACAGGCGAAGGCCCCGGCGAGCCGGGGCTTTAGCTAACCTCGTTTCGA
Source organism: Luteimonas sp. TWI382 (assembly GCF_039674545.1). Classification (NCBI taxonomy): domain Bacteria; kingdom Pseudomonadati; phylum Pseudomonadota; class Gammaproteobacteria; order Lysobacterales; family Lysobacteraceae; genus Luteimonas; species Luteimonas sp. TWI382. The sequence continues at coordinate 10,026 of NZ_JBDJNS010000021.1, forward strand.
AAACTCAGTGGTAGGTAGGTCCGCGAGTGGGCTTGGACACCGCGCCACGACGCTCTGAGATCATGTCACTAAGCTGCACCTGGTCGCGTTCTACCACGGCTTCTCTGACCCTGACGGCAGGTTTCAGGGTGTGGTCGTCAGCCGGGGGCTTTGGAGCCATGCATCGGTTGATCAGCTCGTCGGCAATTTCGAGGGCATGGATGATGTCTTCGATCCGCTCTTGCGTGTCTCGTGTCCGGTCTTGGGCAATCAAAGGGCATAGCACTCGACTTGCGATAGCCAGCTTTCTTTCTAAGGGCATATGAAGCTCCTAACGTGGGGGAGCTTTCATAAAACCATCATTTGCGTTGATCGCAATAGTCGCGGCGTTTGTCAGTGCCAATGTTGGCCCGTTAGAGATACTCCTAGACGTTCCATGTAATTTTCCTGGCGCGGAGATCCGCTACCCCAGCAACTTCTTCAGTGCAGCGAGCTCAAGATTGAAGCTCGAGGATGAGAGCCCTGCTGTCTTGAATTCAGGGGTGACCAGCCCATTGAGCTTTTCTGCCGGGGTAAATTCCCGGCTGTAGACGGGATGGTGCTCATCATCAAGCTCGTGGCCGACGATCTGGGCGCGCATTTCTGAGGCGACACCGAAGCCCTGCATATGCTGGATGACCGTCTTACGCAGGGAATGGAAACCGCGCTTGGCCTTGGGCCACGTCTTCCCGTGCTCGGCGAGGTGGCGGGTAAAGGCCTTGGAAATCCAGTTCCCCGCGCCATTGACGGCATTGGCCTTCGCTTGGGGGAAGAGGCGGCTTGAGGTGGGCAGGCTGGCTACATAGTCGCCGAAGCCCAGGGCAATCAGGTCGGCGTGGATCGGGACAGTCCGGATACTGGCCTCGCTCTTGAGGCGCTGGTGCTCGCCGTCGTCATTAATATGGATGTAGGCCACCCCTCCCTCCGTTTGCACATCGCTCACCAGCAGCTGCCCAACTTCAGAGGCACGGGCGCCCGTATACAGGCCCAACAAGGCTGCCCAGCGCGCGGCAGGTGACAAGGTGGCAAAGGCCGATGGGGCAAAGAGGAGGCTGATCTGCTTCAGGTCGAAGGCCTTGAAGCCAAGCTTGCGCCGCTTTCGCTTAGCGCTATTGCCGTATGAGACATGGCTTCGGGCCGGATTGCTGTCTGTGTAGTAGCCAGCGGCAATCAACCAGTCGAAGAAGCCGCCCAGGTAGGACTGTTTGTTCACTCGGGTCGGGGTTGAGATGCCAGCATCGGCCAGTGACTGATAGAAGTTCGACAGGTCGATCCGGTTGATGCTCGGCAAGGGATAGTCAGGGCCGGTCGTGCGCACGAACCCGTCAATCGCCGACTTCTTGATGCTGTAGGTCTTGGGGATGGTGTCTGGGGCGATGGCCTTGAGCCAAAGATCACGCGCTTCCATCAGCGACAGGATCTTGCTGGGCTGGGGCTTGGAGGGGGCTGCTGGGGCGGCGGCTACTGCGCCGAAGAACGCAGGATTGACCCGTCCGATACTCTCGATGGCGCGAGTCAGCGCCTCGGTGTCTTCGCCTGGTTCTGCCTGGATACGCAGGGTGCCATTGGCGTCTCGTTCCAGGGTGTAGTCCTGAAGCCGTTTTCCCCGAAGCTCCTGGAGCCATTGATCTCCCGTCTTCTCGCCCATGCCGTTCTTCCTGATGGCGCTGAAGACCTCAGCATAGCGGGCGGCCAGGACCAGGGCGCAAGCCTGGGCGCTGCGCATTTCGCGCGTTCGAAGGCTTCGCTTGAGAATTCGGCAGCCCAAGAGGGGCTGTAGATCGACGGGCACGCGCTGACGGAACGAAAAGCCCGCTGGCGTCTTGATCAAGTGATGGGGAACTCTCATCGGGATGTGTCCCGATTTGTGTCCTGCCCCTTGCTAGGCCCAGAAAAGCAAAACCCCTGATTTCTCAGGGGTTTGCAGAGTCTGGCGGAGAGAGGGGGATTCGAACCCCCGAAGCGCGGTTTAGACGCTTACACACTTTCCAGGCGTGCTCCTTCAACCACTCGGACACCTCTCCGGATCTGTCCCGCGCGGGCCGCGGGGCGGCACGCTGCGACGGCTGGACCGCCGCGGGCCGGCCATTCTAGCTGGGCCGGGGCCCGGTCACAAGGAAGGGGGATGGCCGTGGCAGAATAGCGGCATGTCCTATCTCGTCCTCGCCCGGAAGTGGCGTCCGAAGCGGTTTGCCGAGCTGGTCGGGCAGGAGCACGTCGTGCGTGCGCTGACCAACGCGCTGGAGACCGGCCGCGTCCACCACGCCTTCCTTTTCACCGGCACCCGCGGCGTCGGCAAGACGACGATCGCGCGCATCTTCGCCAAGAGCCTGAACTGCGAGCGGGGCACCTCGTCGGACCCGTGCGGGGAGTGCGAGACCTGCCTGGCGATCGACGCGGGGCGCTACATCGACCTGCTGGAGATCGACGCGGCCAGCAACACCGGCGTCGACGATGTGCGCGAGCTCATCGACAACGCGCAGTACATGCCCTCGCGCGGTCGGGTGAAGGTCTACCTGATCGACGAAGTGCACATGCTGTCGAAGTCGGCGTTCAACGCGCTGCTCAAGACGCTCGAGGAGCCGCCGGGGCATGTGAAGTTCCTGCTGGCGACGACCGACCCGCAGAAGCTGCCGGTCACCGTGCTCTCGCGCTGCCTGCAGTTCAACCTCAAGCGGCTGGACGAGGACCAGATCCAGGGCCAGATGACGCGGATCCTCGAGGCCGAGGGCATCGCCGCGGATGCGGCGGCGATCCGGCAACTCTCCAAAGCGGCCGATGGCAGTCTGCGCGACGGGCTGTCGCTGCTCGACCAGGCGATCGCCTACACCGGTGCGGGCGGCGAGGGCGGTGCACTCGCCGATGCGGCGGTGGCGACGATGCTCGGCAGTGTCGACCGCACGCGCGTGGGCAACCTCCTGTCTGCGCTGGCGCAGGCCGATGGCGCGCGGCTGATGGCCGAGGTGGCGGCGCTGGCCGAGTTCTCGCCGGACTGGTCGGGCGTGCTCGATGCGCTGTCCGAAGCGCTGCACCGCATCCAGGTCCGGCAGTTGGTGCCGGAGGTTGGCATCGAGGCCGATGGTCTGGATCTCGATGCGCTGGCCGCGTCGGTGCGGCCGGAGGTCGTGCAGCTGTGGTACCAGATGGCGCTCAATGGCCGCCGCGACCTGGGCCTGGCGCCGAGTCCGCGTGCGGGCTTTGAGATGACGGTGCTGCGGATGTTCGCGTTTCGCCCGGCCGAAGGCGGCAACGCCGGTGCCCCGGCGGGCGGCGGGGCCGGGCAGGGCCGGGTATCCGGGCCGGCTGCGGCGCGGGCCGCGCTGGGCGATGCGTCCGCGGCGGCGCCGCGGGCGGCCGCACCGGCGCCGGAGGCCGCAATGCTGGCGCGTCCAACGCCGCGTGCGCCGGTCGATGCGGTGCCGATGGCAGCCGCCGGCCAGGGCATCGACGTGCCGCGCAAGGCGTCGCCGGCCGCTGCGGCTGCACCTGCCCCCGAACCTAGCCCTGCGCCGCGTGCCGAGCCGCCTGCGGCTCCCTCGCCGCGCGCCGAACCTGCGCCGCAGGCGGCCAAGCCGTCGATGACGCTCGATGCCGACCGCTGGCTGGACCTCGTGGCCGATCTGCCGTTGCGCGGCCCGGTGCGTGAGTTGGCGGCCAGTGCGGCCTTCGTGGCGCTCGACGGTGATGTGCTCAAGCTGGCGTTGCCCGAATCCGACGAGCACCTGAAGGCGCCGATCATGGTCCACCAGTTGGCGTCCGCGCTTGCCGGGCCGCTGGGTGCGACGCCGCAGATCCGCTTCGAGACCGCGGCCGCGCGTACGGCGCCGACGCTGCACGAGCGCAATGCGCAGCAGCGCGATGCGCTGCAGGCGGCGGCCGAGCAGAATTTCCTTTCCGATCCGGACGTGCAGCGCCTGATGTCGCAACAGGGCGCGCGCGTGGTGCCGGATTCCATTCGCCCCTACGACGAACAAGGACTTTGATGATGCGTGGAAACATCGGCCAGCTGATGCAGCAGGCTCAGAAGATGCAGGAAAACATGCAGCGCGTGCAGGAAGAGCTGGCCAACCTCGAGGTCGAGGGCAGTGCCGGCGGCGGCATGGTCAGTGTCACGCTGACCGGCGCCAAGGCCTGCCGCAAGGTGCGCATCGATCCGTCGGTGCTGTCGGACCCGGAGATGGCCGAAGACCTGATCGCGGCGGCGTTCAACGACGCGTCGAACAAGGTCGACGAGGAATCGAAGGCGCGCATGGCCGGTGCTACCGCCGGCATGCCGCTGCCGCCGGGCATGAAGCTGCCGTTCTAAGCCCCGCGGTCTCTAGGGCGGGGCGCCTGGGTGCGCCCCGTTCGCCGATGTGACCCGCGGCTCAGTGCGGCGTGCGCATCGTGGCCCTTCCCTCTGACCTCCGTCGCGCATGTCCGCATTGCTGGAACAACTGATCGATGCGTTGCGCGTGCTGCCCGGGGTTGGGCAGAAGTCGGCGCAGCGCATGGCCTATCACGTGCTCGAGCGCGGGCGCGAGGGCGGCGCGCGGCTGGCTGCGGCGCTGGCCGAGGCGGTCGAGAAGATCGGCCACTGCGCACGATGCCGCGATTTCAGCGAGACACCGGTGTGTGCGACCTGCGCCAGTGCGTCGCGCGATGCGCAGACGCTGTGTGCGGTCGAGACGCCGGCTGACCGGCTGGCGATCGAACAGGCCACCGGCTACCGCGGGTTCTACTTCGTGCTGCAGGGCCGGCTGAGCCCGCTCGATGGCATCGGCCCGCGCGAGCTGGGCCTGGATCTGCTGGCCGCGCGGCTGGCCGAGGGCGAGGTGCGCGAGCTGATCATCGCCACCAATCCCACGGTCGAGGGCGAGGCCACCGCGCATTACCTGGCGCAGATCGCGCGCCAGCACGGCGTGCGGCCCAGCCGCCCCGCGCATGGCCTGCCGCTGGGCGGCGAACTGGAGTTCGTCGATCGCGGCACGTTGTCGCATGCGTTCGGCAGCCGCAGCGAAATCGGCGATTCGTGATCCACGCGCGGGGATGCGTTCGGTCTGAGCCGAAGGCGCGACAGCGGTATGCTCTGCGCCATCGCGAATCACGAGTGACGGCTCCATGACCATCTTCCACAAGATCATCCGCCGCGAGATCCCGGCCGACATCGTCTATGAGGACGAGCACCTGATCGCGTTCCGCGACATCGGCCCGCAGGCGCCGGTGCATGTGCTGTTCGTGCCCAAGCAGGACTACGCGACGCTCAACGACGTGCCTGAGGACGCGCCGGAGGTCATTGGCCGGCTCGCGCTCGCCGCCGCGCGCTATGCCAAGGCGCAGGGCTTCGACAAGGACGGCTATCGCATCGTCATGAACTGCAACGAGCACGGCGGGCAGACGGTGTACCAGATCCATCTGCATCTGCTCGCCGGCGCGCCGCTTGGGCGCTTCGGCACGCCCGCGTAAGCGCGCGGGCGCGGGCTTACCAGTAGCCCCACCACGGCCAGGGCGCGGGGCGGGTCAGTACGTCGACCGTTTCGCGTACCGGCCACAGGTAGACCACGTCGGCGTCGAGGCGCGGGAACCGGTAGTCGTACTCGCCGATCCGGCGGGTGTCGTAGCCGGCGATGCGGCCGGTGAAGGTGACTTCGCGGTTTTTCTCGAACACTGCCGGGTCGTAGAAGCCGGCGCGGCAGGCGATGAAGCGGCCGTTGGTGTCGTCGCTGGCCCAGTACGGGCGGCCAGTCGCGGTGAGCCGGGTGGCGATCATCTCGAAACACGTGGCGTCGGGCCGCGGTTCGACCTGGACGATGCGTCCGCCCCAGCGCACCGCGGTGCCGGTGTAGTCGCCCTGCACGGCGGCATGCGGCGTGGGCGATTCGGCGAAGCCGCCCTGCAGCGGCTTGGGCTGCGAGGCGCAGGCGCCCAGCAGCAGCGCCAGGGCGCTGATGGGCAACAGACGGGCGGGGCTCATCGGGAGGTCTCCTTCGCAGCGGGCGTTGCGGTGGGACGATGCGCGCGCAGGTCGCGCGCCAGCGTGGGGTCGGCCGGGGCGGCAGCGTAGCGTGCGGCGACGAAACGGCGGGTGAGTGCGACCAGTCCGGCCGCATCGCCGGTGGTGGGCGCGATGCGTGCCGCCCAGGCCGAGGCGGGTTCGTGCGGCAGGCGGCCCAGGCCCCGGCGGGCATAGCGCCGGCCCAGCCGGTGCCAGGCGCGGAGCACGGGGTCGCGCTCGCGTTCGCCGCGGGCGATCAGCCACGCCATTGCGCCCAGCGCCAGCAGCGCGACGACGGTGAGCAGCACGACCAGGCCGCTCGCGCCCAGGGCGCCGAGGCCGAGCCGTTGCAGCATCGTCTGCTGGCGGTCGGCATCGAAACCGAGCACGAAGTCGTTCCAGCCGCGTCGGGCCCAGTCGCCGAGGTCGAAGATCGGCGCGAAGCGTGCGCCGCCGATGCGTCCGGCCGCGAGGCGGTTCTCGAGCGTGTCGTAGATGCGTTCGGGCGCGACCGCGGCGGTCGGGTCGACGCGCACCCAGCCGCGGCCGGCGAGCCAGACTTCGCTCCAGGCGTGGGCGTCCATGCGACGCACCAGCCAGTAGTTGCCGTAGGCGTTGCGGCGGCCGCCGACGTAGCCGGTGACCACGCGCGCGGGGATGCCGGCCTCGCGCATCAGCACGGTGAAGGCCGAGCTGAAGTGCTCGCAGAAGCCGGCCTGCTGGTCGAACAGGAAGTCGTCGATCGCGTGCCGGCCGGGCAGCGGGGTGTCCAGGGTGTAGGCGAAATCGCGCTCGATCCAGGCCAGCGCGCGCGCGACCAGCGCCGCGTCGTCGGGGGTGTCGGCGCGCCATTGCCGGGCGAGCGCGCGGGTGCGCGGGTTCAGGCCGGCCGGCACGCGCAGCGCCTCGGTGCGTGCGAGTGCGGATAGCTCGGCCTCGAACTGCAGCGGCGGCGCCGAGCGCAGGCGCCAGCGGCTGACGCTGTCGAGCCGGCGCGGGCTGCGCAGGGTGTAGTCGCGCGTCCCGCGCACGCCGTCGGGCAATGCCGTGGGCAGATCCAGCGCGACCAGCAGGTCGCGACCGGTCGGTTCGATCACGACCTCGTAGTCCCAGGTTGGCGTGCCGTGGGCGACCAGGTCCGGCGTGGGCGGCGGCTGCCGGCGTGAGCGCGTCCAGGTCCGGCCGTCGTAGTCGGTGAGCGTCGGCCCGCGCCAGTACATCTGCGAGACCGCAGGCTCGGGGCCGGTGAAGGCCGCGCGCAGGGCCGGTGAGTCGTCGGCCAGCAGGTCGAGCCATTGGCCTGCGCCCATCTCGTCGGACAGCCCCGGTGTGGCGGAGGCGCGGTCCGGCACGCCCCACAGGGGCGTGGACAGTCGCGGGAACAACCAGAACACCGCCAGCGCCAAGGGCAGGCCGAGCGCGATCAGCCGCAGCGCGGTCGTCCATCGGCGGCGATCGCTGTCCGGCGCCAGGCCCGATTCCGCATCCGACAGCGCGAGCAGGGCGACCACCACCAGCAGCGTGCCGGCCAGGCCCAGCAGCAGCGACAGCGGGCCCTGATCCAGCAGGAAGGTGGCGAATGGCGCGAACAGCGCGAAGCCGAGCAGGCTGCGGGCATCGCGCAGCGTGCGCAGCTCGGACGGCTTGACCGCCAGCATCGCCGCGAGCAACGCGCATCCGGTCTCGCGTCCCACCGTGCCGCCGGCCTGGGCGAGCACCCAGCCCAACAGAGCGAGGGCGGCGGCGCCGCGCAGCCAGGCCGGCAGTTGGCGGCGGCCGGAGACCGACGTGACCAGCACGCCGACCGCGGCGACGACGATCGCCACCGGCAGCGCAAGCTGCAACAGCAGCGGCAGCAGGCAGACCGCCGCGGCGAGCAGGGTGCGGCGGCGTCCGCGGTCGTCCAACAGTTGGCCCGTGGCGCGGGTCATGGGCGCTCGGGCATCAATGCGAGCGCGCGCAGGCAGGCCTGGCGGTGGTGCGCACCGCGGTCGGGGCCGAGCGGCGGATGGCCGGGCACGCGCAGCAGCGAGCGCACGCCGTCGCGCTCGGCGGCGTCGACCCAGCGCGCGAGCCGGCCGATGCGTGCCTCGTGAGCGAGGCCGCCCAGCGTCGCCCAGTCGAGCACGACGTCGGTCCCCTGCGGCCGCTCGAACTCGCGCACAACCAGGGCATCGCGCCGGGCCGAGGATTTCCAGGCGATCGCGCGCCGCGCATCGCCCTGGCGCCAGTCGCGCAGGTGATGCAGGTCGTCGCCGGCCGGGTGCAGGCGCGCCTGTGCATCCTCGCCGGCGCCCCGCGGCAGCGGCGGGCCGTGCGGCTCGGGTGTGGGATGCACCAGCAGCCGCACATCGGGGCGCACCCAGGCCCAGGCGCGGGCCAGACCCAGCGGCCGGGTGCTGGAGATGCGGATGCGCGGCGAGGCCATCCAGCCGCGGCGCTGCGTCGGCAGTGTCAGCGTGGCCTCGCCGCCGGTCTCGTCCAGCGACAGCGGCGCGGCGACGGCGTCCTCGCAATCGACCCGCAGGCCGCGGCGCTCGCGCCCTGGCGCTGCGCCCACGTGCACGTGCAGCGACATCGGCCGACCGGCCGGGACCGGCTCGCCGCGCACGGCGCGCACCTCCAGGCCGCTGAGTTGCAGTTGCGTCCACAACAGGCTGGACAGCGTCGCGCCGCCGAGCAGCAGGCACAGCAGCAGCGCCGGGTTGTTGTTGTAGTTCAGCGCGCCGGCCGCCATCGTCGCCAGCAGCGCGATGACGAAGCCGCCGAATGGGGTGGGCAGCACGTAGATGCGCCTGCGGTCGATGCGGACCGGTAGCGCTTCGGCGTGGCGCGGGCGCATCCAGCGTTCGAGGCGGCGGCGCAGACCGGTGGCGGCCATCGCGTCAGTCGACCGGCACGGCCTGCAGGATGCCGGTCGCCAGCGCATCGCCGTCGCCGGCGTCGTCGGCGACCAGCCGGTGCGCGGCGATCAACGGAAACAGCCGCTGCACATCGTCGGGCAAGGCGTGCGTGCGGTCTTCCAGCAAGGCCAGTGCGCGTGCCGCGCGCAGCAGGGCCAGCCCGGCGCGCGGCGACAGGCCGACACGGACGCCGGGGTGGTGGCGGCTGCGCGCGAGCAGCGCCTGCACGTAGTCGATCAGCGCAGGGCTGGCGTGGACGGCGGTGGCGGCGGCACGCATCTGATGCAGGTCGGCTTCCCCCAGTTGCGGCAGCGTGCCGGCGATCAGGACGCGCCGGTCCTCGCCGGCGAGTAGCGCGCGCTCGGCGTCGCGGTCGGGATAGCCGAGGTTGAGCCGCATCAAGAACCGGTCGAGCTGCGAGTCGGGCAAGGGATAGGTGCCCGACAGGTCCACTGGATTCTGCGTGGCGATGACGAAGAACGGGTCGGGCAGGGCGTGCGTGGTGCCGTCGACGGTGACCTGGTGCTCGGCCATCGCCTCGAGCAGCGCGCTCTGTGTGCGCGGTGGCGCGCGGTTGATCTCATCGGCCAGCAGCACGTTCGTGAACACCGGGCCGCCGTGGAACTCGAAGCGCCGCGCGGCGCCGTCGTAGACCGAGACGCCGACGACATCGGATGGCAACAGGTCGGAGGTGAACTGCACGCGCTGGAATCCCAGCCCGACGGTCGCGGCGATCGCGTGCGCGAGCGTGGTCTTGCCCAGGCCGGGCAGGTCCTCGATCAGCAGGTGGCCATCGGCGAGCAATGCGACGAAGGTCATGGTGACCGCGGTCTCTTTGCCGAGCACCAGACGATTGACCTGGGCGCGTGCCGACGACAGGGCGTTGCGCTGTGCGTCGGTTAGCATGGCGCGGGTCGTGGACGGATCGGGCATGCGCGGTCTTCCCTGCGACGTTCTTTTCCGAGTGTAGCGAGGTCGGGTTCAATGCGGCGGATCGAAATGCGCACGGTGTTCGTTGCGCTGTGGGTGCTGGTCGTCGCGCTGAAGCTGGGCATCGCGATGCGCTTGCCGCTGTTCGTCGACGAGGCGTTCTATTGGCTGGAGGGCCAGCGTCTGGCCTGGGCGTACTCGGATCTGCCGGGGCTGACCGCCTGGCTGATCCGCTTGGGTACCGCGCTGTTCGGCGATGGGCTGCTGGCAGTGCGGCTGCCATTTGTCGCGATCTCGGCGCTGGTGCCGTGGTTGCTGGTGCGCCTGACCGCGCGTGAGTTCGACGCCGATGCGGCCTGGACCACTGGCTGTCTGGCATTGCTGCTGCCGCTGCTGGGCTCGCTGGGCGTGATGGCGTTGCCCGATGCGGTGCTGGCGCTGGCGACGGTGTTGTGCCTGGACGCCGGCACGCGGCTGCTGCGGGGGGTGACCTACGGCGCGTCGCTGTTGCTTGCACTCGGCCTGGCGCTGGGCGCGTTGAGCCATTACCGCTTCATCGCGGTGATCGCCGTGGGCATCGTCGCGCTGGCATCGCTCCCGTCCGGCCGTCTGGCCCTGCGCGACCCGCGGGTGTGGATCGCGATCGCGTTCGGCGCCGCGGCCTGGGGGCCGTTGCTGGCCTGGAATCTGGCCAACGCCGAGGCCGGGCTGCGCTTCCAGATGGTCGACCGTCACCCGTGGGCGTTCCACCTCGACGGCTGGCAGTTTCTGGTGATCCAGGCGGGGTTGGTGACGCCGCTGGTGTTCGCGGTGCTCGCACTCGCGGCCTGGCGCATGCGCCGCATGCCAGACGACGCCGCGCGGTTTCTTGCGCTGTGCGGCGTGTTGATCGTCGTGGGGTTCTTCGCGCTGGGCTTCGTCGCCGATACCGAGCGCGTCAGCTTCCACTGGCCGCTGCCGGGCTATCTGGCGTTGTTGCCGCTGGCCGGCTTCGTGCTGGTCGGCTGGCCGCGCTGGTTGCGGACGCTGACCTGGGTCACGCTGGTCGCCGGGTTTCTGCTGGTCAATGGCTACTACGTCGCGGTGTCGTCGCCGCAGATGCGCGAGCGCGCCACCGCGCTGAAGTGGTATCCGTCGAACTTCGCCGGCTGGGACCAGCTGGCCGATGCGGTGCGCGAGATGCGCGCCGACATGCCCGACGACACGGTGCTGGTCGCCGACAACTTCAAGATCGGTGCCGAACTCGGCTTCGCGCTGGGCGATCCGGACATCCGCGTGCTCGATCATCCGCTCAACCGCCATCACGGCCGCGCGCCGCAGCTGCAGCTGTGGGGGCTGCAGCTCGACGATCGCGCCGATTTGGGGGGGCGGCCGGCGCTGGTGGTGGTCGGCGCGACCGACGTGAAGTTCAGCGCGCTGCTCGAGCGCTACCAGCAGCTGTGCGCGCGGCTGGGCAGCCTGCCGGTATCGCGCGTGGTCAACGTCGATCGCGGTGGGCAGCGGTTCCTGCTGCTGCGTCTCGATCGCGACGCCGTGCCGGATGCCGCGTGCGTGACGCCGGTCGTGGCGCATGTCGATGCGCCGACACCGGGCGCGCGCGTGGCGGGGCAGGTCGAGGTGTCCGGCTGGGCAATCAAGGACGTGACCGGTGTCGAATCGGTCGTCGTGACCCTGGATGGGGCGCCCGTCGCCACCGCCCGCTATGGGCTGCGCAACGCGTTCGTCGGCGGCTTCCTGCGGGGCCGCTCGCGCGATCCCGGGCAGCCGGACATCGCCTTCACCGCGACGCTGGATCTGCGCGACCGGCCGCCGGGCCTGTACTGGCTGGGGCTGGAGATCGTCGGTCGCGACGGCTCGGTCGAGCGCTGGGCCGAGCAGCCACTGCGCGTCGCCGCGCCTGAGTGATCGCAGGCGCCGGCAGCGCCTGGCTTGAGTCGGCGGGCGTCGCGGACGAGAATCGGGAGTCCGGCCGCGTCGCGGTCGTCGACAAGGCCGCACCATGCATAACCTCCGCGTTTCCATCGTCCAGGGCGCCACGATCTGGCACGATCCGGAGGCCAATCGCGATTACTACGGCGGCCTGATTGCGCCATTGCGCGGTATCAGCGATCTGGTGGTGCTGCCCGAGACCTTCACCAGCGGCTTCAGCAACGACGCGATCGAACGGGCCGAGGACATGGACGGGCCCACCGTGGCCTGGATGCGCGCGCAGGCGGTCGCGCTCGATGCGGCCGTGACCGGCAGCGTGCAACTGCGCGACGGCGACGGCGTCTACAACCGCATGCTCTGGGCCACGCCCGATGGCGAACTGCAGTGGTACGACAAGCGGCACCTGTTCCGCTACGCCAACGAGCACAAGCGCTACGCGCCGGGCCGGGCGCGGCTGACGGTCGAACTCAAAGGTTGGCGGATCAATCCGCAGGTTTGCTACGACCTGCGCTTTCCGGTGTTCTGCCGTAACCGCTTCGATGTCGAGCGCCCGGGACAACTGGACTTCGACCTGCAGTTGTTCGTGGCGAACTGGCCGGCGGCGCGTGCTTATGCGTGGAAGACGCTGCTGCGTGCACGTGCGATCGAGAACCTGTGCTACGTGGTGGGCGTCAACCGCGTCGGCCGCGACGGCAACGGTCTGGACTACAGCGGCAACAGCGCCGTGCTCGATTTCCTTGGCACCCCGCTGAGCGAATGCACGGACGCCGAAGTCGTTTCGACCACGACGCTGCTGGCCTCGGAACTGGCCGCGCATCGCGAACGCTTCCCGGCGATGCTCGACGCCGACCGCTTCGAGATTCTCGACGCCTGACCTTCGCGAGCGCCCGTTAAGAAGGCGATGCCACGCAAGTTGAGGAGATGGCAGGAGGCTTCTAGCGTGAATGCCCGGCGCTCTTCGCCTCCCCCGTACGCGGGGGAGGCCTACGCGCAACGCGCGTCGGGAGGGGGCGGGGGCTTTGCCTGGAAAGCTGCCCCCACCCCAACCCTCCCCCGCAAGCGGGGGAGGACTTCGATTGCGTGCGCAGGGAGGGTATTGATCGCGTGCGGGCGGTAGGGGGCCTCGATTGCACGCGGGAGTCGTACGCGCCCTTCGCCTCCCCCGCGAGCGGGGAGGCCGGCGCGCTGGGGGCACGGGCTTTGCCTGGAAAGCTGGCCCCCCGTCCCAACCCCCACCCGGAAAGGGCGCAATGCCCCGCAAGCGGGGGAGGGCGACACGCACGCCTATGGCGCGTTGGTTACTGACGTTGACCCGATGCTCGGACACGACACGGGGCCCGAAGGCCCCGTGCTCGACACGATGTTGGCGACTGGCCTCAGCGACCGCCACCGCGCGGACCGCGGTTGCCGCCGCCGGGCGGACGACCGCCGGGGCCGCGGCCACCGCCCGGTCCACCCGGCCCGCGATTGCCGCCACCCGGCCCCCGGGCGCCGGCGCCCTTCGGGCCGCGGTTGCCGCCCGGCCGCGGGCCGCGCGGGCCGGCGTTGGGGTTGAAGCTGCCGGGGTTGGCGTGGTCGGACGGGAACGTCGGGGCGCTGTCGGGGTGGCCATATGGCGCGCGCGGCCGGCCTGCGCCGGCACCGGCCGGCTTGGAGGACCAGGGACCCTGGCCGCCGCCGCGCGGACCCTGTCCGCCCGGACCGCCGGGGCCGCGCTTCTTCGCGCCGGCACCGCCGTAGGGCTTCTTGGGGCCACGGCCGTCGGCGTTGCGATGGCCGCTGGGGCCGGTCTCCACGCCATCGGGCACGTACCAGGTGCGGAACGCGGCGGGGTTGCCCTCGGGCAGCGCGCGCGCGCCCTTGTCCTTGCGCTGCTTGAACGGCTTCTGCGACTGCTTGGCGGCGGCATCGCCGCTGACAGTCAGGCCGCCGTGCGGCTTGCGTGGGCCGCCGCGGCCACGACCGCGGTCCTCGCGCACGTGGTCGAACCGGCGCAGCTCGCGCCCTTCGTCGGCGCCGCTGGTGTGGCCGTTGACGTAGGCCTTGCCGGCGCCGCCCTTGCCCAGGTGCACGGTCGACTTGGCGGCCTTGCGCTGGCCGATCACCGGTTGCAGCGTCAGTGCCGGCGGCGGGCCTTCCTCGAGCTTGAGCTCCTTGCGCAGCGCCTCGACCTGCGCGTCGGGCAGTTCCTGCGACTGGCCGCGCAGCAGCGGCTGCGGCAGCACGACCTGGCCGTAGCGCACGCGCTTGAGCCGGCTGACCTGGCAGCCCTGCGATTCCCACAGCCGGCGGACCTCGCGGTTGCGGCCTTCCTTGAGCAGCACCTGGAACCAGTCGTGCGATTCGGTACCGCCGATGCGCTCGATCTCGTCGAACTTCGCCGGCCCGTCCTCGAGCGCGACGCCGCGGCGCAGCCGGTCGACGATCTTTTCCGACACCGTGTCCTCGCCCTCGGGCGCGCGCACGCGGCACACGTACTCGCGCTCGACCTCGTAGGAGGGGTGCATCATCGCGTTGGCGAGCTCGCCGTCGGTGGTGAGCAGCAGCAGGCCGGTGGTGTTGATGTCCAGGCGGCCAATCGCGATCCAGCGTGCCCCCTTCAGTGCGGGCAGGGCATCGAAGATCGTCGGCCGGCCTTCAGGGTCTTCGCGCGTGGTGACTTCGCCCTCGGGCTTGTTGTAGATCAGCACGCGCGCCGGCTCGGTCAGCGCGCTGGCGACGAAGACCTTGCCGTCGAGCTCGATGCGGTCGCCGCCCTTGATCGACATGCCGGTCTGCGCGACCTCGCCGTTGACCTTGACCAGGCCGTCGGCGATGCGCTGTTCGAGTGCGCGGCGCGAGCCCAGCCCGGCCTGCGCGAGCACCTTGTGCAGGCGTTCTTCCAGGCGCGGTGCGGCTTCGGCGGCGGGCGTCTCGCCGCGCTTGAGCGACAGGGTGCGGGCGGGTTTTTCGGTGTTGCGTTGCTGCGTCATGTGGGGCTCCGGTCGCTGTCGCCGTCTGCGGCGAGGGCGGGGTCTTCGTCGGGAATCGTGGAAGGTGTGGCGTCGGACGGGGCGTCCGGCGGAAGGTCTTGCGGTGCGTCTTGCGACGAGACCGGGGCCTCGTCCATTGGGTCGGGTGTGGCGTCCGACGCCTCGTGCGGTGTGGCGCTGTCGGCGTCGGCCTCGTCGGTGGAGGCGGGGGTGGGCGCGTCGTCATGCCCGGCGATGCCGCCGATGTCGCGCGCGCCCTCATCGCTGTCGCTCTCGGCGCCGGCCAGGCGCAGTTGCGGGTCGAGCTCGGCGAAATCCTTGAGCTCGGACAGCGGCGGCAATTCGTCGAGCCGCTTGAGGCCGAAGTAATCGAGAAAGGCCTTGGTGGTGCCCAGCAGCTCGGGGCGGCCAGGCATGTCGCGGTGGCCGACGACGCGGATCCACTCGCGCTCCTCGAGTGCCTTGATGATGTTGCTGTTGGTGGCCACGCCGCGGACCTGCTCGATCTCGCCGCGCGTGATCGGCTGGCGGTAGGCGATCAGCGCCAGTGTCTCGAGCGTGGCGCGGGTGTATTTGGTCTGCCGCTCGCTCCACAGCCGCGCCACCCAGCCGTGGACGTCGTGCTTGACCTGGTAGCGCCAACCCGAGGCCAACTCCACCAGCTCGACGCCGCGCTCGGCGCAGGCCGCCTGCAACTCGGCCAGGGCCTGTTTCAGGCTGTCGTCGGGCGGCGCCTCGTCGAGCGTGAACAGCGCGCCGAGCTGGGCGACGGTCAGCGGCTGCGTGGAGGCGAGCAGGGCGGCCTCGACGATGCGGTTGATCAGGGTCTGGTCCATCGGGACGGTCGTGGGATCCGGAAAGGGTCAGGATTGGGGCGGGTCGGGGACGTCGTCGTCGAACTCGCTGGAAAAGCGCGTCGGCGGTGCCTCGCCGTCGGCACTGGCCAGCGACTTGATGTAGATCGGCGCCAGCGGCGCGTCCTGCACGATGTCGAGCAGGCGTTCCTTGGTGAGCTCGAGGATCGACAGGAACGTCACCACGACGCCCAGCCGGCCTTCCTCGGGCTCGAACAACGATTCGAAGCGGTGGAACGCGCCGCCGGCCAGCCGGGTCAGCACCTCGCCCATGCGCTGGCGCACGCTCAGCGCCTCGCGCCGGATCGCATGCCCGGTGAACAACTCGGCGCGCTTGAGCACGTCGTGCAGGGCCAGCAGCATTTCGCGCAGTTCCACCTGCGGCGGCTCGCGGTTGACCGGGCGCTCGGGCAGCGCGACCTGTGCCGGCGTGGTATCGCGGTCCTGTCGCGGCAGGCGGTCGATGTCCTCGGCCGCCTGCTTGAAGCGTTCGTACTCCTGCAGCCGGCGCACCAGCTCGGCGCGCGGGTCGCCCTCGTCGCCTTCCTCGACTGCCGGCCGCGGCAACAGCATCCGCGATTTGATCTCCGCCAGGATCGCGGCCATGACCAGGTACTCGGCGGCCAGCTCGAAACGCAGCTCCTGCATCACGCCGATGTAGTCGACGTACTGCTGGGTGATCTCGGCCACCGGGATGTCGAGGATGTCGAGGTTCTGGCGACGGATCAGGTACAGCAGCAGGTCGAGCGGCCCTTCGAAGGCCTCCAGGATCACCTCGAGCGCGTCCGGCGGGATGTACAGATCCTGGGGAATCTGGAGCACCGGCTGGCCATGCACCAGCGCCAGCGGCATTTCCTGCTGCTGGGGCGAGGGGCCGGGGGCCGCGGGCGCGGTCTCGGGCTGGCTCATTCGGGGCGCGGCCCCATCGGGTCGCTCGGGAGCGGGATCACTGGCGAGGCATCATTGGCAGGGCGTGGCGACAGGACGGCGGCCACTGCGGCGCGGGTCCGATCGGGTGCGCGGCATCGGCCGGCGCGATAGGGACAACGGTGCTGCGAGGACGTCTTCGGACCGTACGCCAAGCGCGAAGCGCGTCTGCAGCTGACAGGCGCGGAGATCGGAAGGCGTCGGACCCGGACCGGTGCGACGACCGCGGGCGGGCTGGCGTCTGGAGCGACGCGCCGCCGCGGCGGAACGGGGCCGGGGTTGCTGGGCAACAGGGTACGCGCAGCGCCCCGGCCATGTCCAGCGTCCCGATGTCCCATGGGCGATCGCAGGTCGTGGCGCTCGGGTGTCGAGGCCAAGAAACGCACGAACAGGAGACAGGCCACGCGTCGTCACGCATCCGCCGCGCGCCGTGCATCTGTTGCGTTGCAGCATTACACGGGCCGATGAAAACGCTTACATTCCGCGGCAATCGCGCATAGCGGAGTGGGGATGAGCGTCACCATCAAGGACGTCGCGAAGGCCGCCAACGTGTCGGTGGCCACTGTGTCGCGCGCCCTCAACGGTCATCAGAACGTGGCCGAGGCGGTGCGTCGGCGGGTGGCCGAGGCGGCGGCCCAGTTGCGCTACAGCCCGCACCACGCCGCGCGCAGCCTGAGCAGCCGGCGCACGCAGACCGTCGGCGTGGTGCTGCCCGACCTGCACGGCGAGTTCTTCTCCGAGCTGATGCGCGGTGTCGATCAGGTCGCGCGCACGCGGGCACTGCACCTGCTGGTGTCGAGCTACCACGGCAACCCCGAGGCGCAGGGCGCGGCGCTGCGGGCGATGCGCGGCCGTGTCGACGGACTGCTGCTGATGTCGCCGTACGTGCACGACGCGGAGTTCCTGGAGCGCAATGTCGACGTCAGCCTGCCGCTGGTGCTGATGAACGCCGCGGGCGAGAGCGCCTACCGCTCGATCGGCATCGACAACTATGGTGGCGCCCGCGAGATGGTCCGCCATCTGGCCGCCGCGGGGCACCGCCGCATCGCCTTCATCACCGGCCCCGACGACAACGACGATGCGCGCGAGCGTCTGCGGGGCTATCGCGACGGCCTGGCCGCGGCCGACCTCGGCCACGCGCCCTGGGAGCTGAAGGGCCAGTTCGACGAGGACTCCGGACACCGGGCCGGCGAGGCGTTGCTGGCGATGGACGCACGCCCCGACGCGGTGTTTGCGGCCAACGACATGATGGCGATCGGTTGCCTGTACGCGCTGGGACGGGGCGGCGTCCGCACACCCGACGAGGTCGCAGTTGTTGGTTTCGACGATATCCCGCTTGCACGCTACGTTCACCCGGCGCTAACGACGATGCGCGTCGACATCGCTGAACTCGGCGCGCGCGCGCTCAAGGCGCTCGTGGCTCTGGAGGCGCATGTCGATGGCGCGCCGCCCGGCGACGACGCGCTGCTGCGTCCCGTGCTGGTGGTCCGCGACTCATGCGGCAGCCGGTCGCCGCAATGACCGCCGCGCCATGCAAGGCACCTTGGGAGGGGGGCCGATGACGATCCGCACGTCCGCACAAGACCTGCCCGGCCATCTCCTGTCCGGGTGAGGGCCGTGCGCGCCCCGCGCGTGACCGCGCCCGGCCATCGCCCCGTCTTTTGGTTTCCGCTATCCGAATCCCCCGATCCTTTCTTCGAGAATCCCAGATGAAACCCCTTCGCCAACGCTCGCGCCTGATCTCGCGTTCCCTTCTCAGCATCGCATTGACAGGTTGCCTGTCGATGACCGCGCCGGTTGTGCTGGCACAGTCCACCGCGGCGACCATCCGCGGCCAGGTGACGGTCGATTCGGCGCCGGCAAGCGACGCGCGCGTGACCGCGATCAACACCGCGACCGGCCTGACCCGCAGCGTCGCGGTCGGCGCCAACGGCAGCTACAACCTCGCCGGCCTGCCGCCGGGCACCTACCGGCTGCAGGTCGAGGCCAATGGGCAGAGCAGCTCGCAGAACGTGACCGTGGCCGTCGGCCAGACCGCCACACTGAACCTGGGTGTGGGCGGTGTTGCCGAGACGGCGACCGCGGGTGAGGCGACCAATCTGGATGCGGTCCGAGTGACTGCGGAAGCATTGGTGGAGACGAAGACCTCGGAAGTGGCGACCTATGTGTCGCAGAAGCAGATCGATTCGCTGCCCCAGAACTCCCGTAACTTTCTCTCGTTCGCCGACATTGTGCCCGGTGTGAGCGTCAGCAACTCGCCGACCGGCGCGTCGATCCGCAGCGGCGCGCAGATCTCCAATGCCGTCAATGTTTTCATTGATGGCGTCGGGCAGAAGGATTACGTGCTTAAAGGGGGAATCACCGGACAGGATTCGACGCCCGGCAATCCGTTTCCTCAGCTTGGCATTGCCGAGTACAAAGTCGTCAACTCTAACTACAAGGCCGAATACGACCAGTTGTCGAGCGCTGGCATCACGGCTGTAACGAAGTCAGGTACCAACGAGTTCGAGGGGCAATTCTTTTGGGATAACACCGCCCAAGACTTCCGGGCCAAGACGGCCGATGAGAACTATCGTGGTCGTGACAAGGTGCGTTCGGGAACCGAGCACTACGGCGTTGCCATCGGCGGCCCGATCATCATGGATCGTCTGCATTACTTCGTGACGTACGAGGCGAAGGAAATCGATCGGGTTGCCTCGATCACCCCCGGCCGCAATATCGCCATCGATGCGCTGCCGTCGCCCTACCGTGAGGAAGCACTCGCCACTACCGGGTCTCCGTTCAAGGAGGATCTGTTCTTCGGCAAGTTGAGTTGGACGCCTGGAGACGCTCATCTTGTCGAGCTGACCGCAAAGTACCGTGAGGAAGACGATGTTGTCGGCGTGGACGGTATCAATACCTACCAGTTCGGTACCACACGTGCGGGTAAGGAGACTCGTCTTGACCTGCGCTACCAGTACAGCGGCGAGAACTGGCTCAACGATGCGCATATCACATTCGAGGATGCGAGCTACGGGCCGTTGCCTCTTACTGTCGCGCCCGGACGCCGGTTGCTGATTCCCGCAGAGGGGCAGGAGACCACCAATAACCCGAATATGAGCGCTATCCTCAACATTGGCGGCGGCGCCGATCAGCAGGATAAGGGCCAGAAGGGACTCGGATTTCAGAATGATTTCACCTGGTTCGGCTTCGAAGGCCACACGATCAAGGCCGGCATCAAGTACAAGGACGTCGAGATCAGCGCGCTGCAGCGCAGTCCTCCAAATCCGCAGTACTACTTCGACCTCAGTCGCAACATCGATGTGCCCTATCAGGTGCAGTTCACCGCATCTGGCCTGGGCAATGCGCAGCCGGTGCGCTCGGACAACAAGCAGTTGGGCCTTTACATTCAAGACGACTGGGACGTCACTGACAGGTTGACTGTGAACGTCGGTGTGCGTTGGGATTACGAGGAGACGCCGAGCTACGAAAATCATGTCACGCCTCAGGCGGTCGTGGATGCGCTGGAGGCGTCGCCAGGCCTCAATGCACCCGGTGTTGACTATGATTACCGGCAGTTTGTCAGTACCGGAAGCAACCGGAAGTCGGACAAGGGGAACTTCCAGCCGCGCGTCGGGTTTTCGTACGACTTCAGTGGCGATGAGTCGTTCGTACTGTTTGGTGGCGCAGGCCGGTCGTACAATCGGAACCAGTTCGACTTCTTGGCTCGCGAGCAGTACGGTCTTGCGTTCCAGCGCTATACCTATCAATTTTCCCAGCCCGGCCACGACTGCTCTACGTCTTCGCCGCAAAGCTGTCTGACCTGGGATCCGAGCTATTTCGATCAGGCGCGGCTCGATGAGTTGGCTGCGGCGAATCCGAATGTCGGCAGTGAAGTATTCCTGATCGACAACGATCTCAAGACGCCGTATTCGGATCAATTCAGCCTGGGTGTCCGCAATGCTTTCGACATCGCGGGCAATACCTGGAACTCCTCGGTGACGCTGCTCCATGTGCTCAGCCATGACGGCATTCTGTTCACCGCCGGCAATCGGCGCGACGACGGTTCGTTCTACGAGCCGGGCCGGACCTTCGGTGGGATACCGCCGGCGAACTTGCCCGGATTCGGCCGTTTGTTGATCGGTCGCAATGCTGTCGAGACTCGTCTTAATTCCGTTCTGCTGTCGCTCGACAAGCCTTTCACCAGCGACTCGGGCTGGGGTGCAACGATTGCGTACACCTACAGCGATGCGAAGGAGAACCGCAACAACAGCGACACGTTCTCGTTCGATTATCGTGATCTCGACGATGTGGCATTCACTCGCGCCATTGGGATTCCGCGGCACAGGCTGGTCACCACCGGCATCTACGATATCGGCTGGGGGCTGACGCTCTCCGGCAAGTTCGAGATTTCGTCTCCGGCGGCGCGAGAATCGCTGAACTGCGTGAGCATTGATACCTACAATTGCTTCTTCGATTCGTACTACCCGGATACCAGCGTAGGCTTCAAACAGTTCGATGTCGCACTGCAGAAGGAGTGGGATACCGGTACGGACATCAAGCTCCGTGTGCGCGCCGACGTGCTGAACGTCTTCAACTGGTACAACTGGACCGACTACATCGACTTCCGTGGCGATGGCCGCAACCCGAGCGTGCCGGGTAGCGTTGCACGCCCCAATGAGAACTTTGGCCGGCGCAACCCGGACAGCTACGCCACTGCGTTCCCGCCGCGTACGTTCAAGCTGACGTTCGGTATCAACTGGTAACCCCCGCTGCCGGTCCCCCTCGGGAGACCGGCAGTTTTATACTTCACCCTGAAAACGATTTCACCGCGAGGTTTCCTTCACGATGCGATCCCGTCTCCGTGCGTTCTCACTCCTGCTTCTCGTCGCGCTTGCGGCCCTGTTCCTGGCCGGTTGCGGCAAGCAGGAGCCCGCCGAACCGGCGGTACCGCCGCCCAAGCCGGGACCCATCGCGCAGGTGCCCGAACCTGAGCCCGAACCCGAAGAAAAAGGACCGCCCGAGCTGCCGCCGCTGTTCGCCGATATCGAGCGGCGGACGTTCCAGTTTTTCTGGGACACCACGAACGAGGTCAACGGCCTGACGCCCGATCGCTTCCCGTCGCGGCCGTTCTCCAGCGTCGCCGCGGTCGGCTATGCGCTGACGGCGTATCCGATCGGCATCGAGCGCGGCTGGGTCAGCCGCACGCAGGCGGTTGACCGCACGCTGACCACGTTGCGGTTCTTCCGCGACGTGAAGATGGGGCCGCAGGCCACCGGTACCGGGGGCCACCAGGGCTTCTTCTATCACTTCATCGACATGGACAAGGGCCACCGGGTCGAGCCGTGGGTGGAACTGTCGAGCGTCGACACCGGCCTGATGATGATGGGCGTGCTGTTCGCGCAGTCCTACTACGACCGTGACGATCCGCGCGAAGCCGAGATCCGCAAGCTCGCCGACCAGCTCTACCGCAATGTGCGCTGGCCGTTCCTGCAGCAGCGCAAGCCGCTGATCTCGATGGGCTGG
The DNA here is from genome assembly GCF_039674545.1 of Luteimonas sp. TWI382. Classification (NCBI taxonomy): domain Bacteria; kingdom Pseudomonadati; phylum Pseudomonadota; class Gammaproteobacteria; order Lysobacterales; family Lysobacteraceae; genus Luteimonas; species Luteimonas sp. TWI382. The sequence goes on from NZ_JBDJNS010000021.1 coordinate 32,038, forward strand.
TACCCCGAGAGCGGCTTCATCGAGCACGACTGGACCGGCTACGACGAAGCGATGCTCGTGTACATCCTCGCGCTCGGCTCGCCGACGCATCCGGTCGGTCCGGAGGCATGGGAGGTGTGGACGCGTACCTATGATCGGCTGTGGGGCGTGTTCCGCGGCCAGGAGTACCTGAGCTTCGCGCCGCACTTCGGTCATCAGTACAGCCATGTCTGGGTCGACTTCCGCGGCATCCGCGACGACTACATGCGCCGTCGCGGCATTGATTACTTCGAGAACAGCCGCCGCGCGACCTATGCGCAGCGCCAGTATGCGATCGACAATCCGATGGGTTGGAAGGACTACGGCGAGAATGTCTGGGGTCTGACCGCCAGCGACGGGCCGCAGCGTACCGATCAGGACTACAACGGCGAGCAGCGCGAGTTCCGCCACTACAGCGCACGCGGCGCAGGCCTGGACGGCGCGTTCGACGACGGTACGATCGCGCCGACCGCAGCGATCGCCTCGATCGCGTTCGCGCCCGAGATCGTGATCCCGGCGACCGAGGAAATGCACGGCCGCTACGGCGACTTCCTGTACTCGAGCTATGGCTTCCTGGACGCGTTCAACCCGAGCTTCAATTACGAGGACGTGCCGCTGAAGACCGGCCGCATCGTGCCGGGCAAGGGGTGGGTGGCCAGCGACTACATCGCCATCGACCAGGGCCCGATCCTGGCGATGATCGCCAACTACCGCAATGACTTCGTCTGGAACGTGATGAAGAAGAACCCCTACATCCGCGCCGGTCTGGAGCGGGCAGGGTTCACCGGTGGCTGGCTCGCTGGCGAGGACGAGCCGAAGGACTCCGGGCCGCCGGATGCCGATGCGGCGACTGCGCGTGCAGTCGGCATCGCCGAGTCGCGCGGTGCCAATCAGACGCCGCCGCGCGATGCGCCGGCGCCGGCGCCCGCGCCCGCGCGCGCGTCCGACCCGGTGCCGGTCGAGTGAGTCGCGTCGGGCGCCGCGCGTGGCGTGCACGGGCAGGACGGGCATGACGACCGTGATCCGCCGTGCCTGGCTGTTGTGCGCACTGGTGCTGGTCTTGGCCGGTTGCGCGCGGCGGTCCGACGAGACCGTGATCCGGTTCTGGGCGATGGGCCGAGAGGCCGAGGTCGTCGCTGAATTGGTGCGCGAGTTCGAGGACCAGCATCCCGGCATCCGGGTGCAGATCCAGCAGATCCCATGGACCTCGGCGCACGAGAAGCTGCTCACCGCCTATGCCGCCGACGCGCTGCCCGATCTGTGCCAGCTCGGCAACACCTGGGTGCCGGAGTTTGCGGTGCTCGGCGCGCTCGAGCCGCTGCAATCGCGGGTCGACGCCTCGGCAACGATCGACCAGGCGGATTACTTCCCCGGCATCTGGGACACCAATGTCGTCGACGGCACGCTGCTCGGCGTGCCGTGGTATGTCGACACGCGGTTGGTGTTCTATCGCCGCGACCTGCTCGAGGCGGCCGGTGTGACGCGTTTCCCGCAGACCTGGGCCGAGTGGGAAGCGGCAATGGCGGCGGTCAAGCGCCATGTCGGGCCTTCGCGCTATGCGGTGATGCTGCCGCTCAACGAGTTCGAGCAGTTGTTGTCGTTCGGCCTGCAGCAGGGCGATCCATTGCTGCGCGACGACGACGGCCGCGGTAATTTCCAGAGTCCGGGTTTCCGCCGGGCACTGGGTTTCTACGCCAACATGTTCGAGCAAGGCTGGGCACCGCGGATGTCGGAGACGCAGATCTCCAATGTCTGGGACGAGTTCGGCCGCGGCTTTTTCACCTTCTACGTGTCGGGCCCCTGGAACATCCGCGAGTTCCGCACGCGGCTTCCGGCCGAGTTGCAGGACAAGTGGGCGACCGCGCCGCTGCCCGGGCCCGATGGTCCGGGCGTGGGCATTGCCGGTGGCACGTCGCTGGTGATGTTCCGCGATTCGCCCAACAAGGAGGCGATCTGGCAACTGGTCGAGTTCCTGTCGCGGCCCGACATCCAGGCGCGGTTCTACCAGATGATCGGCAACCTGCCGCCGCGACGCAGCACCTGGGCATCGGGTGAGATGCAGTACGGGGAGGAGGCGCTGGCGTTCCGCGAACAACTCGAACGCGTGCGGCCCACGCCGAAGGTCCTCGAATGGGAGCGGATCGTGCAGGAGATGCGATTGGCCAGTGAGCGCGTGGTACGGGGCGGCATGCCGCAGGACCAGGCGCTGCAGGCGCTGGACGCACGTGTGGACACGCTGCTCGAGAAGCGGCGTTGGGTGCGCGCGCAGGCGGCGAAAGCGGACGCCTCAACGCACGCGGGCGCGGAGTCCACCGATGCGCGCTAGTACCGCAGGCTGGGTGTTCGCCGGGCCGGCGCTGATCCTGCTCGGGGTGTTCTTCGGGATCCCGGTGGCCTCGGCGCTGCTGCTGAGCCTGACCGATTTCGATCTCTATGCGCTGTCGGATACTTCGAACCTGCGCTTCGTCGCGCTGGGCAATTATCTGGATCTGCTGCAGACGCCGCTGTTCTGGAAATCGCTGGGCAATACCGCGTACTTCGTCGTCATCGGCGTGCCGCTGTCGATCGCGGTGTCGCTGGGTGCGGCGCTGCTGCTCAATGCCAAGGTCGCGCGCTTCAAGGGCCTGTTTCGCACCGCGCTGTTTGCGCCGGTGGTGACCACGCTGGTCGCGGTCGCGGTGATCTGGCGTTATCTGTTCCATACCAGCTACGGCCTGGTGAACTGGGCGCTCGGCCATGTCGGCATTGCGCCGATCGACTGGCTGGGCGATCCGACCTGGGCGATGCCGACGATCATTCTGTTCGCGGTGTGGAAGAACTTCGGCTACAACATGGTGATCTTCGTCGCCGGGCTGGCGGCGATTCCCGAAGATCTGTACGAGGCGGCGCGCATCGACGGCGCATCGCGCTGGAAGCAGTTTGTCCACGTGACGCTGCCGATGCTGGGGCCGGTGCTGCTGGTGGTGGCGGTGATCACGGTCTCGGGCTACTTCCAGCTGTTCGCAGAACCCTACGTGATGACGCGCGGCGATCCGCTGCAGAGTACGGTCAGCGTGCTGTACTTCATGTACGAAGAAGGCTTCATGTGGTGGAACCTGGGCCGCGCCTCGGCGGTGGCCTTCATGCTGTTTCTGATCATCCTGGGCGTGACCACGCTGTTGCTGCGCGCCGGCCGGCGCAAGGAGATGGTATGAGCGCAGTGCAACGCGAAGTCGGCGCGTCGCGCTGGTCGGGCTGGCTGGTCAATGGTGGCCTGGTCGTGCTGGCGGTGATCGCACTGGCGCCGCTGCTGTGGATGCTGTCGGTTTCGTTCATGCCCACCGGTGAGGCCAGCAGCTTTCCGCCGCCGTTGCTGCCTTCGTCGCTGACCACGGCCAACTACGAACAGTTGCTGCTGCGCGGGGGCATGGTGGGCTACTTCACCAACAGCCTGCTGGTCTCGGGCGCGATCACGCTCGGCGCGCTGCTGATCAACACCATGGCCGGCTACGCCTTCGCCAAACTGCGCTTTGCCGGGCGCGAGCGGCTGTTCCAGTTGCTGCTGGCCGCGCTGGTGATTCCCGCGCAGGTCGCGATGCTGCCGCTGTTTCTGATGATGAAGGGCATGGGCCTGGTCAACAGCTTCGGTGCGGTGATCATCCCGGGCCTGGCGACGGTGTTCGGCATCTTCCTGGTGCGCCAGTACGCGCGCTCGATCCCCGACGAACTGCTCGAGGCTGCGCGCATCGACGGGGCCGGCGAGCTGCGGATCTTCTTCCAGATCGTGCTGCCGATGCTCAAGCCGGTGCTGGTGACGCTGACGATCTTCACCTTCATGGCCGCCTGGAACGATTTCATGTGGCCGCTGATCGTGCTGACCGACCAGAGCAACTACACGCTGCCGGTGGCGCTGGCGGCGCTGTCGCGCGAGCACATCCAGGACGTGGAAATGATGATGGCCGGCGCGGTCGTCACCGTGATCCCGGTGCTCGTGCTGTTCATCGCGCTGCAGCGCTACTACATCCAGGGCCTGCTGCTCGGCAGCGTGAAGGGGTGAGGGCGCATGCCTGCGAAGCACTGCTTCGCATGCGCCCGAACGCCCGGCCATGGGTGAGAGCAGGGCGCTTGCGAGGCATTGCCTCGCGCCATGATCGAACGCCTCGCGTGCTGCGCGAGGCCGGACTGGCCGGGCCGGAGTTTCCGGAGCCGACCCTGCCGCGCCATGGATGGCCGAGGAACAATCTGGGATGTGGGAGCGCTTGCGCGGCACGGCCGCGCGTTCGCCGCCATCCACCGCACGTCCCCCAGCAGTCAGGGAGGGCTGCGTCCCGCGCATCCGCAAGGTGGATGCCGCCGCGACACGCGCACGCGCGCGTCTGATCCGATCACCGCAACACGCGAACCACGGAGGCACCGCCCCGCATGAAGATCCTCGACACCCGCGCCGACCGCGCGCCTGCCGACACCGACATGACGCCTGCCGGCGATGCCCCCGCCGTCGGTGGCCGCACCCGCACAGTCCTGCCGCTGCGCGCCACCGGTACTGCTGCGCTGATCGCCGCGTTGGCGGCCTGTTCCGTGGCGCCGACGCCGGGCAGCGAGGCCGCCGCGACGGGCGATGCCGGTGCCCGCGTGCTCGACGACTTCGAGGACCCGTCGGCCTGGACGGTGGTCACCTCCAACCAGGTCACCGGTACGCTGCGCAAGATCGACGGCGATGATGGCGGCGCGCTGTGCCTGGATTACGACTACAACGGGGTGTCCGGGCACGTCGGCATCCAGCGCGAACTGCCGCTCGATTATCCGGAGAACTATCGCTTCGGCTTTCGGCTGCGCGGCGAGTCGCCGGCCAACGACCTGCAATTCAAGCTGATCGACGCCAGCGGCGACAACGTGTGGTGGGTGAACCGGCCCAAGTACGATTTTCCGACCGAGTGGACGCAAATCCAGTACCGCAAGCGCCATATCGACAAGGCCTGGGGACCGGATCCGGACAAGACCCTGCGTGCGAGCCACAAGGTCGAGTTCACGATCTACAACAATGCCGGCGGCAAGGGCAGCGTGTGCTTCGATACGTTGACCTTCGAGCCGTTGCCGGCCGACGACGACTCGCCGCTGACCGCCAGTGCGGCCTCGACGACCACGCCCGATGGCACCGGCAAGGCGGTCGACGGCAAGGCCGCGACCGCGTGGGAGGCCGGCGCCGCACCGCAGAAGCTGGTGTTGGATCTGGGCAAGGTGCGTGAGTTCGGCGCGCTGCGGCTGCAGTGGCTCGACGGGCGCCATGCGGCCGACTACACGGTGTCACTGTCGACCGACGGCGAGCAGTGGACGCAGGTGCGCAAGGTCGACGGCGGCAATGGCGGCGTGGACTGGTTGTCGTTGCCCGAGTCGGAGGCCCGCTATGTCGGTCTCGACCTGCGGGCCGGTCCGGGGCAGGGCTTCGCGCTCGCCGAGGCGGCGCTGCAGCCGGTCGCGGTCTCGAACCATCCCAACGATTTCCTCGAGGCGGTCGCGGCCGAGCGTCCGAAGGGCCAGTTTCCGCGCGGTTTCAGCGGTGAGCAGCCGTACTGGACGATCCTGGGCCTGGACGGCGGCACCGAGCAGGGCCTGATCGGCGAGGACGGCGCGATCGAGGTTGCGGCCGGTGGCTTTTCGATCGAGCCCTTCATCCGCGCCGGCGATGGCCTGGTGACCTGGGCCGATGCCCGGATCACCCAATCGCTGCAGGACGGCTATCTGCCGATTCCGAGCGTGGACTGGGCTCACGACGCGGTGTCGCTGCGCGTGACCGGTTTTGCCCGCGGCACGCCCGAGGCATCGCAGCTCGTCGCCCGCTATCGGCTGACCAACTCGGGCCGCCAGCCGCGCGATTTCGAGTTCGCGCTGGCGGTGCGACCGATGCAGGTCAATCCGCCGACGCAGTTCCTCAATGTCATCGGCGGTGTGAGTCCGCTGCACACGCTGGCACTCGCCCCCGACCGGGTCAGCGTGGACGGCGTGCCGCGCGTGTTCGCGCGCGAGCCGGCGCAGCAGGTGTTCGCCACGACCTTCGACAGCGGCATGGACATCGAGCATCTGGCCGCCGCTGCGCTGCCGGCGACCACCGAGGTCGAGGATGCGCAAGGGCTGGCCTCTGGCGCGTTGGTCTACAGGGTGCGGCTCGAGCCGGGCCAGGCGCGCGAGTTCGACCTGCTGATTCCGATGACCGGCGCGGCGCCGTCGCTCACCGCCGACCAGTGGCAGCCGCAGGCCTGGCAGGACGAGATGGCGCGTATCTGGCATGGCAAGCTCGGCGAGGTCGGCATCGAGGTGCCCGAGGCGGGGCGCGATCTGGCGAACACGCTGCGCACTTCGCTGGCGCACATGCTGATCTCGCGCATTGGCCCGCGCCTGCAGCCGGGCACACGCTCGTATGCGCGCAGCTGGATCCGCGACGGCGCGATGATCTCCGAAGGGCTGCTGCGGATGGGCCGGCCCGAAGTCGTCAAGGACTACGTCGAGTGGTATGCCCCGTACCAGTTCGACAACGGCATGGTGCCGTGCTGCGTGGATGACCGCGGCAGCGATCCGGTGCCCGAGAACGACAGCCACGGCGAACTGATCTTCAACATCGCCGAGTATTGGCGCTACACCCACGACGACGCCTTCCTCGCGCGCATGTGGCCGCATGTGGTCGGCGCGTTCGACTACATGGAGACGCTGCGCGCCAGCGAGCGCACCGAGGAGAACCGCAAGGTCAACGCGGCCTTCTACGGCATGATGCCCGTCTCGATCAGCCACGAGGGCTATTCGGCCAAGCCGATGCACTCGTACTGGGACAACTTCTGGGCGCTGCGCGGCTACAAGGACGCGGTCGAGATCGCACAGGCGCTGGGGAAAACCGAGGACGTGGCCCGGATGACTGCTGCGCGCGACGAGTTCCGCACCGATCTCGATGCCTCGCTGCGTGCCGCAGCCCGGCTGCACGGCATCGACTATCTCCCCGGCGCGGCCGAACTGGGCGATTTCGATCCCACCTCGACGACGATCGCGCTGGCGCCCGGCGGCGAGCAGGGGCGGCTGCCCGAGGACCTGCTGGTCAACACCTTCGAGCGCTACTGGACGCTGTTCGCCGATCGTCGCGACGGCCGCAAGCCGTGGAAGGACTACACGCCCTACGAGTGGCGCAACGTCGCCGCGTTCGTGCGGCTGGGCTGGCGCGAGCGCGCCAATGAAGTGCGCGAGTGGTTCTTCGGCCATCGCGCGCCGCTGGCGTGGAACCAGTGGGGCGAGGTCGTCACGCCGACGCCGCGTAAGCCATTCTTCCTCGGCGACCTGCCGCATGCCTGGGTGGGCTCGGACTTCGTGCGCTCGGCGCTGGACATGTTCGCCTACGTGCGCGAGGTCGACGACAGCATCGTGCTGGCGGCGGGCGTGCCGGCCGACTGGTTCGACGGCATCGGCGTGCGGCTACACGGCATGCGCACCCCACAGGGCAAGCTCGGCTACCGGTTGCGGCGCGAGCACGACGTGCTGGCGCTTGACGTCGATGCCGATGCCGGCCTGCCGCCCGGGGGCCTGGTGCTGCAGTGGCCGTATCCGAACGTGCCTGGCCCGACGACCATCGACGGCCATCCGGCGCAGTGGCAGGGCAACGAACTGCGCATCGCGCGTGCCGGTGCGCAGGTGCGCGTGCAGATCCCGACATCGCCCTGAGCCAAGACCGCACCTTTGAAGTCCTCGCGTTGCGCGATGCGCGCGGGGACCGCCACACCAGACGAGGAGACATCGGCGCAATGACGACCCCCCGACTCGGCCGCGCGTTGCTGTGCGCGCTGGCCATTGCCATTCCCGGCCCGGCGCTGACGGCGCAGGACTCAACGACTGCGATGCCGTGGATGGATCCGGACAAGTCGCCGGATGCGCGCGCCGCGCTGCTGGTCGCGGCGATGACCCAGGACGAGAAGTTCCAGTTACTGCGCAGCCGCTTTGCGATCGGCGAGCACAAGCCGACCGAAGCGCTGACCGCGGCCGGCTATGTGGCCTCGATTCCGCGCCTGGGCATTCCCTCGCAGGGGCTCGTCGATGCGGGCCTGGGCGTGACCAATCCCGGCGGCGCGCGCGAAGGCGATCACGCCACCGCGATGCCGTCCGGGCCGGCGACCGCCTCGACCTGGAGCCGCGAGGTCGCGTTCCTGGGCGGCCAAACGATGGGCCGCGAAGCGTGGCGGCAGGGGTTCAATGTGCTGTTGGCCGGCAGCGTCAATCTGCAGCGCGATCCGCGCAACGGGCGCAATTTCGAGTACGCAGGCGAGGATCCGCTCCTGGCCGGCACGTTGGTCGGCGAGTCGATCCGCGGCGTGCAGTCCCAGCACGTGCTTTCGACGATGAAGCACTACGCGCTCAACGACATGGAGACGCATCGCAATTTCCATAGCGCGCAGATCGGCGATCGCGCGATGCACGAATCCGACCTGCTCGCGTTCCGCATTGCGCTGGAGATCGGCGCGCCCGGCTCGGTGATGTGCAGCTACAACCGCATCAACGGCGTCTATGGTTGCGAGCACGACGAACTGCTCAACAACGTCCTCAAGCGCGATTGGAAGTACCCCGGTTACGTGATGTCCGACTGGGGCGGGGTGCACAGTGCGTCGAAGGCGGCGCTCGCGGGCTTGGACCAGCAATCTGCGGGTGAGGTGTTCGACAAGGCGGTGTACTTCGACCGCCCGCTGCGCATGGCGGTCGATGCCGGTGTCGTGCCGCAGGCGCGGGTCGACGACATGGCCCACCGCATCCTGCGCAGCCTGATCGCGGTCGGCGCGTTCGATCATCCGCCGCAGCGCCAGCCGCCCGATGCCGAACTCGACGCGGCCGGCTTCGCGGTCGCGCAGCGCACCGCCGAAGAAGGCGCGGTGTTGCTGCGCAATGCGGGCGACCTGCTGCCGCTCGGCGCCGATGTGCGCCGGATCGCGGTGATCGGCGGCCATGCCGACCGCGGCGTGATCGCCGGTGGTGGCTCATCGATGGTCGGCTGCACCTCGCGCGGGCCCAACGCCGTGCCGGGCGTGAAGCCGACCACCTGGCCTGGGCCGGTGATGTTCCAGCCGTCCTCGCCGCTGCGGGCCTTGCGCGAAGCGGCGCCGCAGGCGCGCGTGGACTACGCCGACGGTAGCGACCGCGCTACCGCGGCGCGGCTCGCGCGCGAAGCCGACGTGGCGATCGTGTTCGCGACCCAGTGGTCGGCCGAGTCGGTGGACCTGCCGGACATGCGCCTGGCCGACGGCCAGGACGCGCTGATCGAAGCTGTCGCGGCGGCCAACCCGCGGACGGTGGTGGTGCTGCAGACCAATGGCCCGGTCGAGCTGCCCTGGGCCGAGCGCGTGCCGGCGATCCTGCAGGCGTGGTACCCGGGCATCCGCGGCGGCGAGGCCATCGCGCGCCTGCTGACCGGCCAGGCCAACCCCTCCGGACGCCTGCCGGTCACCTGGCCGGTCGATGTCGCGCAACTGCCGCGGCCGCACGTGCCGGGCCTGGGCTTCGACCCGCCGCAGAAGCCCGAGGACACGATCGATTACGACATCGAGGGCGCCAACGTCGGCTACCGCTGGTTCTCAGCCAAAGCGCTGACGCCGCGCTACGCCTTCGGCCATGGTCTGTCGTACACCACGTTCGCGCTGTCGGACCTGACGGTGCACGCCGACGGCGAGCGCCTGACCGCGCGCTTCGCCGTCCGCAACACCGGCGCGCGTGCCGGCGCCGCGGTGCCGCAGCTCTACGTGCACCTGCCCGAGGGCCACACCACGCCGCTGCGACTGGCCGGCTGGGACAAGCTCGAGCTGCAACCGGGCGAGTCGCGCGAGGTCGAAGTGGCGCTGGCCCCGCGTCTGTTCGCCGATTACGACCCGGCCACGCGCAGCTGGCGCATCCCCGCCGGCCACTATCGCGTGGTGCTCGGGCAGTCGGCGGCCGACACCGCCGACACGGCCATCCTCGATTTGCCCGAACGCCACCTGGACTGACCCGAAACACCGGGGTCAGAGTCGGTTTTTGCAAGGGGCGTTGCAGCTGGAAATTGCACGCTGACCCCGGTTTTGCGGCGCTAGGGTCGGCCCCAGTGGAGCGGGGGGCTCGTGGTTGCTACCGTCGGCAGTCCAGGCCCGGCCTGAGCTCCAGACCCGGGCTTCGTTCTTGCGGAGTTCGCGATGAATGCCCAGGTCTCGACCCACCGACCGTTCGATCCACCGCCGCCGCCTGCGGTCGATACGCTTCAAGGCGCCTCTCGTGACGCCGCCAACACTGCGGTGGCCGGCATGGACGCCGCCGCCATCGACACCTTGCGCGGCGAGTTGCAGGCGCTGCCGGCCAGCGAGCGGCAGGGGCTGCTGAACGAGCTGGCGACCCGGCTCGATGCCGATAACCTGACACGTCTGCACGACGTCTTCGGGCAGGACGCGGTGGCGTCGGCGGTCGACATGCGCGCGCCGGCCGATGTTCGCGAGGCGTATCAGGCGACGGCGGGCGGGACGACACCCGCCGCGCCCGCCCCGGGACCCGCGCTGCCGCCGATGGACATCGCGCGGATCGAGGCGCAGCAGCGCCAGCGGGCGCAGGATGATTTCTCGGCAGGGGGCCTCGATAGCGGCGCGATCAGTGGACCCTACCAACTGTCCGAACTGGCCCGCGAGCACGCGACCGAGCCTGCGTACCTCGCCGAACTGGTCCGGCTGGCGGACGACGCCGACCTGCTCGCATCGGTCGTCGCCCCCATCAACGGGCTCTACAGCCGCGACTCTGGAGGCGGCTACGCATTCGGCGGCGCCGACGGCGATGCCGCGCGCGAGGCGATGACGCACGCGCTCGATGTCGCGGTCCAGCGCGGCGTGCTCAGCGAGGGCGGCATTCGACATGCCGCCGCAGACAGCGCGGGCTGGGCCGATGTCGCCGGCAGATTGGGGATCGACAACGTCGGGCGTACGCAGGCAAGCAATGACGCGGCGACGAAGCTCGAGTCGCTGGGCAAGGACTACGACGACGCCAAGAAGGCGGTGGACAAGCTCGATGAGGAGCTCAACACGTTCCTGCTGCGCGCCGGTCCGCTGGACGGCGAACAACGGGCGGCGTTCATTGAGAAGTTCCGCGAAGCCGAGGGCCATGCAGAGGTCTATGCTGCCGAGATCGAGGCGGGCAACGCGCTGGCGCAGTACGTCGAGCAGAATCGTGACGCATTGCTGGACAACGCGATCCGTGATCCCGCTGTCGCCCAGCAGGTGGTCGACATGCTCGGCCGGTTGGCCGACTCGGGCCATGGCGAGATGGCGCTCGAGTTGCTGAGCGAGATCGGCGCCGCGCCGACATCGGCACTGGGGCAGGCGTTCGCCGCGCACGCCGACACGTTGCAGGGCGAACTGTTCGAACGGGTCTCAAGCGCAGCCGCGGTCGAGATCGTCGGCAAGCACGACGGCGACCTCGATGCCGCGATCGCCGAGCTCAAGGCGCTGTTCGAGCCGTTCAAGGATGCCCACTCGCTGTTCAAGAACCTCAAGGGCGGCGTCGACAGCTTCGTCGAGGGCTTCCGCCTGCTCGAACAGGCCGGCGACGGCAACTTCGACGCGCTCAAGAAGCTGGCCGATGGCTTCGCAGACGCCTCGCCGTTCCAGCGTGCCCTGTCGGCGGCCGGTGTGGTCATCGGCGCGGTCAAGGCCGCCGAGGATGGTGCGGACGGCCAATACCTCGAAGCGGTGCAGGGCTTCGCGTCCGCCGGCGAGAGCGGTCTCAACCTGTTGGCTGGTGCGACCAAGCACTTCGCCGACGCTGGCCGGCTGGCGCAGTACGGCGACGACGCGGCGCGCTTCGCTGCGTTCGCCACACGCTTGGCCCCTGCACTGGGCGTCGTCGCCAGCGCCACCTCGATGGTGCTCAACGCGCAGAAGGCAGGCGAGAATCACAACGTCGGCTTTGCCATTGCCGCGATCGGCGATGCGTTCAGCGTCATGGGCAGTGCGGTGTCCGCATTCCCGGGTGGTCAGGTGCCCGGCATCCTGGTCAACGCGATCGGCACTGTGATCTCGACCCTCGGTGGTGTGATCGGCGATGCCATCGACAAGCATCAGACCCGCGAGGAGCTACTTGGTTACCTGGAGGCCGCAGGTGTCGCGCCCGACGTGATCGAGCAGATGCTGTTCGCAGGCGAGAAGGCGCACGAGGTGGCCGCCGAACTGGGTCTCGACGCGAAGGCGTTCCAGGCGCTGATCGCCGCGCATCCCGAGATCGCCGAATCGCCGGGCCATCTGGCGGCGTTCGCAGAGCTCGCCACCGCAGCGGGGATCCCATCTGAGCAGGTGCAGGACTTCGCCAACGCCCTGGCGCAAGGCAATCCTGATTTCGCCTGGGACCTGTTCGGTATCCAGTCGGCGCTGCCCACCTCACCGTCCAGCCGCGAGGCCATGCTGCGCGACTATCTCGAAGCCAACTACCCGCAGGCCCTCGAGCTGGCGAAGACGGCGTCGCCGGCGTTGTTCGGCGAGGCGGCGCAACAGCGTGAGAACGCACGCGCCGATTACGAACGCGACGGCGCCAGCCCGAGTTTCGAACTGGCGCTGGCCAACAACCTCATCCGCAACGACGACCCCGCCTATCGTGCCGAGATGATCGGCTTGCTCGAGCGCGATGGACGCCTGGAGATGTGGGTCGAGCACCTCGCCGGTTACGGAGACAAATGGGCCGACGCCGCGGCGTCGGCAATCGACGATGCCGTGGCGACCGGCGTGATCGACCGTGCGACCGCCGATTCGCTCAAGGCGACGCTGGGCTGATGCCGCTGCCTGCGCGGCGGCGCATACGCCGCGCACGGCCGCCCAGCGCATCAGTACGTGTACTGAAGCTGCACCCACAGCTTGTCGGTGTCTGCGGTGCGCGTGGCGTCGTCGCTGCGATAGCGTGCGAGCTTGAGCAGGCCGTTGAGGCCTTTCACGCCCGCAATCGCGTGGGCATAGGACAGGTCGAGCTCGTCGCCGTAGTCGCCGCCACCGCGTTCGGGCGCGAAGTCGTGGTACCAGGCCTGCAGACTGCCGCCGCCCAGCGGGATGGTCGCGCCGACGTAGCGGTCGACCACGCCGGCCGCCGGCGTGGTGAGGAACACATCCGCCCAGCCCTGGAAGGCATGCTTGGTTGCCAGCGGCGTCTGGAAGGCACGGTTGCCGCTGCCGTCGCCGCCGCCGAGCGATTCGTAGCCGGCCTTGAACGTGGTGCCGCGCCACTGGTAGCCCAGTTCGCCGAGCGCGTAGCGGCTATCGAGGTCCCAGGGGTTGTTGCCCAGGTCGCGCTGGCGGGCGATCTCGGCCGCGTAGCGCCAGGCACCGGAGGTGCCTTCCAGGCGCAGGCCGGTGGTGTGGCTGGATAAGGTGCCCAGCGGCGCGGTCGCGGACACCGCGATGCCGTCCAGATCGAGACGGTAGTGGTAGGCCGTCGCCGTCATTGCCGGCGCGACCCGCAGGCCCGCCTGCAGCAGATGACTGCGGCCGTCGATCGTCGCGGGGTTGGCGCGGGTTACGAAGGCGCCGTCATCGGGACCGAAAATGGTGTGGATGCGGCCGATGACCGTGTAGTCGAACACCAGCCGGTCGAGCGGCGTGAGCTGCAGGCGGATCGCATCGTAGGTCTGCTCGTTCTGGCGCCAGCCGACGCCGCCGACGAAGCGCTGGTTGCCCAGGTTGATGCGCTGGCGGCCGAAGGTCGCGCTGCCGCCGTCGAAGGCCCAGCGCACCAAGGCCTGATTGACCGCGGCGCCGTCAGGATCGGCGACGACGGGATACGCGCGCGCGCCGTTGCGGGTGTCGTTGAAGCGATCCGGTCCCAGGTGGGCGATGGCGTCGATCTCGCCGAGCGCGGACCAGCCGTGCCACTGCGGCGTGAGATAGCCCACGCGTGCGCGCAGAGTGTGGGCATCGGCGTCGCGAGGCAGGCCGCCCTGCTCGACGTGCTCATAGCGATAACGCAGGTCGAGGGACGGGCCGGGGGCGTCGGCGGCGACGCCGGCCAGCGGCAGCGTGGCGAGCAGCAGCGGCAGTGCGCGGCGGCAGAGTGTGCGAGGCGACATGTCGGTGTCTTGGTGTGGGGGTCGCCACACGTTGGACCCAGCGCATTCAGGCTGCCATGACCTCGATCAAGCGAAGGCGAGTGCGCCTGCACGCGCATGTCACTTCAAGCGCGCATCCTTGCGCACCCACGCCGGCTCTTTTCCTGAGCGGGCCGATCGGCAACCGCGCCCACGCGCGGTCATGCGTCAGGCGGCGCGGGCCTCGCGCACGATCGCCGCCGCCTGGGCCGAGGCCTCGCGCACGCGCGCATAGTCGCCGGCCGCCAGCCACGCCTTGTCGAGCATCCACGAACCGCCCACGCACAGTACGTTCGGCTGTGCCAGGAACTCGGCGGCGTTGGACGCGGAGATGCCGCCGGTCGGGCAGAAGCGCATGTCCTGCACCGGGCCGGCCAGGCCCTTGAGCATCGCCAGGCCGCCGACTGCGTTGGCCGGGAACAGCTTGCAGTTGCGGAAGCCCAGGTCGCGCAGGGCGAGGAACTCGGTCGGCGTCGCGGCGCCGGGCACCGCCGGCACCGCGGCCTGCGCCAGGGCTTCGGCCAGGCGCGGGGTCGTGCCCGGGGTGACGAGGAAATCGGCGCCGGCATCGATCGAGGCGCGGATGTTGTCGGCGTTGAGCACGGTGCCGGCACCGATGACGATCTCCGGGCGCTCGCGCTTGAGCGTGGCCAGGGCCTCGATCGCGATCGGCGTGCGCAGGGTCAGTTCCAGCGTGGTGAGGCCGCCTTCGAGCAGGGCGTCGGCGAGGGCGCGCGCCTGGTCCAGGGTATCGACGGTGATCACCGGCAGCACACCGGCAGCCCGCAACAGATCGGCGGCGCGCTGCTGGCGCTCGGACATCGGGGAAACGTGGGGCATCGGGTCAGTTGTCCTTTTCGTCATGCGGCGCGTCGGCGGCCGCGCCATCGGCACCCAGATCGTACTCGGCGTCGTACTCCCACACCGCCCCATGGAGGGTCGGGGGTCCGCAGGAAATCGACAGCGCCCCCTGGTCGGCCGGGGAGACGTTGGCGCGGTTGAACGCGAACAGGTTGCGGCCGAAGTCGGTCGGCGCCGGCGCGGTGTCGGGCGCGGCCTCGCGGCGCTGCCATTCGTCGGCATCGACCAGTGCCTCGAGGGTGCCAGCCTCGCCATCCAGACGCACGATGTCGCCTTCGCGCAGGTAGGCCAGCGGCCCGCCGCGCGCGGCCTCGGGGGTGACGTGGATCGCGGCGGGAATCTTGCCCGACGCGCCCGACAGGCGGCCATCGGTGACCAGCGCGACGCGCCGGCCCTGGTTCTGCAGCATGCCCAGTAGCGGGGCCAGCGAATGCAACTCGGGCATGCCGTTGGCCTTCGGCCCCTGGTAGCGCACGACGGCGACGAAATCGCGCGGCAGTGCGCCGGCGGCGTGCAGGCGGTTGAGCGCCTGCGGGGCATCGACCACCACGGCCGGCGCCTCGATCGTGCGGAACTCCGGCTTGACCGCCGAGAGCTTGATCAGCGCGCGCCCGAGGTTGCCGCGCAGCAGGCGCAGGCCGCCGTGGGCCTCGAACGGCGCGGAGGCCGGCCGCAGCACGGCGTCGTCGGCGCTGGTGGCGATGCCCGGCGTGTACACCAGCCGGTCGCCGTCGACCTTGGGGTCGTCGCAATAGGCTCGCATGCCGCCTGCGACGACGGTCGGGATGTCGCCGTGCATCAGCCCGGCGTCGAGCAGTTCGCGGAAGACGAAGGCATTGCCGCCGGCGGCGTGATAGCGGTTCACATCCGCCTCGCCGTTGGGATACACCCGCGCCAGCAGCGGCACCACCTGCGACAGTGCGTCCATGTCGTCCCAGGTCAGCACGATGCCGGCCGCACGCGCGACTGCGATCCAGTGGATCGTGTGGTTGGTCGAGCCGCCGGTGGCCATCAGCATCGCGATCGCGTTGACGATGGCGCGCTCGTCGATCAGTTCGCCCAGCGGCCGGTAGTCGTCGCCCAGCGCGGTGATCGCCAGCGCACGGGCGACCGCTTCGCGGGTGAACGCTTCGCGCAGTGGCGTGCCCGGGTTGATGAAGGCCGCGCTCGGCAACTGCACGCCCATCGCCTCGAGCAGGGTCTGGTTGGAGTTCGCGGTGCCGTAGAAGGTGCAGGTGCCGGGCGAGTGGTAGGACTGCGCCTCGACTTCCAGCAGTTCGGCGCGCGTGGCCTCGCCGGCGGCGTAGCGCTCGCGCACCTCGGCCTTGGTCTTGTTGGGCACGCCGGGCGTCATCGGCCCGCCCGGCACGAACACCGCAGGCAGATGGCCGTAGGCGAGGGCACCGATCAAAAGGCCCGGCACGATCTTGTCGCAGATGCCCAGGTACAGGCTGGCGTCGAACATGTCGTGCGACAGGCCGATCGCGGTCGCCTGGGCGATGACGTCGCGCGAGAACAGCGACAGCTCCATGCCGGCGCGGCCCTGGGTCACGCCGTCGCACATCGCCGGCACGCCGCCGGCGACCTGCGCGGTCGCGCCGAGCGCGCGCGCGGTCTCGCGGATGAACTCGGGGTAGGTCTCGTAGGGCTGATGCGCCGAGAGCATGTCGTTGTAGGCGGTGACGATGCCCAGGTTCGGCGTCGGCTCGTTGCGCAGGCGCAGCTTGTCGGTCGGGCCGCAGCCGGCGAAGCCATGGGCGAGGTTGGCGCAGCTCAGGCGGCCGCGCAGTGGGCCGTCGTCGCGCATGCGCGCGATGCCGTCCAGATACGCGCGGCGAGAGGCGGCGCTGCGCTTGCGGATGCGCTCGGTGACGGAATGCAGAACGGGATGCAGGCTCATTGGCGGCGGCGATGAGACGAAAAGGAGGGAAGGGGCGCCCGGGTGCGCGGACGCACGGCGCTGAGGCTGTCGATCACGGGCACCAGTGCACGTGCAAGTCTGCGCCCGGCACAGTCAAGGCGATGCGTGCCGGATACTCGTGGACGTCGTCGCTACGCAACAGTTGCTCGAGCAGCGCACGCTTGTGCTCGCCGCGGATCAGCAGGATCCGCGTGTGCGCAGGGGCCAGGCCGGCCGGAGTCAGGCTGATGCGGCGGGCCCAGCGCTGCGCGCCGGGGCAGCCGGTCGCATCGACGCCGACGTAGGGCGTGGGCGCGGCCAGTGCCGCGTCGAGATCCTGCATGCCGGGAAACAACGAGGCGGTGTGGCCGTCGTCGCCCATGCCCAGCACCACGACGCCGGCCGGCTGGCGCGCATGCAGGTTGGCGGTCGACAGCGCCTCGTCGAACGGGCGGCCGGCGCGCGTGATCGTCTCCAGCCGTGCGTGCTGTGCCTTGTTCTGGATCAGCGTTTCGCGCACCAGGCGCGCATTGCTGTCCGGATCCTCGGGCAGCAGCCAGCGCTCGTCGACCAGCGCGACATCGACGTTGTCCCACGGCAATGGCGACTTCGACAGTGCTGCGTAGACCGGACCGGGGGTCTTGCCGCCCGACAGCAGCAGCCGCGCACGCGGCCGCTCGCGCAGGTCGCGCGCAATTGCCGAGGAAATTGCGATCGCAGCCCCCCAGGTCCACTGGGTGGCGGAGTCGTAAGCGTGCAGGTGCATGCGGCCATCGTGACCGATTCGGGCCGCGTTGCCAAAGCCCTCGGCCTGCGCCACGGTCACGGCGCAGCCCTGCGCACGGCGATCGCTGCCGCACCGAGCAGGCCGGCGTGCGGATGCAGCACCGCCAGGCTCGGCACGCGGCCCATGTTCGGCGAGAAGCGGCCCTTGTGTTCGAAGCGCTGGCGGAAGCCCGAGTGGCGGATCGAATCGAGCATCTTGGGCACCAGCCCGCCGGTCAGGAACACGCCGTCCCAGGCCCCCAGCGTCAACACCAGGTCGCCCGCGATCGCGCCGAACACGGCGCAGAAAATGTCGACCGCGCGTGCGCACAGCGGGTCGCCCGCCTGCGCGCGCGTGGTCACGTCGGAGGGCTGCAGCGGGCCGGGGTCGACCCCGGCGATCTCGCACAGCGCGTGGTGGATGTTGACCAGGCCCGGCCCGCAGATCAGTCGTTCGTTGGACACGCGCCCGAATTGCGCGCTGAGCCGTTCGAGGATGCGCGTCTCTTCCGGTGTGCCGGGCGGAAAGCTGACGTGCCCGCCCTCGGTCTCGAGCGGGTAGTAGTGGCCGTCGCGGACCACCAGCGCACCGACCCCCAACCCGGTGCCCGGGCCGATGACCGCATACGTGCGCGGTGCGTCGGCGCGCTCGGGCGGCGACCACTGCACCCCGCCGATCGAGGTGTAGTCGCCCGGCTGCAGCAGCGGGATCGCCATCGCCTGCGCGGCGAAGTCATTGACCAGCTCGACGTCGCTCAGCTCCAAGCGCTCGCGGGTGCGCCGGCGCGAGATCACCCAGGGGTGGTTGGTGATGCGCGCCTCATCGCCGTCCACGCGCCCGGCGACGGCGAACACGCCGCCTCGGATCCGCGTATCGCCGACATGGCCGATGGCCTGCAGATAATGCTGGGCGGCGTCGGCCAGCGACGGAAAATCGGCGACGGCGAAGCCCTGCACGGTGTCGAGCTGCAGCGGCGTGGGGCTGGCGGTGTCGGCCAGCGCGAAGCGCGCATTGGTGCCGCCGATGTCGGCGAGCAGGGCAAGTGAAGCGTCGGTCACGACTTGCGTCCGTTGTGCGTGGTCAGGGTGCGCGGCAGGAACGGCACGGCCTCGGCCGGCCCCCAGGAACCGGCCGGGTAGTCGCGGACCGGCGTGCCGGCCTGGCGCCAGGCCTCGCTGACACTGTCGATCCAGCGCCACTGGGCCTCGACTTCGTCGTCGCGCACGAACAGGGTCTGGTCGCCCTTGAGCGCGTCGATCATCAGCCGTTCGTAGGCGATGCGGCGCTTGGGCGGCAGCATCGCCAAGTCCAGCGACATCGGTTGCAGTTCGTTGGCGCTCCATTCCGATGCCGCCAGGCTGCCCATCAGGCCGAGTTCGATGGTCTCTTCGGGCTGCAGCCGCACGCGCAACTGGTTGGCGCGGGCGCGCTTGCGCTCGTCGGCGCCGAACAGCCAGTGGGTGACCGGCTTGAAGGTCACCACGACCTCGGTGGTGCGCGAGGGCATGCGCTTGCCGGTCACCAACCGGAACGGCACACCGGCCCAGCGCCAGTTGTCGATCCAGGCGCGCAGGCCCACGAAAGTCTCGACGTCGTCGCGGTGACTGAAGCCCTTGACCGCGCGGCCGTCGACCACGCCGTCGCGGTAGCGGCCGCGGATGCTGTCGGCCTCGGCCGCCGACGGTGTCATGGGGCGCAGTGCGCGCAGCACCTTGCGCTTCTCGTCGCGGATCGCGTCGGGGTCCATCGCCGCCGGCGGCTCCATCGCGATCAGCGCGAGCAGCTGCAGCATGTGGTTCTGCACCATGTCGCGCAGCGCGCCGTAGTCAGCGTAGTAGCCCTCGCGGCCGTCGACGCCGGCGGTCTCGGCGACGATGATGTCGACCGACTCGATCCAGCGCCGTTCCCAGACGGCCTCGAACAGCGTGTTGCCCAGCCGCAGCGCCAGCAGGTTCTGCACCGGCGCTTTGCCCAGGTAATGGTCGATGCGGAAGATCCGCGACTCGTCGAGTGCGGCCTTGAGGGTGGCGTCGATCTCGCGTGCGCTGGCCAGGTCGTGACCGATCGGCTTTTCCAGCACCAGGCGCGACGGCGCCTCGAGCAGGCCGGCGGCCTTCAGGCCGCGGCAGGCGGACGCGAACAGGTTGGGCGGCGTCGACAGATAGCTGACCGCCGGGCGGTCGGCGAACGGCGAGAGCGCCTGCGCCATGGCCTCGGGGTCGGACAGGTCGGCAGGCACATAGCGCACCCGGCCCAGCAGCTCGTCGAGCGTGGCGGCCTCATAGTCCTCGCCCAGGCGCTCGCGCAGCCAACCGCGGAAGCTCTCGTCGTCGTGCTCGCTGCGCGCGATCGCCACCACCCGGAAGTCGGCCGGCAGCAGCCGGTCGCGCAGCAGGTGCAGCAGGGACGGGAACAGGTAACGTTGCGCCAGATCGCCGGTGGCGCCAAACAGCAGCAGAGTGTCGTGCATGGACGCCTGGTTCGCCTCGTGTTCACGGAAGGGAATCGTGAAGTGTGTCGTGCAATCGCCCGGAACCGCAATGCCCGCCGCCAGCGGCCGCGCGGCGACGCGCCGGCCGGCGCGGGCTGCGTCGATCGCCGTTCCCGGTCGATCGCCGACTGGCATGTAAACGATTACATGCCAGAATAGCGTATTGCGTCCCCGATGCACGGCCCGGCCGCTGCACGGGCACACGACTCCAATCACAACACGTCCGACAGCGGGAGAAGCCATGGCGAAGGTGCGGTTCGACGCGGTACGCAAGGTCTATCCCAACGGGTACGTGGGTGTGGCGGGCGCCAGCTTCGAGGTCGCCGA
Source organism: Luteimonas sp. TWI382 (assembly GCF_039674545.1). NCBI lineage: Bacteria > Pseudomonadati > Pseudomonadota > Gammaproteobacteria > Lysobacterales > Lysobacteraceae > Luteimonas > Luteimonas sp. TWI382. The sequence continues at coordinate 52,475 of NZ_JBDJNS010000021.1, forward strand.
CGGCGAACTGCTGGTGCTGGTCGGGCCGTCGGGCTGCGGCAAATCCACGCTGCTGCGCATGGTCGCTGGCCTGGAGGCGATCAGCAGCGGGACGCTGACCATCGGCGACCGGGTGGTCAACGACGTCGCCCCGAAGGATCGCGACATCGCGATGGTGTTCCAGAGCTACGCGCTGTACCCGCACATGAGCGTGGCCGAGAACCTCGCCTTCGGGCTCAAGCTGCGCGGCCAGGACAAGGCCGACATCGCCGCGCGCGTGGCCGAGGCCGCGCGGGTGCTGGAACTCGACAAGGTGCTCGACCGCAAGCCAGGGCAATTGTCGGGCGGCCAGCGCCAGCGCGTGGCGCTGGGCCGGGCGCTGGTCCGCCAGCCGCAGGTGTTCCTGCTCGACGAGCCCTTGTCCAACCTCGACGCCAAGTTGCGTGCGGGCATGCGGGTGGAGATCGCGCGGCTGCATCGCGCGCTGGGCACGACGATGATCTACGTCACCCATGACCAGATCGAGGCGATGACGCTGGGCCAGCGCATCGTGGTGCTCAAGGACGGGCAGATCCAGCAGATCGACACCCCGATGGCACTCTACGAAAAGCCCGCCAACCTGTTCGTGGCGACCTTCCTGGGCAGTCCGGCGATGAACGTGCTGCGCGGCCGCCTGCAGCATGGCCAGGCCGGCTGGGCGATGGCGCTGGGCGACGGCACGGTGCTGGCGCTGGGCGCGGCCGGGATGCCGCAGGCTTGGGATGGCCGCGAGGTCGATTTGGGCATCCGCCCCGAGCATCTGGTGCCCGCCGACCCCGCCCAGGCCGGATTGGCACCGGTGGTGGAGGTGGTCGAGGCGGTGGGCAGCGAAGTCTTCGTGAATCTGCGCCTGGGCGAACGCCCCCTGATCGCGCGGTTGCCGCCCGAGCGGGTGCCGGTGCCCGGCGAGACCCTGCCGTTGGCGGTCCCGGCCGGCCGCGTGCACGCCTTCGACGTGGAGACCGGCGCCCGCCTGGTGCCGTAGCTGCGTCAAGCCAGCGCGGTGCCCCCGCGGCCCAATGCCGGCGCGGGGCGGGGCCGGCGGCGCGATCCGGAGGCGCTGGCTATACTGGCCGCTTGCGCGCGCGCGGCGCGCGGCCCACCGTGCGTCAGCAGCGCCGGGGCCGGGTGCCGCGTGTGTCCCCGCCGTTCCACGACCCGGCGCCGGCCCGCCGGCGCCACGAGGCCCCCGACGCCCGCATGCGCCTATCCACGATCAAGCTCGCCGGTTTCAAGTCCTTCGTCGACCCGACCACGCTGCACCTGCCGACGAACATGACCGGTGTGGTCGGGCCGAACGGGTGCGGCAAGTCCAACATCATCGACGCGGTGCGTTGGGTCATGGGCGAGTCCTCGGCCAGCCGCCTGCGCGGCGACTCGCTGACCGACGTGATCTTCGCCGGGTCGACCGCGCGCAAGCCGGTGTCCCAGGCGATGGTCGAGCTGATCTTCGATAACAGCGACCACACCATCAGCGGCGAGTTCGCCGCGTTCAACGAGATCTCGGTCAAGCGCACCGTCAGTCGAGACGGGCAGAGCGGCTACTACCTCAATGGCACCAAGTGCCGCCGCCGCGACATCACCGACCTGTTCCTGGGCACGGGCCTGGGCCCGCGCAGCTACTCGATCATCGAGCAGGGCATGATCAGTCAGGTCATCGACGCCAAGCCCGAGGACCTGCGCATCTACCTCGAGGAAGCGGCCGGCATCTCCAAATACAAGGAGCGCCGCAAGGAGACCGAGACCCGGATCCGGCATACCCGCGAGAACCTCGAGCGGCTGGGCGACCTGCGCGAGGAGGTCGGCAAGCAGTTGCAGCACCTGGCCCGCCAGGCCCGCCAGGCCGAGCAGTACACCGCGATCCAGGCCGAGCGCAAGATCCGCGACGCGGAGTGGAAGGCGCTGGAATGGCGCACGCTCGATTCGCGCCTGCGTGCGTTGCGCGAGGGCCTGGCGCAGGAGGAGACCCGGCTCGAACAACTGATCGCCGAGCAGCGCGAAGCCGAGCGCGAGCTCGAGACCGGGCGCGAGCGTCGCCACGAGGCGGCCGAGGCGCTCAACCGCGCCCAAGCCGAAAGCTACGAGGTCAGCGGTACGCTCGCCCGGATCGAGCAGCAGATCCAGCACCAGCGCGAACTGTCGGCGCGCCTGCTCAAGGCCCGCGACGAGGCGCAGGCGCAGCTGGCCGAGATCGGCGCACATATCGACCAGGACCAGTTGCGGCTCGACACCCTGCACGAGCACATCGCCGAGGCCGAGCCGCAGCTGGCGCAACTGCAGGACGAGGACGCGATCCGCCAGGATGCGCTGCGCGATGCCGAGACCGCGCTCGCCGACTGGCAGGGCCGCTGGGAGGCGCACAACCGCGAACAGGGCGAGGCCGCGCGCGCCGGTGATGTGGAGCGCACGCGCGTCGACTATCTCGACCGCCAGGCGCTGGAAGCCGGGCGCCGGCGCGAGCAGTTGCAGGCCGAGCGCGACGGCCTCGACCTCGATGCGCTGAACGAGGCCTTCGAGGACATCCAGCTCCGCCACGAGGACCAGAAAGCCGCCCTCGACGCGCTCGGCGAGTCGGTAGAGGCGCGCAAGGAGGCGGCCGTCGAGCTGCAGGACGGCCAGCGCGTCGCGCAGGAGGACCTGTCGGGCGTGCGCAAGCGCGCGCAGGAAGCACGCGGCCGGCTGGCATCGCTGGAGACGCTGCAGCACGCGGCGCTCGGCCAGGAGCAGGGCGCGGCGGTCGAGTGGCTGCGTCAGCGCGGGCTCGATTCGGCCGCGCGCGTGGGCGAGCGGCTGCGCGTGGAGGCCGGCTGGGAGTTCGCGGTCGAGAGTGCGCTGGGCCAATTGATCGAAGGCGTGCTGGTCGACGGCGATGGCGTGCCTGCCGAATTGGTCGACGCACTGGGCGAACTGGGCGAGAGCCGCCTGGCGCTGGTGGCCGCCGACGAGGGGCCGGCGCAGTTCGCGCCGACCTCGCTCGCGGCCCGGGTGCAGGGCCCGCTGGCGATCCGGCGGTTGCTCGCGCGTCTGCATGTCGCCGACACCCTGGACCAGGCACGCGCGCTGCAGGCCGGCCTGGGCGAACACGATTCGGTCATCACCCGCAGCGGCGAGCGCTTGGGCGCGGGCTGGGTGCGGGTGTCGCGCTCGGGCGCGGCCAAGCAAGGCGCGCTGCTGCGCGAGCGCGAGATCCAGGCGCTGCGCGAAGAAATCGCCGCGCTGCAGGACCAGGAACACGACCTGGAGCGCAGCCTCGCCAGCGGCCGCGACCGCCTGCTGGCCGCCGAGCAGCAGCGCGAGGAAGCACAACGCGCGTTGTACCTGGCCCACCGTGGGGTGTCCGAACTCGCCGGTCAGGTGCAGAGCCAGCAGGGCCGGGTCGAGGCCGCGCGCACCCGTATCGCCCGCATCGATGCCGAGCTCGCGCAGCTCGACGAGACCCTGGCCCAGTCCGCGCAGCAGGCACGCGAGGCGCGTGCCCGACTCGAGGACGCGGTCGGCAGCATGGGCGACCTGGAAACGGCGCGCGCCGCGCTCGAAGCCGAGCGCCGCAGCCTGACCGATGCCCGCGACGCCGCCCGCGCGGCCGCGCGCGAATCCCGCGACACTGCGCATGCGCTCGCGCTGACGCTCGAGTCGCAGCGCGCGCAGGTCGCCTCGCTGACCCAGGCGCTGGCGCGCATGGGCGGCCAGCGCGGTCAGCTCGACAACCGTCTGGGCGAGCTGTCGGCGCAACTGGCCGGCGGCGACTCGCCGGTCGAGGCGCTCGAGGACCAGCGCCAGGTCGCGCTGGAGGCGCGCGTGCGCACCGAGCAGGCGCTGGCGCAGGCGCGCTCGGCGGTCGAAGGCATCGACAACGAACTGCGCACCTACGAGCAGGTCCGTCAGCAGCGCGATGCGCAGGCGCTGACCCAGCGCGAGGCGATCGGCCAGCGCCGGCTCGACCAGCAGGCGCTGGTGATCGCCGCCGACCAGCTTGCCGCCCAGGTGGTGGAGGCGGGCTTCGTCGTCGACGACGTGCTCAATGGCCTCGACGATGCGGCCAATGCCAAGGACTGGGAAAAGATGGTCGTCGACTTCGATGCGCGCTTGCGGCGCCTGGAGCCGGTCAACCTGGCGGCAATCGCCGAGCATGCCGAGGCCGCGCAGCGCAAGGACTACCTCGACGCCCAGGATGCCGACCTCACCGCCGCGCTCGAAACGCTGGAGGAGGCGATTCGCAAGATCGACCGCGAGACTCGCGGCCGGTTCAAGGACACCTTCGACCGGGTCAATGCCGGCGTGCAGGCGCTGTATCCGCGTCTGTTCGGCGGCGGCCACGCTTACCTGGAGCTGACCGGCGACGACCTGCTCGACACCGGTGTGGCGATCATGGCCCGCCCGCCCGGCAAGCGTGTGTCCAACATTTCGCTGCTGTCGGGCGGCGAAAAGGCGATGACCGCCGTTGCGCTGGTGTTCTCGATCTTCCAGCTCAATCCGGCGCCGTTCTGTCTGCTCGACGAGGTCGACGCGCCGCTCGACGAGGCCAACGTCGGCCGCTTCACGGCGATGGTCCGCGAGATGAGCGAGCAGGTGCAGTTCCTGTTCGTCAGCCACAACAAGGCGACGATGGAAGCCGCATCCCAACTCAGTGGCGTTACCATGCGCGAGCCGGGCGTTAGCCGTCTGGTGTCCGTCGATCTTGCCGAAGCCACGCGACTGGCCGGCGCCGCCTAGGAGAACACCGCCAATGACCGATGAGTGGATGCTGCGTATCGGAATCATCGTCGCCGGCGCGCTGCTGATGGCGGCGATCTGGTACTTCGGGACGCGCCCGCGCGGCGGACAGGGGCGGCGCATCGCGCCCGCCGAGGACGCACGACGCGAGCCGACGCTCGGCGCGCAGCTCGAGCGCGAACTGGGCGAGGGCGAGCAGGCGCAGGCGCCGGGCGATGGCGATGCGGTCCAGGCGGAGATGGACCTGCTCGACCGCACCGTCGGCACGGTCTCGCCCAACAGCGAGCTGGGCAAGCGCAACACCGACGACTTCGACAAGATCGTCACGCTGTACATCGCCGCGCGTGCGGGCAGCGTGCTGCGCGGGCCGGACATCGTCGTTGCGGCCGAGAAGACCGGCCTGACCTACGGCCATATGAACGTGTTCCATCGCCTCGTCGACGGTCACCCCGAGCGCGGCCCGATCTTCAGCGTCGCCAATATCCGCAGCCCCGGCAGTTTCGAGATGGCCGAGATCCAGACCCTGGAGACGCCGGCGATCGCCTTCTTCCTGACGCTGCCCGCGCCGGTCCGTGCGCTCGATGCCTGGGATACGATGCTGCCGACCGCCGAGCGCATGGCCGAACTGCTCGACGGCGTGTTGCTCGACGAGCAGCGCAACGCCCTGGGCCGGCAGCGCATCGCCGGCCTGCGCGACGAACTGCGCGCCTGGGACCGCGAACGCGACGCGCCGCCGGTGACCCGCAGCCCGCGCTGGTGATGACGCGCGGATGTCGATTTCCGGCATCAGTCACCTGACCTTCGTCGTCCGCGACCTCGCGCGCACAGCGCGACTGCTGGTCGAGGGGCTCGGCGCGACGGAGGTCTACGACAGTGGCGACCGCCCGCACGCGTTGTCGCGCGAAAAGTTCTTCGTGCTCGGCGGCGTCTGGATCGCGGCGATGGAAGGCGAGCCGCCGGCCGAACGCAGCTATCGGCATGTCGCGTTCTCGGTGAATGCCGACGATCTGCCGGGTCACCGCGTCCGGCTCGAAGCGCTGGGTGTGGAGATCCGGCCTTCACGGCCCCGGATCGCAGGCGAGGGCGACGCGCTGTACTTCTACGACTTCGACGATCATCTCTTCGAGTTGCACACGGGCACACTGGATGCGCGGCTCAGTGCCTATCGCGAGGGGGCCGAGCCGACGCGCTGACGCCGATGTGATCGATCGATTCGACGGCGCGGGGAACAGCGCCTTCCCTCGTGAACGGGGGAGCGCTGTGTCGGCCGAGCAGACCCGATCGCGACTCGCGCGCCAACCCCGTCGTCCTACAATTCCGGGCATGCCCAAGTCCTCTCCTGCCGAGCGCGTCGCCGAGCTGCGTGCACGCATCGAAGATGCCAACCATCGCTACTACGTGCTCGACGACCCGTCGATCCCGGATGCCGACTACGACGCGCTGATGCGCGAGCTCGAGGCGCTGGAGACGGCGCACCCCGAGCTCGCCAGCGAGGATTCGCCGACGCGCACGGTCGGCGCGCGGCCCGATGGCGGATTTCCCGAAGTCCAGCACGCGATCCCGATGCTGTCGCTGGCCAACGCGTTCGAGACCGCGGGCCTGCCCGACGACGCCGACGACCGCACGCGGTTTTCCGAGGTCGCCGACTTCGAGCGCCGGATCGAGCAGAAGCTCGACATCGCAGCCCCGGTGTTCTCGGTCGAGCCCAAGCTCGACGGCCTGGCGATCAGCCTGCGCTACGAGGACGGGGTGTTCGTGCAGGGCGCGACACGCGGCGACGGGACCACGGGCGAGAACGTCACCGCGAACCTGCGCCAGGTGCGCGCGGTGCCGCTCCGGCTCCGCCTCGACGGGGCGCCTGCGCCCGCGGTGCTGGAGGTGCGCGGCGAGATCTACATGCCGCGCAAGGCGTTCACGGACTGGAATGCCAGGGCGCTGGACAACAACGAGAAACTGCTCGCCAACCCGCGCAATGGCGCGGCCGGTTCGCTGCGCCAGCTCGACCCGGCGGTCACGCGCCGCCGGCCGCTGGCGTTCTTCGCCTATTCGATCGGCGAGGTGCGCGGGCTGGAACTGCCCGAGACCCATTCGCAGACCCTGGCGTTGCTGCGCGGGTTCGGATTTCCGGTCGCGCCCGAGGTCGACACCGCCACCGGCTTCGACGGTTTGATCGCCTACTTCCGTCGCATCGGTGCGCTGCGCGACGACCTGCCGTACGACATCGACGGCGTGGTCTACAAGCTCGACGATTACGACCAGCAGGCGACGATGGGCTTCGTGTCGCGCTCGCCGCGCTGGGCGCTGGCGCACAAGTTCCCGGCACAGGAGCAGTCGACGCTGCTGCGCGCGATCGAGGTGCAGATCGGCCGGACGGGCGCAGTCACCCCGGTCGCGCGGCTCGAGCCGGTGCAGGTCGCCGGGGTCACGGTGACCAACGCCACGCTGCACAACGCCGACCAAATCGCGCGGCTCGACGCGCGCGAGGGCGACACGGTGATCGTGCGCCGCGCCGGCGACGTGATCCCCGAGATCGTGCGCGTGATCGAAGACCAGCGTCCGCCCGGGACAGTGCCGTGGACGATGCCGGCCGCATGTCCGGTCTGCGGCTCCGAACTGGTGCGCGAGGACGGCGCCATCGCCTGGCGCTGCAGCGGCGGCCTGGCGTGTCCGGCGCAGCGCAAGGAGGCCGTGCGGCACTTCGCCTCGCGTCGCGCGCTGGACATCGAAGGCCTGGGCGACAAGCAGGCCGAGGCCTTGGTCGAGTTCGGTTTCGTGCATTCGCCAGCCGATCTCTACGCATTGACGGTCGCGGATCTCGTGCGGATGAAGACCGCGCTCGACGCCGCGACCGCCGCCGACGTCCAGCAGGCGATCGCCGACAGCAAAGGCGGGCTGGTGCTCGATGCCGAAGGCGCGGCCGTCCTGGCCGAGGAAGCGCCGGTCTGGAAGGACGCCGTGTTCCTGCGCGCGCACTTGACCGTCGAGACCGGCGGCAAGCTCGCCACCAAATGGGCCGAGAACCTCGTCGCCGGCATCGACGCCAGCCGCCACACCACGCTGGCGCGTTTCCTGTTCGCGCTCGGCATTCCGCACCTGGGCGAAACGACGGCCAAATCGCTGGCGCAGTGGCTGGGCACGCTCGAGTTCATCCGCAGCACGCCCGCGGTGTTGCTGCAGGCGCTGCCCGACATCGGCGGCGAGGTCGCCCGCTCGATCGCGACGTTCTTCGAGCAACCCGGCAATGTCGCGGTGGTCGATGCGCTGCTCGCGGCCGGGCTGCATTTCTCCGATGAGGCGGCGCCGTCTGCCGAGCTGCGCGATCGGCTGGATCTGGCGCACCTGCTGGCCACGTTGCCGGTCGACAAGCTCGGCGGCAAGAGCGCCGAGCGCCTGGCGCAGACCTACGGCACGCTCGCGGCCTTGCTGCGTGCGAACGAGAGCGGCTGGGTCGGCGCTGGCGCGTCCAGCGCGGGCGCGGCGAATCTTGCGGCGTACCTGGCCGACGACCGGGCGCGCCAAGCGCTCATCGACGCCGACGCGGCGATGCAGCGCTTGCTTGCCGCAGCCCCCGCACGTGCGGTGCGCAGCAGCGGCCCGCTCGATGGCAAGAGCGTGGTGCTGACCGGCACGCTCGCGTCGATGACCCGCGATGAGGCCGGCGAGAAGCTCGAAGCGCTGGGCGCGAAGATCGTCGGCAGCGTGTCGAAGAAGACGTCGCTGGTCGTTGCCGGCGAGGCGGCCGGCTCCAAGCTCGACAAGGCCCGGGCACTGGGCGTGGAGATCTGGGGCGAGGCCGCGCTGCTGGCGTTCCTGGAGGCGCAGGCGTGAGCGTGCCGAGCGGACCGACTGCGTCGTTCGAGGCGCTGCGCCTGCGCGCGCGGCTCAATGCCGTATTGCGTGGCTTCTTCGCCGAGCGCGACGTGGTCGAGGTCGAAACGCCGGTGCTCTCGCGCGCCGGCAATACCGATCCCAACGTCGCCAGCTTCGCCACGCGCTTCGGCGGCCATGTCGATGCCGGGCCGCCGCTGCGCTGGATGCGCACATCGCCCGAGTTCCCGCTCAAGCGGTTGCTGGCCGCGGGTTTCGGCGACTGTTACGAACTGGGTCGGGTGTTCCGCGACGGCGAGGCGGGGGGGCGCCACAACCCCGAGTTCACGATGCTCGAGTGGTACCGCGTCGGCTGGGACCATCGCCGGCTCGCCGCCGAGACCGTCGCGCTGGTGCAGGCTGCCCTGGCGTTGGTCGGGCGCCGGGCGGAGGTGGTGGAGACCGACTACCGCACGCTCTATCGCGAGCAGTTGGGCATCGATCCGATGACCGCACCGGATGCGGCGCTGCAGGCGGCACTGGGCGAGGTACGGATCGATCCGGACGGCCTGGGCCGCGACGACTGGCTCGACCTGCTGATGACCCATCGCCTCCAGCCGGCCAATCCCGCCGACCGCATCCTGGTCGTGCACGACTATCCGGCCTCGCAATGCATGCTCGCGCGGATTGCCTCGCGCGACGGCGTGCCGGTGGCCGAGCGTTTCGAGCTGTACCTGGGGGCGCTGGAGCTGGCCAATGGCTATCACGAACTGGCCGACGGCGCCGAGCAGCGGGCCCGCTTCGAGCGCGACCACGCGGTGCGCACCGCACGCGGCGCGGCGCTGCCGGCGATCGACGAGGCGCTGCTGGATGCACTTGATGCCGGCTTCCCCGACTGCGCCGGGGTCGCGCTGGGTGTGGACCGGTTGATGATGGCGATGCTGGAGACGTCGCGGATCGCGGAGGTGATCGCGTTCGATTTCGCGAGGGCGTAGCTGTTTGCTTTGCTTTGCTTTGCTTTGCTTTGCTTTGCTTTGCCGTTGCCGTTGCCGTTGCCGTTGCCGTTGCCGTTGCCGTTGCGTTTGCTTTGTCCTTCGAGCCGTAAAGCGAGCCGAGCACCGGAGCCTGGCGTGGCCGTAGAGCAGCCCTTGTCTGAGCGTAGCGAGTTTGGGCTGCGTGCCCCGTCGGCCGAGAAGCGCAGGGGACCGCCGCGGTTGTATCGCGGCGGATCGCGTCCGGCGAAAGGACCTTTTGGTTTCTTTTGGGTCCCTCCAAAAGAAACTCGCCCGCGCAGCGGGTGAAAGCCGTGCACGTGCCTTGGCATTGGCTTTGCCGCTTTGGTTTGTTTTTAAGGAAGAAGCGGGAAGCAAGATCAAGTCCACAGCTTCCGCGCGCGACGCGCGCGGCTTACTTTTGTCTTGGCAAAAGTAAGCAAAACCGCCGTCGCCGGACGCGATCCGCCGCATGAAGCCGCGGCGGTGCCCTCCGCGCCTCGCCTGGCGCGGCACGCAGCCCAAACTCGCTGCGCTCAGACAAGGGCTGCTCTACGGCCACGCCAGGCTCCGGTGCTCGGCTCGCTTTACGGCTCGATACATCAAAAGCTCGAAGCCAAAGCCAAAGCCAAAGCCAAAGCCAAAGGGCGGTCTCAAGAATCAAGTGCAACACGTGATTTGAAGTCGATGATTTCCCTCTCCATCACCTGGGCTGGTGTTGCCCAGCCGAGCGTCTTGCGCGGTCGCCCGTTCA
>NZ_JBDJNS010000022.1:0-61663 GCF_039674545.1 Luteimonas sp. TWI382
ATGAACGGGCGACCGCGCAAGACGCTCGGCTGGGCAACACCAGCCCAGGTGATGGAGAGGGAAATCATCGACTTCAAATCACGTGTTGCACTTGATTCTTGAGACCGCCCTGCCTTCTGGTGGCGAGTGGTCTAGCCAGGGCGACTGAGCGGCGCGGTGTTGGAGCAGCTCACCCGCAAGCTCCCACGCCAGCTTGATGTCAGCGGAGCGTTCTGAGGCCGGGAGGCGGCGAGCATTTTCGATGTGGCCAGCGAGAATCCGACTGGCGATTTGGGTTTGTGGGTCATGAGGCATGGGGAATCCGGAAATTAGAAGGAGTGACCCTTGCAGCGAAGCATCTCTGGAAGCTTTCGCAATGCCTGAAAACGAGCCCCAATTCACATTTGTGAGAATTAGTCAAAAACGCTCGACGTTTTGACACTTGGGCCGCCACATGACTGCATGCCAACCATCAAAACAGTCGCAACAGCCATGCAGCACGAGGCTCGCTATCATCACGGGACACAAAACAGGACACATCCTGATTTGAGTTCTGCATTGAGATCAGTGGGTTAGGTCAGAGTTGATCCGATCCCACTCTCTCCGCCAATCTTCCCGCCCTCAACTCAACGCCGACGCGTCCTCATACGGCAGATGCCGTGCACCCGCGGCCTGCAGCGCAGCCTCGGCACGCGCGAGCGCATCGCCTTCACCATCGATGACGATCAGGATGCGGCCTGCCTCGATCTCGTCCTCGAACGTGCGCCGCACCGGATCGGGCAGGGAGGCGCCGACCAGCGACGACGCCCAGGTGCCCACAGCCGCACCGCCCAGCGTGGTCAAGGCGACGCCAGCAAGCGTGAGACCCAGCGGGGGCACGGCGACCGCCACCAAGCCTGCGATCAGGCCCGTCGCGCCGCCCAGGCCGGCCCCGCGCATCGCGGCGTGCTTGAAGTCGGTGGGCGCCTCTTTCTGATGCTCGGGCACGCTTTCGAGTTCGATGTCCGACCGGGCAATCACCGAAATGGCATCGTCTTCGATGCCTGCGTCGCGCACCTCGCGGATGGCGGTCTGCGCGGCGGGCAGGGAATCGGTGCTGTAGACGCGGCGGACTTTCATCGAGGACGCTCCGGCTGGCGATCATTCGAGCTTCGGAGAGCCGTCGTGTGGCTGCCGTGAACCGGACGCCCCGGGCTCGCTGCCCGCGCGCAGGGATGACGCGGCGGGCCTATAACGCAGGCAGGCCGCCGCCACCGCCGAGGTGCTCATAGAGGATGGCCGCACCGATGCCGATCAGGATCAATCCGCCGATGATCTCGGCGCGCTTGCCGGCAAGCGCGCCCAGGACGCGTCCGAGCATGATGCCGGTGGTCACCATGACCAGCGTACAGATGCCGATGACGGTGGCCACCACGGCGATGTTGACGTCGAGGAAGGCCAGGCCCACGCCGACAGCCATCGCGTCGATGCTGGTGGCGAAGCCCGTTGCGGCAAGATTCCAGAAGCCGTGGCGCGCAGGTGGGTCGACGGCCTCGGTCTCGGCGTCCTTGCGCAGGCCGGCGCGGATCATGCGCGCGCCGAGCAGGCCCAGCAGCGCGAAGGCGATCCAGTGGTCCCAGGCGGTGACATAGGCGGCCGCAGCCAGGCCCAGAGCCCAGCCGATCACGGGCGTAAGCGCCTCGATCGTGCCGAAGATTACACCGGCGCGCAGCGCCTCGAGGAAGCGGGGGCGTCGCATCGCCGCACCCTTGCCGACAGCGGCGGCGAAGGCGTCGGTCGACATGGCGAAGCCGATCAGGAGGATAGAACCCAAGGACATCGTGAGTATCGATCGGGGCCGGGCAAGCGCGACGACGGCATGCCGGCACGCCCAACCCGCGTGATGCCGGTACACCGCTGGTCTCGCCAACCTGGACTGGTTGCACGCGCCACGATCGCAATGGACCGAGTGTGTTGACGCGGGCGCTTCCGCAGTGCGGAAGCCGGCTACTCCCCAAGGGGACGCGCATGCTAACAGCACAGATCGAACGATGCGACGTTATAGCCGATGACAATTCTCATAGTTGGAACGATTGCGTTGTGCGCGAGGCGGTCGGACTGGCCGATGAACTTGCCGTCGCGTATCGGCGCAGTGCGCTTGCATCGCAACACGGCGCCCCTATACTGCGTGCATCAGCGTAAGTTCTGATTTCCCGGGGGTGCCATGGCTTCGACGGGGGTCGCGAAATTACCTGGTGCATGCCGAGGGGGCAGCTTTCCTCGTAAATCCAGCGGCAAACTTTTAGTTGCCAACGACGACAACTACGCTCTCGCCGCTTAAGGCGTAAGCCCCGAACCCACTTGTGCCTGTGCTCGTGGATGTAGGGTCATCATCACAGGAACCAGCCGCGGCGGCCGCCTGTCTGCCGTGGTTGAACTGACAGGCTGGTCCCGGGATGCGCTTCGCGCACCGTGCTGTTCCGGGGCGAGATCCAACGGTGTGCTAAGCATGTAGTACCGGGGATGGAGTGCCTTCGGACGCGGGTTCGACTCCCGCCACCTCCACCAAAAATCGGTCTCCACAAGACCGCAGAAGGCCGGGAAAACGCGTTGGAACGCGCTTCCCGGCCTTTTTTATCCGTATCGTTATCGATACTGGCTAGGCGATCCGTTCAGTAGCACTCTGCGAGCCCGTAAGTGATGGACCCGCCGCCAGAGTCGTATGTCTGTACCTCCTCGAATGTCGCGCCCGAGTAGCCTTCACTGACGCACAGTTGGACACCCTTTGCACGGGCATCGTTGCGGGCCTGCTCCCAAGTCGCCCCATGTCCCCAAACCTCATAGACCGCACTTGCTGAGACGGCGCCAACTGAAAACAACAGCGCGAATGCAGCTATTGTGCGGACAGACGATTTCTTCATTCCATTGCTCCTTCTCGGCCGACATGGCAAGCCCAATCCTAGTTCATTCGGCATGCATTGGGTTGCGCGTCGTGGCATGTCGGTCTAGGAGCCGCGCCGCCCACGCGCATCGAGCACGCCACGGGCTGCGCGGTCGGAGGAGACCCGCAGGTGGAGCGATTTGCAGCGATCGATGCCGGCCAGTGTCAACGCCAATTGGCCATTGGGCGCCCGATCGACCAGGCCGCTGTCGATGAGTCGGTCGACGAGCGATGAGGCGTCGGGATCCAATGGCTGCTGCAGGTCGATCCGGGTCAGGCATTCGAGCAGATCCGACTCCTGATCGCCGATGGCATCGATTTCGATGGAGAAGCGGTGCATTGAGGGCTCTTGAAGCCAGGGGCCGCGTCCAGCGCCCCTTGGGGCTGCCAGGCTAGCAGCCGGCGTGCGCCCGGTCGGTGCGGTTCCGCGCTCAGCGCGGTTGGGATCGGGGGGCCATGCAGCTGGCGTGTTCGGCCGGTCGGACAGTCCCGGGACCCCGGCCCTCCCCGGCAGTTTCCTGTCTACGCCGGGTTGTCTGGCCTAGGGGCGCTGCCTTCGCCTCGCCAGGCCGTTATCCTGTCGCGATGGCTGGATCTTCGCCTTTTCAACGCTTTAGCCCCGCGTCCCTGCGGGCGCGTCTGCGCCGTGGGTATGGGCTCGCGGGGTTGGTGCTGCTCGGCGCGCTGCTGATGGTGGCGCTGTATGCACGCAATGCGAGCGAGCGCGAGCGGCGCTTGGCCGAGGGCAGCTTCGTGGCCGAGGCCGAACGCCTGGCCGATGCGGTCCGCCAGCGCCTGCTGCAGTACGAACTGAGTATCCGGGGCGGGGTGGCGCTGCACAGTGCGGCGGCGGACATGCCGACCACGCGGCAGTGGCGCGGCTATGTCGAGGGCCTGGACATCGCCCGGCAGTTGCCGGGCATGGTGGGGCTGGGCTACGTCGCCTATGTGGACCCGCGTGGACTGGCCGAGCTGCAGCTGCGTCGCCGGGCGCAGGGCGAGGGCCTGTTCCTGGTCACGCCGCGCGGCGCACGCGATAAGTACGGCGCGATCGTCTATTTCGAACCCGAGAATCCGGGGTCGCGCACGATGATCGGCTATGACCAGTACAGTGAGCCGTTGCGTCGGGCGGCGATGGAGGCCGCCCGCGACAGCGGACAGGTCCGCCTGAGCGCGCCGATGCTGCTGCGTCCGATGGCCGCCGACGGCGGGCCGGGCGTGTTGATGTTCGGGCCGGTGTACCGGACTGCGCGGTTCCCGGAGACGCCGGCCGCGCGCGAGAACGCGCTGATCGGCTGGGTGTTCGCCTCCTTCCGGTCTGCGGATTTCATCGACCGGTCCGGCGTGAGCAGTGGTCTCCATACGGCGTTCCGCATCGTGGATGTGACCGATGGCGCAGAGGCGCCCGTGCTGCAGACGCGCAACTTCGACGCCGACCCCTCGGGGCGGGTGCTCCATTCACTGACCCAGACGGTGTATGGCCGTACCTGGCGTTACGACTTCCAGCACCTCGGGCCGTTGACGTCGGGCGGCATGCGCGAGCTCCAGACCACGCTGGTGACCGGGGTGCTGGCCTCGTTGCTGCTGTTCGCGGTGGTGCTGACGCTGGCCAGGACGCAGTCGCGTGCGGAATTCCTGGCACGTCGGCTCAGCGATTCCTACCGTCGCAGCGAGCAGCGATTCCGCAATGCGATGCGCTATTCGGCGACCGGCATGGTGTTGCTGGACCGCAATGGCACCATTGTCGAGACGAATCCGGCGATGGCGCAGATCGCGGGTCTGGAGCAGGCGGCGATGACCGGAACGCGGCTGAGTGAGTACTTTGTCGACGCGCAGGACCAGGTCACGCGGACCCAGGAGATGCAGGCGCTGCGCGAGGGGGTGCATCGCAGTACCCGGCGCCTGCGCCGGTGCGATGGCGATATCCGCCAGGTGCACCTGGCCTCGACATTGGTGCTGGGCGAGTCCGACAGCGAGGTCACGCGGTTGGTGCAGGTCGACGACGTGACCGAGCGTTTGCGCGCCGAGGCGCAGGTGCACGCGCTCAACCGCACGCTCGAATCGCGCGTGGAGCAGCGGACCCGGGAACTCACCCAGGCCAACCACGAACTCGAGTCGTTCGCCTATATCGTCTCGCACGACCTGCGTGCGCCGCTGCGCAGCATTGACGGCTTCGGGCGGATCCTGGCCGAGCGCTACGGCGGTGCGATCGATGCGCAGGGGCAGGACTACCTGGCGCGGGTGCGCAATGCGGCCGCGCGGATGGATGCGCTGATCGATGCGTTGCTGAAGATGTCGCGCATCAGCCGCGGCGAGTTCAAGCGCAGCCCGCTGGACTTGAGCCGTCTGGCGGAGGAGGTGGTGGCCGAATTGCGCCATGCCGAGCCGTCGCGCCAGGTCGAGGTCGTCATCGCGCCGGGGCTGACCGCCGAGGGCGATGTGGCATTGGTACGCAACCTCTTGCAGAACCTGCTCGGCAACGCGTGGAAGTTCACCGCCGATACCGCCGATGCCAGGATCGAGTTCGGCCGCGGCGCCGACGGGGCGTTCTTCGTGCGCGACAACGGCGCGGGGTTCAACGCGGACTACGCCGGCAAGCTATTCCGCCCGTTCCAGCGGCTGCACCGCGAGGACGAATATAAGGGGCACGGCGTGGGCTTGGCGTCGGTCAAGCGCATCGTCGAGCGCCATGGCGGCACGATCTCGGCCGAAGGTGCGCCGGGGCAGGGCGCGACGTTCCGTTTCACGCTGGCGCGCGCGACCGAGCCGTCACCGCGCTGAGGCATCGGCTGGTCAGGCGTCCTTGTTGTGCCGGCGCAGCAGCCGCTGCTTGTCGCGGGCCCAGTCACGCTCGCGCTCGGTCTCGCGCTTGTCGTGCTTCTGCTTGCCCTTGGCCAGCGCGATCTCGGCCTTGATCTTGTTGCCCTTCCAGTACAGCGCGGTCGGCACGACGGTGTAGCCGTCGCGTTGCACGCGGCCGACGAGCACATCGATCTCGCGCCGGTGCAACAGCAGCTTGCGCGTGCGATGGGCGTCGGCGACGACGTGCGTGGACGCCTGGATCAGTGGGGTGATCTGGGCGCCGAACAGGAACAGTTCGCCGTGGCGGATGACGGCGTAGCTCTCGCCGATGTTGGCGCGCCCGGCGCGGATGGCCTTGAGCTCCCAGCCCTGCAGCGCCAGGCCGGCCTCGTAGCGGTCCTCGAGATGGTATTCGTGGCGCGCGCGCTTGTTCAGCGCGATGGTGCCGGTGCTGTTTGCTTTATCCTTGGCCTTGCCGCTTTTCTTGCTCATTCCCGCATTGTCCTCGAAGCACGTCCTCCAGGCGAGTCATGCCCAAGATCGAACGTAGCGCCCTTGTCGGGCAACCGGCCGAGCGCATGTTCGCGCTGGTCAACGATATTGCCGCCTATCCGCGCCGCTTCGCCTGGTGCGATTCGGCGCAGGTCATTGAATCGGGTGAGGACCGCATCGTCGCCCGGCTGGATCTGGGCCTGGGTGCGTTGCGGACCTGGTTCACGACCGAGAACACGCTCTCGCCGCCCGATGCCATCGACATGCAGTTGCGGGACGGCCCGTTCAAGTCGCTGCACGGGCGCTGGACGTTCCGGGCGCTGGATTCCAGCTCGTGCAAGGTGTCGCTGTCGCTGGAGTTCGAGCCGAGCAGCCGCTTGATGCTGCCGGCGCTCACGCTGGGTTTCCGCGGGCTCGCCGATCGCATGGTCAACGACTTCATCCGGGTCGCCGAGCGCGAGCCGGCCGGCTGAGCGCGACGATGCGGATCGAGGTCGTCGACGCGCAGCCCCGTGCGCACCGCAGTTGGACGCTCACGCTACCCGACGGCGCCGATGTCGCGATGGCGCTGTCCGCGCTGCCAGATCCCGCGGTGCTGGACGGCATTGCCGGCTATGCGGTGTACGGCGTGCGCGTGGACACCCGTGCGCGTCTGGCGGACGGCGATCGGCTGGAGCTGCTGCGTGCATTGCAAGTGGATCCGAAAGAGGCACGCAGGCGCCGCGCGGCGAAGCGCGACGCAGACTGAGGCGTCCGTCAGCGGCGCTTGCCGCGCTCCTTGGGCAGGTTGCCGAACTTGCGCATCTCCGCGGCCAGCTCCTGGTCGCGGTTGGGGAAGTAGTCGCCTTCCCAGCGCGCGAGCTGGTCGTTCTCGAAGTAGACCGTGAAGTTCTTCACCTCGGTCTGACCACTGCGGCCGACCCGCTGGGTGGCGGTGTAGTCCCAGCGTTGGTGGTGGAACGGGTCTGCGATCGCGGGCGAGCCCAACAGCGCCTCGACCTGTGGCTTGCCCATGCCCACCTGCAACTGTTCGACCGCGGACTGCTCGATCAGGCTGCCCTGGTAAATCGGCTGCTTGTAGACCAGGGCGCAGCCGCTGGTGGCCAGGACGAGGGCCGAGACGAGAATGACTTTCTGCATGGCGGAGGGCACGGGCCGGGGCTGCGGAGACCGGGCCGATGATACACTGCGCCCACGCCGCCACCGCGATTCAGGCAGCCGGCGTTCAACCGCCAGTGAATGCCGGCCTGTACTCGGAGACACTTCATGGAATCGCTCGACCTGCGCAAGGCAGGACTGAAAGTCACTCACCCGCGCATGCGGATCCTGGACCTGCTGGAGCAGCGCACGCCGCGCCAGCACCTGACCGCCGAGGACATCTACCGGCAGTTGCTCGAGCAGGGCGACGAGATCGGACTGGCGACGGTGTATCGGGTGCTCACCCAGTTCGAGGCCGCCGGCCTGGTGCTCAAGCACAATTTCGAGGGCGGGCACGCGGTGTATGAACTCGACCGCGGCGGCCACCACGACCACATGGTGGACGTGGACACCGGCAAGATCATCGAGTTCGAAAGCGCCGAGATCGAGAAGCTGCAGCACGAGATCGCCGAGCGCTACGGCTACCATCTCGAGGACCACTCGCTGGTGCTGTACGTCCGCAAGAAGCGCTGAGACGTCCGAACCCGATTACCGCGCCACCGGCGATGGTCGGTGTTGGTGCCGCATGTCGCCGGTCGATGGCATGCCAGGTGTGCATGCGTTCTTGGGGCGGAACTTGGGGCGCAGGTCCGTCCCGTCAGACCATGCCCTGCAGCAGCTTGCGGGCGGCGGCGCGGGCTTCGCTGCTGACCTCGACGCCGCCGAGCATGCGCGCCAGTTCCTCGGTCCGGGCGTCGGCCTCGAGCAGGCTGACGCGGCTTTCGGTCGCGCCGCCGCTGGTGACCTTGTGGACCCGATAGTGCGCATGCCCCTTGGAGGCGACCTGGGGCAGGTGGGTCACGCACAGCACCTGGCGGCTCGCGCCCAGGGCGCGCAGCTTGTGGCCGACGATGTCGGCGACTGCGCCGCCGATGCCCGAGTCGACCTCGTCGAAGACCATCGTCGGCACCGCGTCGTGGCCCAGCGCCGCGACCTCGATCGCCAGCGAGATCCGCGACAGCTCGCCGCCCGAGGCCACCCGGCGCAGCGGCCGTGGTGGCTGGCCCGCGTTGGCCGAGACCATGAATTCGATGCGCTCGGCGCCCTGGGGGTCGGGCCGGTCGTGCTCGACCGGCTCGAATGCAATGTCGAACGTCCCGCCGCCCATGCCGAGCTCGTGGATCAGGGCGGTCGTCGCCTTCGATAGCGCCTTGCCGGCCTTGCGGCGGGCTGCGCCCAGGCGGTCGGCGGCGGTGCGCCAGCGCGCGAGTGCGGCGTCGATCTCGTCGTCCAGGCGCGCCAGACGTTCGCCGGCGCCGTCGAGCTGCTCGAGTTCGCTGGCCAGCCGCTGCCGGACCTCGCCCAGCTCCTCGGGTGTGACCCGGTGCTTGCGCGCCAGGTCGTGCAGCCGGCCCAGACGTTGCTCGAGCAACTCGAGCTCGGCCGGGTCGATATCGAGGTCGTCGCGGACCTGCCCGAGCAGGCGGGTGGCCTCGTCGAGCTGGATCGAGGCGGCGTCGAGCATCGCATCGACCTCGCCCAGACGGGGCTCATGGGCGCGCATGCGGCCCAGGTCGTGGCGCAGCGCGTGCAGGGCCTGCGGCAGGCCGACCGCATCCTCGCCGCTCATCCGCGCCAGCGCCGCGTCGCAGGTCTGGATCAGGCCCGCCGCGTTCGCATGGCGGCGGTGGGCAGCGTGCAGGTCGGCGATCGCCTCGGGCTCGAGCCGCTCGCCTTCCAGTTCGTCGAGCTGATGGCGCAGCCAGTCGCGGCGCTCGCCGACATCGCCGATACCGATCAGCGCCTCGCGCTCGCCCTGCAACGCGCGCCAGTCTTGGGCGGCGCCGCGGACCGCGGCCAGCAGGGTGCCATTGCCGGCCTGGGCATCGAGCAGCGCCAACTGGCTGCCGCGCGCCAGCAGCGCCTGGTGTTCATGTTGGCCGTGGATCTCGACCAGACGTCCGGCGAGCTCGGAGAGCTGGGCGATCGTCGCCGGGCGGCCGTTGATCCAGGCCCGCGAGCCGCCGTCGGCGCGCAGCGTGCGGCGCAACTGGCAGGTGGCGCCTTCGTCGAACTCGTTGTCGCGCAGCCAGCGCAGCGCCGGGGCGGCATCGTCCAGCGCGAACTCGGCGTGCAGCTCGGCGCGCTCGGCGCCGTGGCGGACGATGCCGCTGTCGGCGCGCTGGCCGGACAGGAAGCCCAGCGCATCGACCAGCAGCGACTTGCCGGCACCGGTCTCGCCGGAGATGACGGTCAACCCCGGTCCGAACTCAAGGTCGGTGGCGGTGGCGACGGCGAAGTTGCGGATGGCAAGGTGGGTGAGCATCGGTGGAATTGTGCCTTGGCAGCCTGCGGTCGTGTAGCGGCGGCTTGATAGCCCCTGCGCGTCTCATCGGCTAAGACCGCGCTTGCATCGGTGGCGGCGGCGCCGTATACCGCCCGCATGTCGTCCGATGTCCGCCATCCGCTGGATCCGCGCGCCCGCCAGCTGCTGCGCACGCTGATCGGGCGGCATATCCGCGACGGCGAGCCGGTCGGTTCGCAGACGCTCGCCCGGCATGCCGGGCTGGACGTGAGCCCGGCGACGATCCGCAACATCCTGGCCGACCTGGAGGAGGCCGGGCTGCTCAGCTCCCCGCACACCTCGGCCGGGCGCGTGCCCACCGCGCAGGGCTACCGGGTGTTCGTCGATTCGCTGCTCCAGGTCAAGCCGCTGCGCGAGCAGGAGCTGCTGCGCTTGCGCGGGGAGCTGACCGGGGCCGGCGGGCACCAGTCGCTGCTGGGCAGCGCCTCGGAACTGGTCTCGGCGATGACGCGCTTCGTCGGGGTGGTCTCGGTGCCGCGGCGCGAGCAACTGGCGTTCCGGCACATCGATTTCGTGCCGCTCGACGGTCAGCGGGTCATGGCGATCATCGTCTTCGCCGACCACGAAGTGCAGAACCGGATCTTCCAGACCCGGCGCAGCTTCGACGCCGCTGAGCTCGAGCGCGTGGCCAACTACCTCAACCAGCATTGCGCTGGCCGGCCGATGGCCGCGGTGCGGGCGACGCTGGTCGAAGAACTGCGCCATGCCCGCGACGAGATGGAAGCGTTGCTCGCGCAAACGATGGAGCTGGCCGAGCAGGCCTTGGTGCCGGCCGACGAGGATATGGTGCTGGCCGGGCAGAACCGGCTGATCGGGGTGCAGGACCTCTCGGACCTGGACCGGCTACGCGAATTGTTCGAGGCGTTTTCCCGCAAGCGCGAGATCCTGCAGTTGCTCGAGCGCACCCTGCACGCGCCGGGCGTGCGCATCTTCATTGGCGAGGAAACCGGCCTGGCGCCGCTGGAGGGCGTGTCGCTGGTCACCGCGCCGTACGCGGCGGGCGGACGGACACTCGGCGTATTGGGGGTGATCGGCCCGACCCGCATGGCCTACGACCGGGTGATTCCGGTGGTGCAGGCGACCGCGGACTTGCTGGGCGCCGCGCTCGGCGCTCACCCGTCGGCGGGCGAGGGCGCCGCGGGCCGTACGCCCGACGCGGCCTGAGCCGCCAGGCGCGACGCGCCAATTCCCCGGCCGTGGCTTGAAACCGCGGCGGCCAGCCCCATAGCTGGGCGGGTCGGCGGCCAGACGCCCGCCCCGGAACCGGACATGACCCAGGAACAGCACGAGACGCAGCACCCCGAAATCCACGAGTCCGACGACCAGGCCACGCCGGTCGAGGCCCAGCTGACCGAACAGGTCGAGCTGCTGAAGGCCGAACTCGAGCAGGTGCGCGCACAGAGCCTGCTCGAGCGCGCCGACCTGGAAAACCAACGCAAGCGCCTGGCGCGCGAGATCGAGACCGCACGCCGGTTCGCCAATGAGCGCTTGCTCTCGTCGCTGGTGCCGGTGTTCGATGCGCTCGAGGCCGGCTTGGCGAGTGCGCCGGAGAATGATCCGCTGCGCGCCGGCGTCGAACTCACCCTGCGCGAACTGGTCAAGGCGACCGAGAGCAATGGCCTGCGCGTGGTCGCCCCGGCGGCCGGCGACGCCTTCGACCCCGAGCAGCACCAGGCGATGAGCATCGTCGAGGTGCCGGGCGTGCCGCCGGGCGCGGTCGCCCAGGTCTTCCAGAAGGGCTACCTGCTCAACGAGCGCCTGCTGCGCCCGGCGATGGTGGTGGTCGCCAAGGCCGACTGAGCGCGCGCCGCGCCATCGCGCGTCACACCGCTTGAACGCTGTGTTGCGCGCCCCCAGATACCCCGCATCGACGGCCACGCCGCCGTCCCCGCACAACGACATTTCCTAGAGGAAGCATTGCAATGGCAAAGATCATCGGCATCGATCTCGGCACGACCAACTCGTGCGTGGCGATCATGGACGGCGGCAAGGCCAAGGTCATCGAAAACAGCGAAGGCGACCGCACGACGCCGTCGATCGTCGCCTACACCAAGGACGGCGAGGTGCTGGTCGGCGCCTCCGCCAAGCGCCAGGCCGTCACCAACCCCCACAACACGTTCTTCGCGGTCAAGCGTCTGATCGGCCGCAAGTTCAAGGACGCCGAGGTCCAGAAGGACATCGGCCTGGTCCCCTACAAGATCCTCGAGCACGACAACGGCGATGCCTGGGTCGCGACCAGCGACGACAGGAAGCTGTCGGCGCAGGAAGTCTCGGCGCGCATCCTCGAGAAGATGAAGAAGACTGCCGAGGACTACCTGGGCGAGAAGGTCACCGAGGCGGTGATCACGGTGCCGGCGTACTTCAACGACAGCCAGCGCCAGGCGACCAAGGACGCCGGCCGCATCGCCGGCCTCGACGTCAAGCGCATCATCAACGAGCCGACCGCGGCCGCGCTGGCCTATGGCCTGGACAAGAGCGGCGGCGACCGCAAGGTCGCGGTCTACGACCTGGGCGGCGGCACGTTCGACGTGTCGATCATCGAGATCGCGGAAGTCGACGGCGAGAAGCAGTTCGAGGTGCTGGCCACCAACGGCGACACGTTCCTCGGCGGTGAGGACTTCGATGCCCGCGTCATCGATTATCTGGTCGAGGAGTTCCAGAAGGATCAGGGGATCGATCTGCGCAAGGATCCGCTGGCGCTGCAGCGCCTGAAGGATGCGGCCGAGCGCGCCAAGATCGAGCTGTCGTCGTCGCAGCAGACCGAGGTCAACCTGCCCTACGTCACCGCCGACGCCTCGGGTCCGAAGCACCTGAACATCAAGCTGACCCGCGCCAAGCTCGAAGCGCTGGTCGAGGACCTGATCAAGCGTTCGATCGAGCCCTGCCGCATCGCGCTCAACGATGCCGGCCTGCGCGCGTCCGACGTCAACGAGGTCATCCTCGTCGGCGGCCAGACCCGCATGCCCAAGGTGCAGCAGGCCGTTGCCGACTTCTTCGGCAAGGAGCCGCGCAAGGACGTGAACCCCGACGAGGCGGTCGCGATCGGTGCGGCGGTGCAGGGTGGCGTGCTGGCCGGCGACGTCAAGGACGTGCTGCTGCTCGACGTGACCCCGCTGAGCCTGGGCATCGAGACCCTGGGCGGCGTGTTCACCAAGATCATCGAAAAGAACACCACGATCCCGACCAAGGCTTCGCAGACCTTCTCCACCGCCGACGACAACCAGTCGGCCGTGACCGTGCACGTGCTGCAGGGCGAGCGCGAGCAGGCCCGCTTCAACAAGTCGCTGGCGCGCTTCGACCTGACCGGCATCGACCCGGCGCCGCGCGGCATGCCGCAGGTGGAGGTGTCGTTCGACATCGATGCCAACGGCATCCTGCACGTGTCGGCCAAGGACAAGAAGACCGGCAAGGAGCAGAAGGTCGAGATCAAGGCCGGTTCGGGCCTGTCGGATGACGAGATCCAGCGGATGGTCGCCGATGCCGAGGCGCACCGCGAGGACGACCGCAAGTTCCAGGAGCTGGTCGCCGCGCGCAACCAGGCCGATGCGCTGGTGCACGCGACCCGCAGCGCGATCAAGGACAACGGCGACAAGGTGCCCGGCGATGTGATCGGCAATGCCGAGGCTGCGATCGCCGAGGTCGAGACCGCGATGAAGGGCGACGACAAGGCGCAGATCGAGGCCAAGTCCAAGAAGCTCGAGGAAGTCTCCCAGCAGCTGTTCGCCGCTGCTGCCGCGGCCGGCCAGCAGGGCGGTGGCGACGTCGGTGGGCAGGGCGATGCGCCCAAGTCCGACGACGTGGTCGATGCCGAGTTCACCGAGGTCAAGGACGACGAGAAGAAGGCGTAATCGCTGGCGTCGTGATGCGTGATCGAAAGAAGCGGAGCTCGGCTCCGCTTCTTTCTCACGCGCTCACGCACTGACGCTTCGCATCACCCATCACGCATTACGAATCACGGCCTCATGAGCAAACGCGACTACTACGACGTCCTTGGCGTCTCCCGCACCGCCAGCGAAGACGAGTTGAAGAAGGCGTATCGCCGCTGCGCGATGAAGCACCATCCCGACCGCAACCCGGGAGATGCCGCCGCCGAGGCTGCGTTCAAGGAGTGCAAGGAGGCCTACGAGGTGCTCTCGGACGGCGGCAAGCGCCGGATGTACGATCAGCACGGACATGCGGCGTTCGAGCACGGCATGGGCGGCGGCAATGCCGGGCCGGGGTTCGGCCCGGACATGGGCGATATCTTCGGCGACATCTTCGGCAACATCTTCGGCGGCGGCGGACGCAGCGGCCCGCGTCGCGGTGCCGACGTGGGCTATGTGATGGAGCTCGATCTCGAGGAGGCGGTCGCCGGTGTCGAGAAGCGCATCGAGCTGCCGACGTTGACCGGGTGCGAGGACTGCAACGGGAGCGGCTCGGAGGACGGCAAGCGCGAGACCTGCTCGACCTGCGCCGGTCGCGGTCAGGTGCGCATGCAGCGCGGGCCCTTCACGATGCAGCAGGCCTGTCCGCATTGCGGCGGGCACGGCCAGGTCATCGCCAATCCCTGCAAGACGTGTCGCGGTGCCGGTCGGGTCGAAGACGAGAAGGTGCTGTCGGTGAAGATCCCTGCCGGCGTCGATTCGGGCGATCGCATTCGGCTGTCGGGTGAAGGCGAGGCCGGTCCGGCCGGTGCGCCGCCCGGCGACCTGTATGTGGAAGTGCGGGTGCGGCCGCACGACATCTTCGTGCGCGACGGCGACGACCTGCACTGCGAGGTGCCGATCCGCATCTCGCAGGCCGCGCTCGGCGACACGGTCCGCGTGCCCACGCTCGGGGGCGAGGCCGAGATCCGCATTCCGGCCGAGACCCAGACCGGCAAGGTGTTCCGCCTGCGCGACAAGGGTGTCAAGTCGGTGCGCAGCCGCTCGGTCGGCGATCTGTATTGCAAGATCTTCGTCGAAACGCCGGTCAATCTCACCGCCGACCAGCGCGATCTGCTGCAACGCTTCGAGGCAACGTTCACCACGGAGAACGCACGCCGGCATTCGCCCAAGTCGAGCACCTTCATGGACGGCGTCAAGGGGTTCTGGGAGCGCATGACGTCCTGATCGCGTCGCGCGCGCAGGACCGCCGCGCAGGACGTTGTCGAGTTGCGCGCGCCCCGCGCCTGATGGCCAGGCACGCAGCGAGACGCGTTCGGGATTGAGGGCGCGCATCAGATCGAGATCGACGCGGTCTGCGAGCGGGCCGTTCTCCAGACTCGCGGCCATGTGTGCCAGGTGGGCATTGGCCGCCAGGACCTCGTCCGGGAATCGCGCATAGGCGATGGGTCTGCCGGCAGCGTGCGAGAACGCTGCCTCCAACGCCCGACCTGTCGCCCGATCGCTGGCGATCTTCAACGTCTTGCCGGCGAATCGCGTCCTGTCGGCGAACAGGGCGGCGACGATCTTGCCGAGGTCCTGCACCGCGATGAGCTGGATCGGATGCGCGCGGTGGATCAGCGACACCCCTCGCCCCTGGTCGAGCCCAGCGCCGGGGCGCACCAGCATGTCCAAGAGGGTCGTCGGCCGCACGATGGTGGCCGCAAGGGGCAATGCGCGGATGTGGGCCTCGATCCGCGGTTTGGCGTCGAAGCGCGCCACCCCGGTCGGTACGTCGCCGACGCTCGCACCCGACGAGTAGACGAAGTGAGCGACCTCGTGCGCTGCCGCCAGATCGGCAACCTGCGGCCCATGCCGCACCTCGTTCTCGGCCGACAGATCGGCCGGCATCACACTGAAGACGCCATGCGCGCCCGCCATCGCCGATGCCAGGACATCGGCATCGTCCAGTGATCCGGGCACGAGATCGGCGCCAGCGTCCCGCAGCGCGATGGCGGCGGGCCGGGAGGGAGCGCGCGAACGGGCCATGGCGTCTTCAGCAAGGCGCGGGCCGCCGACCCGCCTTGCCGTCCGGTTGCCGAGACGCCGACCGCCGCTGACGGCGTATCGCTCGGCGGGTCCTGCCGGCCCCAGTCTTTGCTGGCAACAGGCCATCGGGTCGCCGCATGATGCGCTGGTCTCAAGCGGGAGGCCGCTTGACGGTTGGGGGCGCGCTGACTAGCCCGATCAGTATCCACAGCCGATGTGGATGGCATGACGACAAACATGTGGATAAGCCGCGCCGACCCGCTTGCGATCGCGTGTGTTGTTGGCTGGTCATTTAATCGCCACATGCTGATCCACGGCCCAACGCAGGGCTTGCTTCGCGCAATCGGATCTGTCTGCACACCACGCGCATCGCCTGCGCGCCGGACGGCGTGTCCGCAGCTGCGCGATATGACGATCCAACGCACCGATCGATGGCATTGCAGACACGGGGTTGCGATCGAACCGAAGGCGGGGCGTGTGCCCCTCGCCCTCTTGACGACACCGCGATCGCGGCATCCAGAGCGATCATCCACAAGCGATGTGGATCGTCTGGTCACAAAGATGTGGATAAGCATCGCGCGGCCGCTTTGCAGGCGGGGGGATTTTGGTTGGTGAAATTTTCGCCACCCAGGCGGGCCGCCGAAAAATCCGGGCTTGACCCGCGCAGCCGCGGATGCATCGCCTGTTGTCGCCTCGGGGTGGGCGAGCGTGGCGACGTGTTCGCGACGTGACGACCGCGCCAGGTCGCCTCCGGTCGCGGTCGTCCACAGCCGGTGTGGATGGCCTGGTCACAAAGATGTGGATAAGCGGCGGCGGCCCTCGATTGGCGCGGCGCGATGATGGTGGCGAAAAAATCGCCATGCATCGCCTGGGCAGGGCAAGCTCGGACTTGACCTGCGCAGCGGTTTGCGTCGGCAGCGCCTCAGGCCCCGCGCGAGGTGCAGCACCTGGCTTGTTGGTGGAACGCTCAGTCCCGGAAACGGTGCGTGGCCGTTTCCTCCCGGGACGGCCGACCGCACTGCCACCTCGACGCTAGAATGCGGACATGAGAACGCGCCCCGATCGTCTTGCCGTTTCGACCCCGCTGCTGTGTATGGCGGTGGCCCGATGAGCGCGCCTGTCCGGGTGCTGGTGCATGGCGCATCCGGCCGGATGGGGCAGGCCGTGCTGCGCTTGGCCGCGTCGTGTGACGAAGTGGCCGTCGTGGCGGCGGTGTCGGGCAGCGCGCCGCGCCAGCGGGTGATCGGCGGTGTGCCGTATTTCGGCGCCGCCGAGCTCGGTGGGGCGCCGACCTTCGATGTCGCCATCGACTTCAGCCTGCCGGCAGGCTTCGATGCGTTGCTGGCGCTGTGCGAGCGACGTGGTGCGGCGCTGGTCTCGGGCACCACCGGGCTGTCGGAGGCGCAGCGCGCCGCTCTGGACGCCGCCGCGGCACGGATCCCGGTGCTGTGGGCGTCGAACTTCAGCCTCGGGGTCGCGGTCCTGCAGGACCTGGTCGCGCGCGCGGCGGCGATGCTGCCGGGCTGGGACTGCGACATCGTCGAGTCGCATCACACGCGCAAGCTCGATGCGCCGTCGGGGACCGCGTTGACGCTGGGCGCGGCCGCCGAAGGGCAGGGCGCCCGCCCGCGCTACGCCTCGATCCGGGCCGGTGACATCGTCGGCGAGCACCTGGTGCAGTTCACGACCCGCGGCGAGCGCATCGAGCTCGTCCACCGGGCCGGCGATCGCGACATCTTCGCGGCCGGCGCGTTGCATGTGGCGGCGCGGCTGGCCGGGCGCGCGCCGCGCCGTTATGCGATCGCCGAGCTCCTCGGGGCAGGCGAGACGACCGCGACGTGACCGGTCGCGTTCGCCGCGCTGGCGCAGCGGGGCCGGCGTCGGTACAATTCTCGCTCGCCTGAACCTCTCGCCTCCGGACCGGCTGCCGCCGCTCTGGCGGTTTCCTGCAACCTGACGTAGGCGAAGACCACGTGACAGATTCCGCAATTCTCGTCCTTGAAGACGGCACCGTGTTCGAGGGCGTTTCCGTGGGCGCTCCTGGCCTGTCGGTCGGCGAAACGGTGTTCAACACCGCAATGACCGGCTACCAGGAAGTGCTCACCGATCCGTCGTATGCGCGCCAGCTGGTGACGCTTACCTATCCGCACATCGGCAATACCGGCTGCACCGACCAGGACGATGAGGCCAATCGGGTGTGGGCCGCCGGGCTGATCGTGCGCGACGTGCCGCGCCGTCCGAGCAACTGGCGTAGCCAGGTGGCGCTGCCCGAGTGGCTGCGCGCACGCGGCATCGTCGCGATCGCCGGCATCGACACCCGCAAGCTGACGCGTCTGCTGCGCGACCGCGGCGCGATGAACGGCGCGCTGATGGCCGGCGAGGTGAACGTGGAGCAGGCGCTCGAGGCCGCGCGCAAGTTCCCGGGCCTGAAGGGCATGGACCTGGCGAAGGTGGTCAGTACGGCCGAACGCTACGCGTGGTCGGATGGCCAGCTCGACCTGGACGCGAACGTGTTCGTGTCGGCGCCGCCGAAGTTCAAGGTCGTGGCCTACGACTACGGCGTCAAGCACAACATTCTGCGCATGCTCGCCGAGCGCGGCTGCGCGTTGACGGTGGTGCCGGCGCAGACGCCGGCCAGCGAGGTGCTCGCGCTGGCGCCCGACGGCGTGTTCCTGTCCAACGGCCCGGGCGATCCGGCACCGTGCGACTACGCAATCGAGGCGATCCGCACCTTCGTCGAGAAGAAGGTGCCGACCTTCGGCATCTGTCTGGGCCACCAGCTGCTGGCGCTCGCGGCCGGCGCGCAGACCATGAAGATGCCGCACGGCCATCATGGTGCGAACCATCCGGTGCAGGCCGTCGATGGCGGCCGGGTGATGATCACCTCGCAGAACCACGGCTTCGCGGTCGACGAATCGACGCTGCCGGCCAACGTGCGCGTGACCCACCGCTCGCTGTTCGACGGCACCAACCAGGGCATCGCGCTGACCGATGCGCCGGCCTTCTCGTTCCAGGGACATCCCGAGGCGTCGCCGGGGCCGCGCGACGTGGCGCCGCTCTTCGACCAGTTCGTAGCGCTGATGGAGGCGCGTTGACATGCCCAAGCGTTCCGACATCAAGACCATCCTGATCATCGGCGCCGGGCCGATCGTCATCGGCCAGGCCTGCGAGTTCGACTACTCCGGTGCCCAGGCCTGCAAGGCATTGCGCGAGGAGGGCTACCGCGTGGTGCTGGTGAACTCCAACCCGGCCACGATCATGACCGACCCGGAGACCGCGGACGCGGTCTACATCGAGCCGATCAACTGGCAGACGGTCGAGAAGATCATCGCCAAGGAAAAGCCCGACGCGCTGCTGCCGACGATGGGCGGGCAGACCGCGCTCAACTGCGCGCTCGACCTGGCCGACAACGGTGTGCTCGACAAGTACGGCGTGGAGCTGATCGGCGCCAAGCGCGAAGCCATCCGCATGGCCGAGGACCGCGAGCTGTTCCGGGTGGCGATGCAGGAGATCGGCCTGGAGTGCCCGAAGGCCGAGGTCGCGCGCACCTTCGAGCAGGCGATCGAGATCCAGGCCAAGGTCGGCTATCCGACGATCATCCGGCCCAGCTTCACGCTCGGCGGCTCGGGCGGCGGCATTGCCTACAACCGGGAGGAATTCGAGGAGATCATCAAGCGTGGCCTCGAATTGTCGCCGGTCGGCGAGGTGCTGGTCGAGGAATCGGTGCTGGGCTGGAAGGAGTTCGAGATGGAGGTGGTCCGCGACACCGCGGACAACTGCATCATCGTGTGCTCGATCGAGAACCTCGATCCGATGGGCGTGCACACCGGCGACAGCATCACCGTCGCGCCGGCGCAGACGCTCACCGACAAGGAGTACCAGCGCCTGCGCAACGCATCGATCGCAGTGCTGCGCAAGATCGGCGTCGACACCGGCGGCTCGAACGTGCAGTTCGGTATCAGCCCCACGACCGGTCGCGTGGTGGTGATCGAGATGAACCCGCGCGTGTCGCGCTCCTCGGCGCTCGCCTCCAAGGCGACCGGCTTCCCGATCGCCAAGGTCGCGGCCAAGCTGGCGGTCGGCTACACGCTCGACGAACTGAAGAACGAGATCACCGGCGGCAAGACGCCGGCCTCGTTTGAGCCGTCGATCGACTATGTCGTCACCAAGATCCCGCGTTTCGCGTTCGAGAAGTTTCCCACCGCCGATGCCCGGCTGACGACGCAGATGAAGTCGGTCGGCGAGGTCATGGCGATGGGCCGCACGTTCCAGGAGTCGATGCACAAGGCGCTGCGGGGTCTTGAGACCGGCAAGGTCGGCTTCGATCCGACCGGCCTGGACCTCAGTGACGAGGGCGACCTGGCGACGCTGCGCCGCGAAGTCCGCGAGCCGGGCCCCGAGCGCTTGTTCTACCTGGCCGACGCATTCCGCGCCGGCCTGTCGGTCGAGGACGTGCACGCGCTGTCGTACGTCGATCCGTGGTTCCTGGACCAGATCGAGGAGATCATCGCAACCGAACACGAAGTCGCGGCGAACGGCATCGACGCGCTCGACCAGCGTCGGCTGCGCGCGCTCAAGCGCATGGGCTTTTCCGATGCGCGCCTGGCGCAGTTGCTGGGCACCGACGAGCAGGCCGTGCGCGCGCTGCGCCGCGCCTTCGGCGTGCGCCCGGTCTACAAGCGCGTCGACTCGTGCGCGGCCGAGTTCGCGACCGACACCGCCTATCTGTACTCCACCTACGAGGACGAGTGCGAGGCCAATCCCAGCGGCCGCGAGAAGATCATCGTGCTCGGCGGCGGGCCGAACCGGATCGGGCAGGGCATCGAGTTCGACTATTGCTGCGTCCATGCCGCCCTCGCCCTGCGCGAGGACGGCTATGAGACGATCATGGTCAACTGCAATCCCGAGACCGTTTCCACCGACTACGACACCTCCGATCGTCTGTACTTCGAGCCGCTGACGCTCGAGGACGTGCTGGAGATCGTCGAGATCGAGAAGCCCAAGGGCGTGATCGTGCAGTACGGTGGGCAGACGCCGCTCAAGCTGGCGCGCGCGCTCGAGGCCAATGGCGTGCCGATCATCGGCACCTCGCCCGACTCGATCGACCTGGCCGAGGACCGCGAGCGGTTCCAGAAGCTGGTCGACGAGCTCGGCCTCAAGCAGCCGCCCAACCGCACCGCGCGCAATCCCGAGGAGGCGCTGGTGCTGGCGCGCGAGATCGGCTACCCGCTGGTCGTGCGGCCGAGCTACGTGCTCGGCGGCCGGGCGATGGAGGTCGTGCACGCCGATGCCGACCTGGCGCGCTACATGCGCGACGCGGTCAAGGTCTCGAACGATTCGCCGGTGCTGCTCGACCGCTTCCTCGACAATGCGGTCGAGGTCGACATCGATGTGATCGCCGATCGTGAAGGCAATGTGCTGATCGGCGGCGTCATGGAGCACATCGAGGAAGCTGGCGTGCACTCGGGCGACTCGTCGTGTTCACTGCCGCCGTACTCGCTGTCGAGCGACGTGCAGGCGCGCCTGCGCGAGCAGGTCGCGGCGCTGGCCCGCAAGCTGAAGGTCGTCGGCCTGATGAACACCCAGTTCGCGGTGCAGACCGACGATGCGGGCGTGGAGACGATCTTCCTGCTTGAGGTCAATCCGCGCGCCTCGCGCACGGTGCCGTTCGTGTCCAAGGCGATCGGGCTGCCGCTGGCCAAGATCTCGGCGCGCTGCATGGCCGGCAAGACATTGGCCGAGCAGGGGGCCACGACCGAGATCGTGCCGTCGTACTACTCGGTCAAGGAAGCGATCTTCCCGTTCGCCAAGTTCCAGAACGTCGACCCGATCCTCGGACCGGAGATGCGCTCGACCGGCGAGGTCATGGGCGTGGGCGAGAGCTTCGGCGCGGCGTTCGCGCGCGCGCAGGAGGCGGCCAGCATCCGCACCCCGCCCACCAGCGGCAAGGTCTTCGTCTCGGTGCGAGACCCGGACAAGAAGCGCGTACTGCCGGTCGCCCGTGATCTGGCGGCCAAGGGCTATGCGATCGTCGCCACCGCCGGCACCGCCAAGTGGCTGCGCGAGCACGACATCGCCTGCGAGCAGGTCAACAAAGTGGTCGAGGGCCGCCCGCACATCGTCGATCTGATCAAGAACGGCGAGATCGCGTACATCGTCAACACCACCGAAGGCAAGCAGGCGATCTCCGACTCGTTCTCGATCCGTCGCGAGGCGCTGCAGCACCGGGTCACGTACTCGACCACGGTGGCCGGCGCCCGCGCACTGCTGCACTCGCTGGACTATCGCGGCAGCGGCCCGGTGTGGGCCCTGCAGGACCTGCACGCGCGGCTCGACGGCGGCGCGTCGCCATCCAACCCAAGCACAGGAGGGACGCCATGAGGGCACCCATGACCACGCGCGGCGCGCAGCGCCTGCGCGAGGAACTCGAGGAGCTGAAGTCGGTCAAGCGGCCGGCGGTCATCGATGCGATCGCCGAGGCGCGCGCGCACGGCGACCTGAAGGAGAACGCCGAGTATCACGCCGCGCGCGAGCAGCAGAGCTTCATCGAGGGCCGGATCAAGCAGCTCGAGAGCGAGCTGTCGCATGCCGATGTCATCGATGTCGCCAAGCTCAATGCCGGCGACAAGGTGGTGTTCGGCGCGACGGTGGTGATCGCCGATGCGCAGACCGACGAAGAGAAGCGCTATCAGATCGTCGGCGACCTCGAAGCCGACATCAAGCAGGGCCTGATCGCGATTTCATCGCCGGTCGCACGTGCGTTGATCGGCAAGCACGAAGGCGACAGCATCAGTATCGACGCGCCTGGCGGTACCCGCGATTACGACATCGTCAGCGTCGAGTATCTCGGCTGACCCGATGACCTCGGCGACGTTCCTGCTGCCCGCCGCTGCGCGTTTCGGCGCGCAGCGCTGGCAGCCGGACATCGTGCGTGCGCTGGGCCGTGCCGATCGCAGCACGGCCGCGTCGGGCCGGCGGCCGCAGCTTGCGCGGCACGTCGATCTTCCCGGGGGCGGCTGGCCGCTGGCGGCGCTGTCGCGCCAGGTCGACGTCGGCGATGCGGGGGCGCCGGACAGTGCCTGGCTGCGCGCTGACCCGGCCTGGCTGCAGCCCGACATCAACGGTGTGCGCCTGATGGGCCACGGCGATACGCTGGGGCTGGTGCAGGCCGATGTCGACGCGCTGCTGCCGGCACTGCAGCCGATGTTTGCCGATGCTGGCTTCGCGCTCGACGCACCCGCGCCGTCGCGCTGGTATCTGCGGCTGCCCCGGGAGACTGCGCTGCCGGTGTCCGTCGATCCGTCCGAGGCGCTGGGCACCGATCTGGCAGATCATGACGACGGCGGCGCCCAGGGGCGGCGCTGGCGGGCGTTGGCGAACGAGGCCCAGATCCTTCTGCACACCCATCCCTGGAATGCCGCGCGTGCGGCGGCCGGGCGACCGCCGGTCAATGCGCTGTGGTTCTGGGGCGGTGGCCCGCTGCCTGAGGTCTCCACGGCGCCCCGCAGCCCGCAGGCACACGTGCTCACCGACGATGCGACGCTGCGCGCGCTCGCGGCGATCGCGACCGAGGTCGAGCCGCTGCCGTCCGCGTGGCCCGCGCTGCGCGAGGCCTTGCTGATCGACCTGGGCGGGCTGCGGGACCTGCGCCAGTTGCAGGCCGACTGGCTGCGGCCGGCACTCGCGGCGCTGGCCGGTGGCCGGCTGGACACGCTGGTCCTCGACCACGAGGACGGCTTGGTATTGACCTTGCGCCGCTGGCACCGCCTGCGCGTCTGGCGCCGTCCCCATGGGCCGGCCACGGCGGCGCAGCGATGACGCGTCCGCCACCGACGATCCGCCGTCGCGACAGCGCGCCTGGCGGCGACTGGCCGGAGACGGTGCCGGCGCTGCTGCGGCGCATCTACGCGGCGCGCGGCGCGCACGACCTGCAGGCCGCGCAGCCGCGTCTGGCCGGGCTGCTGCCGCCCGACGCGCTGTCGAACATCGATGCGGCGGCGGCGCTGCTCGCCGATGCGATCGCGCAGGGCAGGCGGATCCTGGTCGTGGGCGATTTCGATTGCGACGGTGCGACGGCGTGTGCGGTCGCGGTGCGCGGGCTGCGCATGCTCGGTGCGCGTAATGTCGTGCATGCTGTGCCCAACCGCATCGTCCACGGCTACGGGCTGTCGCCCGGGCTGGTCGATGCACTGGCGCCATTGGCGCCGGCGCTGCTGGTGACCGTCGACCATGGCATCGCCTGCCACGCCGGCGTCGCGGCAGCGAAAGCACGCGGCTGGCAGGTGCTGGTGACCGATCATCATCTGCCGGGCGAGGCGCTGCCGCCGGCCGATGCGATCGTCAATCCGAACCTGCCCGGCGACCGGTTCCAGAGCAAGGCACTGGCCGGCGTCGGCGTGATCTTCTATGTGCTGCTGGCGCTGCGTCGGTGCCTGCGCGAGGTTGGCGCCTTCGCAGGTGCGGCGCCGGACCTGTCGAGCCTGCTCGATCTGGTCGCGGTGGGCACGGTCGCCGATCTCGTGCCGTTGGACGTCAACAACCGGGCGCTGGTCGCAGCCGGGTTGCGCCGGCTGCGCAACGGCCAGGGCTGCCCCGGCCTGCAGGCCTTGATCGACGTGTCGGGGCGGCAGGCGGCGCGCCTGACCACCGGCGACATCGGCTTCGGCGTCGCGCCGCGGATCAATGCCGCCGGGCGCCTGGAGGACATGGCGATCGGCATCGAATGCCTGCTCACCGACGACGCGGCCCAGGCGCACACGCTGGCGGCGACGCTGCACGCGATCAACGCCGAGCGCCGCGCGGTGCAGCAGTCGATGCTCGATGATGCCGAGGCCGCGGTCGCCAGCCGGCCACCGGTCGATCCCGCGACGATCGGGGTCTGCCTGCACGATCCGCAATGGCATCCGGGCGTCGTCGGCCTGGTGGCCTCGAAGATGAAGGATGCGCTGCATCGGCCGGTGATCGCATTCGCGCCGGCCGAGCCGGGCGGCGACCAGTTGCGCGGCTCGGCGCGCTCGATCCCGGGCCTGCATATCCGCGACGTGCTGGCCGCGGTCGATGTGGCGCAGCCGGGGCTGATCGAGCGCTTCGGCGGCCATGCGATGGCGGCGGGCCTGAGCCTGCGGCTGGAGGCGTTGCCGGCGTTCGAGCGCGCCTTCGGGCAGGCGGTCGCGGGGATGCTCGATCCGGCGCTGCTGCGGGCGGAGATCGTCACCGACGGTGCGCTCGGGCCCGGCGAATTCGACATCGTGCACGCCGCGCACCTGCGCGACGCCGGCCCCTGGGGGCAGGGCTTCCCCGAGCCGTTGTTCGACGGCGAGTTCGCGGTTGTGGACTGGCGGGTGGTCGGAGGGCGGCACCTCAAGCTCAGCCTGCGGCTCGATGGCCGCCCGGCCACCGTCGATGCGATCCATTTCGGCGCCTGGCGCGAGGTCGCACCGGCGCCGCGCGAGCGCATCGTCTACCGGCTCGCGCCCGATGACTACCGCGGCGGCGATGCGGTGCAGTTGCTGGTCGAGCACCGGGAGCCGATCGCGGGCTGAGGAGACGGCATCGGCGGCGGACGTGACCTGCGCACGTCGGAGCAGGCCTGTCGCCTCAAGCCCCCAAAAACCGGGGTCAGAGTGCAATTTCGCGGGACGAAATTGCACTCTGACCCCGGTTTTGGATCCCGGTTTTGGTTTGACGAGGGGCTGGATGGCCCCATCTTCACAGTCGAGCGTCCATCGGCTGCCGGGGAATTGGCCGCCTTCCGCCCCAGGCGGATCCGTGATCCCTTTTTCCCTGAACGGGTGCGAGAATGCGCCGCCGCGTCCGCGATTGCGCAGGACGCCTCTATTGTCGAAGGGAGATTCGCTTGAAAACCGTCCATACGCTTTCGCTGGCGATCGCGCTCGCTATCGCGCCCGCCTGGGTGCAGGCCCAGGCCAACGACCCCGCGCCGCTGTCGATCGGCGGCGAAGTGCGCGGCGAGATCACCAGCCGCTCCAGTCTCAACCACCAGGATGGCTCGCGTAGCCAGCTCTACCGCGTGG
This sequence comes from Luteimonas sp. TWI382, assembly GCF_039674545.1. Lineage (NCBI taxonomy): Bacteria > Pseudomonadati > Pseudomonadota > Gammaproteobacteria > Lysobacterales > Lysobacteraceae > Luteimonas > Luteimonas sp. TWI382. Next base: position 25,621 of record NZ_JBDJNS010000022.1, read on the forward strand.
ACCTGCGCGAGGGCGAGGTCGCGACGTTCAAGGTCACCGGTGCGCTGCGCGCGCGGCTGGCGGCCTTCCTGGACAACGAGCTGATCGCGTCGTCGAACGACCGTGGCGAGACCTCGTCGCTGACGATCCGCGCCCGGCGTGCGGGCCGTTACACCATCGCCGTCAGCGGCACCGATGCCTCGTCGTATGGCCCCTACACGCTGATCTCCTCGCGTGTGGATACCTACAACGGCCAGGCGCTTCGCGTCGGTGCGACCATCGGCGACTGGACCGATGGCGAGCGCGAGTTGCCGCTGCAGATCGACCGCGACGGGATCTACACGATCGACATGATGTCCGACGACTTCGATGCGGTCCTGGCGCTGGACGGGCCCGGCGTCTCGGTCACCAACGACGACGGCGGCGAGGGCAGCAATGCGCGTCTGACGCTGCGCCTGGCGCCGGGTCGCTATCGCCTGACCGCCAAGCGGTACGGCAGCGACGGCGCCAGTGGCGCCTACCGCATCAGCGTCACCACCTCGACCTTCGAGACCGGGGACCTGCGCGAAGGCGGTGAGCTCGCGGTCGGGTCGACGGTCACGGGGCTGTACGCCGGTCGCCCGCACACCTACCGCTTCACGCTGCCCGAGCGTCGGGTGGTCCGTCTGGACATGCGCAGCGACGAGATCGACCCGCTGATGCGGCTGTCCGGCCAGGGCGTGCAAAAGGAGGACGACGACGGTGGCGAGCGCCTCAATGCGCGCATCGGCATGCTGCTCGAAGCCGGTACCTACACGCTCCAGGCCGACAGCGCGACGCCTGGCGCAGGCCCCTACACCCTGTCGCTCACCGCGACCGCGGTGCCTGAGGGGGCTGGCGGTGGCACGCTGACGATCGGCCGCCCGGCCGAGACCGCGCTGCTGCCCGGCATGACCGACCGCTGGTCGTTCGAGGTCCGCAGCGCCGGCGACTACGCGATCGAGATGCGTTCCAGCCAGATCGACAGCTACCTGTCGCTGACCAAGGACGGCAACGAGGTGGCGAGCGACGACGACGGTGCCGGTGGGCTCGATGCCCGGATCGTCCAGCGGCTCCAGCCCGGCCGCTACGTGGTCGAGGCTTCGGCGATCGATGGCGACGCCGGTGGCCCGTATCGCATCCTGCTCGAGCGCCGTTGAGGCGACATCCCGGCCGGTGCTGTGCGCCGGCCGGGACTGCCGGGTGCGCGGCTTGCTAGAATCCCCGGCTCTTTACGCGAGTCCCACCGCACCATGATCGAACTCAATCCTGTTCGCCAGCGCATCGCCGACCTTCGCGGTCGGCTGGATGCGCTGAGGGGGTATCTTTGACTACGACGCCCGCCGCGAGCGTCTAGAAGAAGTCGAGCGCGAGCTCGAAGACCCGACTGTCTGGAACGATCCCGAGCGCGCGCAGGCCCTGGGCCGCGAGCGCGCCATGCTCGACAAGACCGTCAACGGCATCCGTGACCTGACCGAGGGCCTGGACGGGGCGGCCGAATTGCTGGAACTGGCCGAGTCGGAGAACGACGAGGACACCGCGCAGGCGGTCGTCGCCGATATCGAAGGGCACGCCGGCCAAGTCGACAAGCTGGAGTTCCAGCGCATGTTCTCCGGCGAGATGGACTCGGCCGCCGCGTTCGTCGACATCCAGGCAGGTGCCGGCGGCACCGAAGCCCAGGACTGGGCCGAGATGCTGCTGCGCATGTACCTGCGCTGGGCCGAGAGCCGCGGCTGGAAAGCCGAGCTGATGGAAGTCTCGGGCGGCGAAGTGGCGGGCATCAAGTCGGCGACGTTCCGGGTCGAGGGCGACTTCGCCTACGGCTGGCTCAAGACCGAGATCGGCGTGCACCGGCTGGTGCGCAAATCGCCGTTCGACTCCGACAACCGCCGGCACACCTCGTTCACCTCGGTGTTCGTGTCCCCGGAGGTCGACGACAAGATCGATATCGAGATCAATCCGGCCGACCTGCGGACGGATGTCTACCGTTCGTCCGGTGCCGGCGGCCAGCACGTCAACAAGACCGAGTCGGCGGTGCGCATCACCCACGTGCCGACCAATACCGTCGTCGCTTGCCAGACCGAACGCAGCCAGCACGCCAACCGCGACCGCGCGATGAAGATGCTCGCCGCCAAGCTCTACGAGCTGGAGCTGCAGAAGCGCAACGCCGAGAAGGATGCGCTGGAAGCGACCAAGTCCGACATCGGCTGGGGCAGCCAGATCCGCAACTACGTGCTCGATCAGAGCCGCATCAAGGATCTGCGCACGGGCGTGGAGCGCAGCGATACCCAGAAGGTGCTCGATGGCGACCTGGACGAGTTCGTCGAGGCGGCGCTCAAGTCCGGCCTGGAGGCGGGGGCCAAGCGCGTGGATGCCAACTGAGTGCTTTGGCCTGCTGCGGATCGGCGCCGATCACCGCCGGTCCGGCCGCAGGTGCGCTGCACCGCGGGCGTGTGCCCGGCGCAGCGAGGCGTCGACGCCGCGTCCAGGCGGTCCACGTCCAGAGCGTCCCGCGTCTGCGGACATGACCCCACCCCGCCGGGCGCCGTCCTGTCCTGATCCGTTCCTGCCGCGCTGACCCGCGGCCTACACCTGATTTTCCGAGACCCTCATGAGCCAGCAGCCCGACAGCCCCCAGCCCGCCGACGACAACGCCCTGATCGCCGAGCGTCGCGGCAAACTGGCCGCGCTGCGCGGGCAGGGCGTGGCGTTTCCCAATGACTTCCGCCGCCGCGATGAGGCCGGCGCGCTGCAGGCGCGGTATGCCGATGCCGAGCGGTGGACGGGCGAGGCACTGGACGCCGAAGGCGCACCGGTCGCGGTGGCCGGCCGCCTGATGGCCAAGCGGGTCATGGGCAAGGCCGCGTTCGCGCAGATCCAGGACGTGAGCGGCCGGATCCAGCTGTTCCTGCAATCGACGACGCTGGGCGAGCGCTATGAGGCGTTCAAGGGCTGGGACGTGGGCGACATCGTCGCGGCCGAAGGCACGCTGATGCGCACCAAGACCGGCGAGCTGTCGATCAAGGCCGACAGCTTGCGCCTGCTGACCAAGTCGCTGCGGCCGTTGCCCGACAAGTGGCACGGACTGTCGGATGTCGAGCAGCGCTATCGCCAGCGCTACGTCGATCTGATCGTCTCGCCCGAGGCGCGCGCGGTGTTCGTCAAGCGTTCGCGCATCGTCGCGGCGATCCGCCAGTGGCTCGATGCGCGCGACTTCCTCGAGGTCGAGACGCCGATGATGCATTACCTGGCCGGCGGCGCGGCGGCCAAGCCGTTCACGACGCATCACAATGCGCTGGACCTGGACCTCTACCTGCGCGTGGCGCCCGAGCTCTACCTCAAGCGCCTGGTCGTGGGCGGATTCGAGCGCGTCTACGAGATCAACCGCAACTTCCGCAACGAGGGCGTGTCCACGCGGCACAACCCCGAGTTCACGATGCTCGAGCTCTACGAGGCCTATGTCGCCTACGAGGAGGTCATGGACCTGACCGAGGCGTTGATTCGCGACGTGGCGGTGCAGGCGGTCGGCACGACCGCGCTGGAATGGGACGGTCATGCGATCGACGTCGGCCCGGCCTTCCGCCGCTGGAAGCTCGAGGAGGCGGTGCGCGAACTCAATCCGCAGATCACTGTTGCCGACTGCCGCGACCGCGAGGCGCTGGCCGCGCATTGCGTGCGCCTGGGCGTGCACGTCAAGCCGGGCTATGGCTGGGGCAAGCTGCTGCTGGAGATCTTCGAAAAGACCGTCGAGACCGGCCTGATTCAGCCGACCTTCATCACCCATTACCCGGTCGAGGTCTCGCCGCTGGCGCGCGAATCGGACACCGAAGCCGGCATCACCGACCGCTTCGAGCTGTTCATCGGCGGCAAGGAGATCGCCAACGGCTTTTCCGAGCTGAACGATCCCGAGGACCAGGCCGCGCGCTTCCGGGCCCAGGTCGACGCCCGCGAGGGCGGCGACGACGAGGCGATGCACTTTGATGCCGACTACATCCGCGCGCTCGAGGTCGGCCTGCCGCCGACCGGCGGCCTGGGGATCGGCATCGACCGGCTGGTCATGCTGTTGACCGGGTCGTCGTCGATCCGCGACGTGCTGTTGTTCCCGTACATGCGCCCGCAGACCGAGGCCTGAGGCCGGCCCGGATGCCTCCGCCGGCGGCGCCTCGATGCGTCGCTGAATAGGATTCCCCCCGTTCCTGGCAGGGCGCGCTAAGATCGCTCAAGCGCGATGCCACCGGTATCTGCGCACCGCCAGAAGGGGCCTGCGTTGAACATCGTGATCGTCGACGACCAGACGTCCGCGCGAACCATGTTGCGGCATATCCTCGAGGACATCAGCCCCGAGCTCGATGTCTTCGACTTCGAGGATCCGGAGCAGGCGCTGGGCTGGTGCGACAGCCACCGCGCCGATCTGCTGCTGCTCGACTACCGGATGCCGGGCATGGACGGGCTGGAGTTCGCCCGCCGCTTCCGCAAGCTGCCCCCGCACCGGGATGTGCCGGTCGTGCTGGTCACCGTGGTCGGTGACGAGCCGATCCGCCAGGCGGCGCTCGATGCCGGCGTCATCGATTTCCTGGTCAAGCCGGTGCGCCCGCGCGAACTGCGCGCCCGCTGCCGCAACCTGCTGCAGTTGCGCCAGCAGGCCGAGTCGGTCAAGCAGCGGGCCTTGTCGCTCGAGCAGCGCCTGCTGCGCAGCATGCACGAGGTCGAGGAGCGCGAGCGCGAGACGCTGACCCGGCTGGCGCGCGCGATCGCCTATCGCGATGCCAGCACCAGCGCCAATCTCGAGCGCGTGGCCGCGGTCGCCGGCATGGTCGCCGAGGCGATGGGGCTGTTCGAGGACGAGGTGCGGATGATCGAACTGGCCGCGCCGCTGCACGATATCGGCAAGATCGCGATGCCCGATGCGATCTTGATGAAGCCCGGGCCGCTGGACGAGGCCGAACTGGAGGTGATGCGCCAGCATCCGCGCATCGGTTACGAGCTGCTGAGCGACAGCCACAACCGGTTCGTCCAGCTCAGCGCGACCATCGCGTTGCGCCATCAGGAGCGTTTCGACGGCAGCGGCTACCCGGATGGGCTGTCGGGCGAGCAGATCCCGCTGGAGGCGCGGATCGTCGCGGTGGCCGATGTGTTCGACGCGCTGGTGTCGCGTCGCCCGTACAAGCGCGCCTGGTCGATGGACGAGGCGCTCGAGTACATCGGGCACAACAGTGGACGCGCGTTCGATCCGCGCTGCGTGGAGGCGCTGCTGTCGAACCGGGCGCGGCTGGAGGAGATCTGCGCACGCCTGGACCGGACCGCCACCCGGCTGCAATGACGTGAGGCGCGTCGTCCGCTGGATCGGCAGCCGCCTGGCAGGGCGGCCCGACAGCGAGCATGGCCAGGCGGCCGTGCGCCTGGTCATGCTCTGCGTGATCTATGCCTACCTGCAGCTGGTGGTGGGTCGCCATGCCGATGTCGAGCGCGAGCTGCGCCTGTCGGAGGCCTACCTGGCGGTCGAGGTCGCGGTCGCGTTGGGCATCGCCGGTTGGCTGCTGTGGCGCCCCGGTGTCTCGCACCCGCGCCGGGTGCTCGGCATGCTGGCCGACTACAGCCTGATGGGGGTGGGCCTGTACCTGCTCGGCGACCTGCTGGCCTGGCTGTACGTGGTGATCATGTGGGTCACGGTCGGCAACGGCCTGCGATTCGGGCCGCGTTACCTGTACGCCGCGATCGGCTTTGCGGTGACCACGTTCGCGATCGCGATCGCGTCCACCCCGTACTGGTACCAGCACAACCTGCCGTTGGCGCTGGGCCTGCTCGCCGGGCTGGTCGCCGTACCGCTCTATCTGAGCTCGCTGCTGCGCGCGCTCACCGACGCCACGGCCGCCGCGCGGGCCGCGAGCGAAGCCAAGAGCCGGTTCCTGGCCAACATGAGCCACGAGTTCCGCACGCCGCTCAACGGCATCGTGGGCATGTCGGAACTGCTGGTCACGACCCCGCTGAGCGCGGAGCAGCGCGAGAGCGCGCTGGTCATCCAGACCTCGGCCAAGGCCTTGCAGGCGCTGGTCGACGACGTGCTGGACCTGTTCAAGATCGAAGCCGGCAAGTTCCAGCGCAACGACGCCGCGTTCGCGCTCTCGGACCTGGTGCACGGCATCGAGGTCATGCTGGGGCCGAGCGCGCAGTCCAAGGGCCTGGCGCTGACCTCGTCGATCGCCGTCGACGTGCCGGCCACGCTGCATGGCGACAGTAACCGCCTGCGGCAGATCCTGGTCAATCTGCTGTCGAACGCGATCAAGTTCACCGAGCGCGGCGAGGTCACACTCGCGATCTCCATGGTCGAGGCCGGTCCGGAGCGGGTGCGGGTTCGGTTCTCGGTCCGCGACACCGGCATCGGCATCGCGCCCGATGCGCTGATCCGCATCTTCGATGCCTTCGAGCAGGTCGATTCCGGGCTCGGGCGACGCTACGGCGGCACGGGCCTGGGGACCACGATCGCCAAGGGCCTCGCCGAGCAGATGGACGGCAGCATCCAGGCCGAAAGCCAGCCGGGGCAGGGCTCGCATTTCTGGGTGGAGCTGCCGTTCGGCCGCGTCGCCGGCCAAGCGCCGTCGCGCAGGGTGGGCGACGGCAACGTGATCGCGTTCGCCGATCCTTTCGTGCGCCATCGGGCCCGGGTCGCGCCGCTGCGCGTGCTGGTCGCCGACGACCAGTCGGCCAATCTGATGGTGCTGCGCCGCCTGCTCGAGCGCGCGGGCCATCGCCCGCTGCTGGTGGACGATGGCGAAGCGGTGCTCGATGCGCTCGAGCGCGAGCGTTTCGACGCGGTGATCACCGATCTGCACATGCCCGGTGCCGATGGCCTGGATATCCTCCGGCAGACCCGCGTCATCGAGGCGGGCAGCGGCCGGCGCACACCGTTCATCGTGCTGACCGCCGATGCCACCGCCGAGGCGCAGGAGAATTGTCGACGCGCGGGCGCGTTCGCCTACCTCACCAAGCCGGTGGTCATCGAGCGGCTGCTCGAAACGCTGGCCGAGATCGCGCCGGGCGTGGAGGCGGGACGACGCACGTCCGACCTGCGGCCGCGGGTGGATCGGTTGTCGACGCCGGTCATCGACGAGATGCGGGAGATGGGGTTCGACGAGGCGTTCATTCGGCGCTTCGTGTCCGAATGCGCGCGCGACGCGCGCAAATGCCTGGTCGACCTGGCGGGCGCATCGAATGCGGGGCGATGGGACGAGGTCCGCGACCTGTGCCATGCGCTCAAGGGCACGGCCGCCAACCTCGGCGCCGCCGAGCTCGAGGCGCAGGCGGCGCGCGGCATGCGGATGCCGTCCGACCGTCTGGCCATCGAATGGCGGCTGCTGCTACAAGGGCTGGACCGGGCGCTCGACCAGGCGCTGGAGGCGCTGCGGGTGCGCGGCGACTTGCCGCGGGCCGACCTGCCCGGGTCAGACGCCGTCTGACCCGGGGGGCGGAGGCGCTCAGCCGCCGACGGCGGTGCGTTCGACCTCGGCCGAAGCGGGCTGCAGGCGTTGCTGCGCGCGGACCAGGCGCTCCATCGTCCGCAGATGCCGCACCTCGAGTTGCAGAGCGGTATCGACCCAGATGTCGGTGATGCGGACCAGTTCGGCGAGCGGGATCGGATGGGCGCCGTCGCGGACGCGGTGCAACGCCAGCCGCGCAGTGGCGATCCGTCGCTGCTTGCGGATCTGCTCGTGGACCGCATGCACGCCTTCCCCAGGCTCGACCAGCACATCGACCAGGCCGAGCCGGTGCAGGTCCTCGCTGCTGTACATGGTGCCGCCGAGCATCATCTCCTCGGCGACCTGCGGGCTCACCCGCTGGACCAGCAGCGAGTAGGCGCCCATGCCCGGGAACAGGCCGAACAACACCTCCGGAAAGCCCATCTGAACGCCGCGCTCGGCGACGATGGTGCGGCAGGCCAGGGCGAGCTCCAGGCCGCCGCCCAGCGCATCGCCCTGGACGAGCGCGATGGTGTGGGCGTTGGGATGCAACCGGGTCTGCAGCAGGTGGATATTGTCCACGCACTGGCGGGCGTAGCGGGTCAGCGCCGCGCGGTCGCGCTGTCGGATCAGTTCGACGAACAACTGCAGGTCGCCGCCGAGGTTGTACACGGGGGCATCGGAGGCCACAACGATGTGCGACAGGTGCGCCGGGGCGAGCCTGGCGCGTTCGGAGATCTGCTCGATGCTCGCCTGGGCGAACAGCCGCAGTTCGCGCAGCAGGCCGAGCGAGAAGCAGGGCCGGTAGTCAGGCTGGGGACTGGCCGGCTGCGCATGCATGAAGCACCAGTGCGCGTCGTTGGAGGCGTCGTGGTGCTGGCGGAGGAAGGACGGCGCAGCAGTGCCTTCGCGACGAATGGACTCGATGGTTTGCATTGAAAAATCCCCTGAAACGGGGTCCGAACCGTCGGGCGCCGGCGCAGACCCGCGTGGATGCTGAATCGCCCGATCCGCGCTCTATGCGCGCATCGGGCCGTCAGGGCAATGGCTTCAATGGCTTGCAGACACTTTGCGACGAATATCGTGTCGAAAGTGTGACCGCGGTCACGCCTCAGGGGCGGCTTCGCGCAGTTCGCGGCGCAGGATCTTGCCCACGTTGGTCTTCGGCAGCTCGTTGCGGAATTCGACGACCCGCGGGTGCTTGTAGCCGGTCAGGTGCTCGCGGGCGTGGGCCTTGACCTGGTCGGCGGTGAGGCTGGGGTCCTTGCGCACGATGACGACCTTGACCACCTCGCCCGAGCGCTCGTCGGGCACACCGATCGCCGCGACCTCGAGCACGCCCGGCATCATCGCGATCACGTCCTCGATCTCGTTGGGATAGACGTTGAACCCCGAGACCAGAATCATGTCCTTCTTGCGGTCGACGATGTAGAAGTAGCCGCCGGCATCCATCCGCGCCATGTCGCCGGTGTGCAACCAGCCTTCGCCATCGATGGCCTCGGTGGTGTCGTCCGGGCGTTGCCAGTAGCCCTTCATCACCTGGGGACCGCGGATGCACAGCTCACCGACCTCGTCGACCGGCAACTGCGCGCCGTTCTCGTCCTTGATGCAGGCCTCGGTGGAGGGCACCGGCAGGCCGATCGAGCCGTTGTAGTCGGCCAGCGTCATCGGGTTGATACAGGCTGCCGGCGAGGTCTCGGTCAGGCCGTAGGCTTCCACCAGCGTGGTCCCGGTCACGGCCTTCCAGCGCTCGGCCACCGCGCGCTGGACGGCCATGCCGCCGCCCAGGCTCAGGTGCAGCCGCGAGAAGTCGACCTGGTCGAAACCGGGGGTGTTGAGCAGGCCGTTGAACAGCGTATTGACGCCGGTGATGGCGGTCATGCGGATGCCCTTGAGCTCCTTGACGAAGCCGGGCATGTCGCGCGGATTGGTGATCAGGTGGTTGTGGCCGCCGAACTCCATGAACACCAGGCAGTTCGCGGTCAGTGCGAAGATGTGATAGAGCGGCAACGCGGTGACGATCAGTTCCTCGCCGCGCTTGGCGTCGGTGCCCAGCCAGGCCGCCGCCTGCTGCATGTTGGCGACCATGTTGCGATGGGTGAGCATCGCCCCCTTGGCCACGCCGGTCGTGCCGCCGGTGTACTGCAGAAACGCGATGTCCTCGTGCGCGATCGCGACTTCGGGCAGCGTGTGCTTGCGGCCGCGGGCGAGGGCCTCGCGGAAGCGGATCGCGCCGTGGATGGTGTAGTCGGGCACCATCTTCTTGACGTGCTTGACCACCAGATTGACGATCGCACCCTTCGGAAAGCCGAGCAGGTCGCCCAGGCCCGTGGTCACGACCTGCTGGATGCGGGTATCGGCGATGACGTCCTGGACCGTCTTGCCGAAGTTGTCCATGACCAGGATCGCCGCGGCGCCGGAGTCGACCAATTGGTGGCGCAGCTCGCGGGCGGTGTACATCGGATTGGTGTTCACCACCGTCAGCCCGGCGCGCAGAATGCCGAAGATGGCGATCGGGTACTGCAGGCAGTTGGGCATCATGACCGCGACACGGTCGCCCTTCTTGAGCTTGAGCTCGCCCAGCAGGTAGGCCGCGAACTGCTGACTGTAGGTGTCGAGTTCGCCGTAGGTGAGCGTCTTGCCCATGTTGGAGAACGCAGGCTTGTCGCGGTACTTCGCGATCGCCTCGTCGAGGACCGCCGGAACGGAGGGGTACTCGTTGGGATCGATTTCGGCGGGGATGCCCGCAGGGTAGTTCGCCAGCCACGGGCGTTGGTCGGTCATTCGGTCTTCTCCCTGATGAAGGCCGTCACTCGAAGCGGTGAGCGTACCTGCGCAATCGCGTTCGATTGGAGCACAGGCTTTCTGGGGGAGGCAAGGCGCGGCGCGGCAGCTGCGCCGCGCACGCGCAACGCCCGCCGCGTTGCGGCGGGCGGGGCTTGGGCCGGGGCCGGACTCAGGCGGCCTTCTTCGCGGCGAGCTGGCGCAGCACGTAGTGCAGCAGGCCACCGTGGCGGAAGTACTCCACTTCCTTCGGGGTCAGCAGCAGCACGTGGACCTGGAAACGGACCTCGCGCCCGTCGGCCTTGGTCGCCACCACCTGGGCGCGCTTGGCGCGGCCATCGTCGAGGCCGGTGATGTCGATCGTCTCGGTGCCGTCGAGTCCCAGCGTCTGCGCATTCTCGCCGTCCTGGAACCGGCACGGCAGCACGCCCATGCCGACGAGGTTGGAGCGGTGGATGCGCTCGAAGCTTTCGGCGATCACCGCCTTGACGCCGAGCAGGTTGGTACCCTTGGCCGCCCAGTCGCGCGACGAACCGGTGCCGTACTCCTTGCCGGCGAACACCACCAGCGGGACGCCGTCGGCGCGGTACTTCATCGCCGCGTCGTAGATCGCCAGCTTCTCCGGCTCGCCCTTGCCGAAGTACAGCGTGTTGCCGCCTTCCTCGCCACCGAAGAACAGGTTCTTGATGCGGATGTTGGCGAAGGTGCCGCGGACCATCACGTCGTCATTGCCGCGGCGTGAGCCGTAGCTGTTGAAGTCCGCGGGCTGGACGCCGCGCGACTGCAGGAAGCGGCCGGCAGGCGAGTCCTTCTTGATGTTGCCGGCAGGCGAGATGTGGTCGGTGGTGATCGAGTCGCCGAACAGGCCCATCACGCGCGCGCCGTGGATGTCGTCGATGCTGCCCACGTCCATCGTCATGCCCGCGAAGTAGGGGGGGTTCTTGATGTACGTCGAGGCTTCGTCCCAGGCATACAACTCGCCGTCGGGCGACTCGATGGTGTTCCAGCGGGTGTCGCCCTTGAACACGTCGGCGTAGTTCTTGGCGAACATCTCCGGCCCGATCGTGCGTGCGATGAAGTCGCCGATCTCCTTGTTCGACGGCCAGATGTCGCGCAGGTAGACCGGATTGCCGTCCGGGTCCTTGCCCAGGGGGTCGTGGGTCAGGTCGATGTCGACGGTGCCGGCGATCGCGTAGGCGACCACCAGCGGTGGCGAGGCAAGGTAGTTCATCTTGACCTCGCCGTGGATGCGGCCCTCGAAGTTGCGGTTGCCAGACAGCACCGCCGCGACCGCGAGGTCGTTCTCGGCGATACCCTTGGACACCGCATCGGGCAGCGGGCCCGAGTTGCCGATGCAGGTCGTGCAGCCGTAGCCGACGACGTAGAAGCCGAGCGTCTGCAGGTCGTCCATCAAGCCGGCCTTTTCGAGGTAGTCGGTGACCACCAGCGAGCCGGGGCCCAACGAGGTCTTGACCCACGGGGCCGCCTTCAGGCCCTTGGCCGCCGCATTGCGCGCGAGCAGGCCGGCACCGAGCATCACCGCCGGGTTGGAGGTGTTGGTGCAGGAGGTGATCGCGGCGATGACCACCGAGCCGTCGGTGAGCTCGTGCTCGCCGTCGTCGAGGGTGATTTTCGAGACCGGCCGGGCGGCCAGGCGCTCGGCCTGTGGCTGGCCGCCGCCTTCCTTCTCGAAGCGGTCGATCTGCGCGTCGTTGGCGGCATCGCGGCGCGCGGTCAGCGCACCGACGTTGTCGGCGAAGTTCTGCTGCACATCCTCCAGCAGCACACGGTCCTGCGGACGCTTGGGGCCGGCGAGCGACGGCCGCACGTCGCCCATGTCCAGCGTCAGCACGCTGCTGTACTCGGCTTCGGGCGCGCCCGGCTCGTGCCAGAGCTGCTGCGCCTTGGCGTAGGCCTCGACCAGGGCGATCTGCGCTTCGCTGCGGCCCGACAGCCGCAGGTAGCTCAGCGATTCGGCGTCGATCGGGAAGATGCCGCAGGTCGCGCCGTACTCGGGCGCCATGTTGCCGATCGTGGCGCGGTCGGCCAGCGGCAGATGCTGCAGCCCGTCGCCGAAGAACTCGACGAACTTGCCGACCACGCCGTGCTTGCGCAGCATCTGGGTGACGGTCAACACCAGGTCGGTCGCGGTCGCACCCTCGGGCAGCCGGCCGGTCAGCTTGAAGCCCACGACCTGCGGAATCAGCATCGACGAGGGCTGGCCGAGCATCGCGGCCTCGGCCTCGATGCCGCCCACGCCCCAGCCCAGCACGCCGATGCCGTTGATCATCGTGGTGTGCGAGTCGGTGCCGAACACGGTATCGGGGTAGGCCCACAGGGTGCCGTCCTCGCGCTCGGCGGTCATGACCACGCGGGCCAGGTGCTCGAGGTTGACCTGGTGGACGATGCCGGTGTTGGGCGGCACGACCTTGAAGTTGTCGAACGCCTTCTGGCCCCAGCGCAGGAACCCGTAGCGCTCCTTGTTGCGCTCGAACTCGATCTTGCCATTGAGATCGAGCGCGTCGGGCCGGCCGAACACGTCGACCTGCACCGAGTGGTCGATGACCAGTTCGGACGGGATCAGCGGGTTGATCTGTTCGGGGCGCCCGCCCAGACGCACAACTGCATCGCGCATCGCCGCCAGGTCGACCACGCACGGCACGCCGGTGAAGTCCTGCAGCACCACGCGCGCGGGCATGAAGGCGATCTCGGTGTCGGGCTCGGCCTTGGCCTGCCAGTTCGCGACCGCTTCGATATGCCGCGCGGTCACCGTCTCGCCGTCCTCGTGGCGCAACAGGTTCTCGAGCAGGATCTTCATCGAATAGGGCAGGCGGGCGATGTCGAACTTCGCCGCCAGCGCCGGGAGGCTGGCATAGGCGTAGCGCCGGCCGCCGACGTCGAGATCGGCGCGCGTGGAAAAGGAATCGGTCATGCGGAAGGCTCCTGTCGCGGTTGCTGGCGGTGACCCAGCCGGGCTGGTCGTGGCGTGCTGACGTGCGGTTCGGCGCCGGGGCCGGTGCCTTGGTTGGAACGTCACCGTGTCGATCCGGTCAGCCTAGACCGCACGGCGTGGCGGGCGTGTCATCGCCGCGGGGCCGTGGCCGGGTCCTGCCAGGTGCTCTTGAGCATCTGCAGGAACCGTTCGGCCGCCGGCGACAGCATCGCGCCGCGCCGCCGCACGATACCGATCGTACGTGACACCACGGGGGGCGCGATCTCGCGGGTCACCAGGATGGAGTGTTCCTCCTGCGGCGTGGCCATTCGTGGCAGGACCGAGATCCCGACACCGGCTTCCACCAAACCCAGAGAGGTGGACAGGTGGGTCACTTCGTAGAACCAGCTCAACTTGAGGTTCTCACGCGCGAGCGCGCCATCGAGCAGCGTGCGATTGCCGCTGGTGCGATGCACGGTGATCAGCGGGTGGTGGGCGATATCGTGCCAACTCACGCGGCGCTTCTTCGCCAGCGGATGGTCGCGGCGGCAGGCGAGTACGAAGGGATCCTCGACCAGCACGTCGAATTCCAGTTCCGGGTCGGACGCGCCCATGAAGTTCACCCCGAACTCGACCTCGCCGCGCTCGACCGCCTGCAGGCCCTCGGTGGCGGGAATGTCGAGGATCCGGAAGCGGACGTTGGGGTGGTCCTCGTGGAAGCGGGCGATGACGCTGGGCAGGAAGTAGAACGCGGCGGTCGGCAGGCAGGCGATCGTGACCTGGCTGCCGCGGCCGTCGTCGACGCCGCGCGAGGAGAACAGCGAGCCGTCGAACTCTTCGATCATCCGGCGCACCAGCGGCAGCAGGTTCTGCCCGACTGCGGTCGGGGCCACGCTGCGCGTGGTGCGCTCGAGCAGCGGTGCGCCGACGGCATGCTCGAGCTTCTGGATGCGCCGGCTCAGCGCCGGCTGCGAGACGTGGAGCGCCTCGGCGGCGCGATGGAAGCTGCGGGTATCGGCCACGAGCAGGAAGGCGCGCAGGTCGAGGATTTCGCAATTGATGCTCATATCGAATCAATCTTCCAAAAGAAAGCAATTCACAGATCAATTCGGCCCATGACAAGATCGGAACGAATCGAATTATTGATTCGATATAGATATCAATCTGGCCGACCCATGTCCAACGATCTCTACAGCCTGCCGTGCGTCCTGATGCGGGGTGGTACCTCCAAGGGGCCGTTCTTCCTGGCCTCCGACCTGCCGGGCGATCCGGCCCAGCGCGACCGGCTGCTGCTGGACCTGATGGGCGCCGGGCATCCGCTGCAGATCGATGGTATCGGCGGCGGCAACGCGCTGAGCAGCAAGGTCGCGATCGTCGGCCCGGCCAGTCGCGCCGATGCGGACATCGACTACCTGTTCGCGCAGGTCCGGCCGGACCAGATGGTGGTCGACACCACGCCCAACTGCGGCAACATGCTGGCCGCGGTCGGTCCGTTCGCGATCGAATCGGGCATGGTCGCCGCCTCCGATCCCCAGACGCTGGTGCGTATCCACAACGTCAACACCGGCAAGGTGGTGCTGGCGACGGTGCAGACGCCCCATGGCCGGGTTAGTTACCGCGGCGACACCGCGATCGCCGGCGCACCGGGCACCGCGGCGCCGATCTCGCTGGCGTTCCTCGATGCGGCCGGCGCGCGGACTGGCAAACTGCTGCCCACCGGCGAGGCCAGCGAATGGATCGATGGTGTCGAGGTGAGCTGCATCGACTGCGCCATGCCGATGGTGATGCTGGCCGGATCGGCGCTTGGCGTGACCGGTGAGGAGAGCGTGTCCGCACTCAACGCCGACACCGCGATGCTGGCGCGCCTGGAGCGGATCCGGATCGAAGCGGGGCGCCGGATGGGCATCGCCGATGCCGCCGACCGGGTGATCCCCAAGCCGGTGCTGCTGCTGCCGCCGCGCGCCGGGGGCACGCTCCAGGTGCGGTACTTCATGCCGCACCAGTGCCACAGCGCGCTTGCGATCACCGGCGCGGTCGGGATCTCGACGGCGTGCGTGACGCCGGGCACCCTGGCACAACGCATGGCCGGCCCGCTGGCGCTGCCCGCCGACGTTGCGCTCGAACACCCCAGCGGCCGGCTGGACGTGGCGCTGCACAGACCCGGCACGGATGCCCCGATCGTCGCCAGTGTCGTCAGGACGGCACGACGCCTGTTCGAAGGCCGCGTGTTCGCCAGTGCGGACCCGCGGAAGGACGCTGTTGCGCCATGGAGTTCGGCTGCATGACCTGAACCTGCCGGGCGCCGCCCGGACCGCACCATCACCATCCTGGGAGGGATCGATGTACAAGCGTTTCATTCTCGCCGCATGCGCGGCGGCGCTCGTCTGCCTGGCCGGCTGTACCGGCCGCGGCGGCGAGGGCACCGAGTCCGTCCGCATCAGCGTCGGCTCCTACAACCTCAACAACCTGCCGTTCTTCATCGCCGACGCCAATGGCTATTTCGATGAGGTCGGGCTGGACGTACGCACCGAGAACTTCGCCCAGGGCGGGTCCAAGGTCCTGCAGGCGCTGGTCGCCGGGTCCACCGATGTCGCGGTGGGCTTCTACGACCACACGATCCAGATGCAGGCCAAGCACAAGAACGTGGTCGGTTTCGTGCTGCTGTCGCGCAACTCCGGGCTGGTGCTGGCGGGCCGTCCGGACAGCACGTTCGATCCGGCCAATCCGGCTTCGATCCGCGGCATGAACGTGGGGATCACTGCGCCGGGGTCGTCGTCGGACTTCTTCGTCCGGCATTTCCTGGCCCAGCACGGCATCCCGGTCGACGACATCTCGATCATCGGCGTCGGCTCGGGCGCCGCCGCGGTCGCCGCGCTCGACCAGGGCAAGGTGGACCTGCTGGTCAACTACGATCCGGCGGCGACGCTGATCGCCGAACGGGGCGTGGGCAAGATCATCCTCGACGCGCGCAGCGACGCGGGCGCCCGCGCGGTCTACGGCGGCATCTACCCCACATCGGTGATGTATGCCGACCAGGCGTTCCTCGACAAGCGCCCCGAGGTGGCCGAGAAGATCGTCCGCGCGCAGCAGAAGGCGCTGGCGTTCATCGCCGACCATTCGGCCGAAGAGATCGTCGCCGCACTGCCTGACAAGTACGTGTCGGGCGACCGCGAGATCTACGCCAAGGCGGTCGAGGCCGCGCGTGCGATCTTCACCCGCGACGGTCGTTTCAATCCCGAGGATCTGCAGACGCCGCTGACGGTGCTGCGCGAGTTCAACACCGATGTCGCCAATGCCGACATTGATCTCGAAAAGACCTACACCAACGCCTTCGTCGACCGCGCTCTCGCGGATCCGGCCCAGTAACGCCAGGAGGTTCCATGGCTGTCGCCAGTGTTGCCCGACTGCGGGAAGTCGATCCGATGCCGATCCAGAGCCGCCCGACCGTGGCGATCGACAACATCACCATGTCCTTCGGCGAGTTCACCGCCGTGCGCGATGTCGACGTGCAGGTCGCCGACGGCGAGTTTCTCGCCATCGTTGGCCCGACCGGCTGCGGCAAGAGCACGATCCTCAACGCGGTCGCCGGCCTGCTGACACCGTCGGCGGGCACCATCCACATCGATGGCAAGCCGGTGCGCGGCGTGCAGGAGAGCGTGGGCTACCTGTTCCAGCAGGACGCCCTGCTGCCCTGGAAGACCGCGCTGCAGAACGTCGAGCTGGGCTTGCGTTTTCGCGGCGTGGCCCAGGACGAGCGCGAGCACAAGGCCCGCGCCTGGCTGGCCAAGGTCGGTCTGTCGGGATTCGAGCACCGCTACCCGCATCAGCTCTCGGGCGGCCAGCGCAAGCGCGTGCAGATGGCGCAGGCGCTGATCGTCGAGCCAAAGGTCATCCTGATGGACGAGCCGTTCTCCGCGCTCGACATCCACACCCGGCACCTGATGCAGAACGAGCTGCTGCGGCTGTGGCAGGAGGACCGGCGCGCGGTGATGCTGATCACCCACGACCTGGAAGAGGCGATCGCGCTGGGCGACCGTGTGGTGGTGCTGTCGTCGGGCCCGTCGAGCCGCGTGGTCGAGAGTTTTCCGGTGCAACTGGAGCGACCGCGCAACGTGGCCGAGATCAAGCTCGACCAGCGTTTCACCGACCTGTACCGCGATATCTGGGCCTGCCTGCGCGGCGAAGTGGAGAAGAGCTATGCACGCCAAGACTGACCGTTTGATCCAGGTGATGCTCGTCGTCGTCGTCTTCGGCGGCTGGCAGGCCGGCGTGTCGGCGAAGGTCATCGACCCGTTCTTTTTTCCCGCGCCGTTCGACATTGCGCGGCAGATGTTCACCTGGCTGGCCGATACCAGCTTCTACACCCATGTCTACATCACCCTGACCGAGACTGCGCTGGGCTACATCATCGGCACCGCCCTCGGTGTCGCCGGCGGCGTGTGGCTGGGCCTGAGCCGGCGTGCAGCGCGGATCCTCGACCCGTTCATCAAGGGCTTCAACGCCATCCCGCGCGTGGTGCTGGCGCCGATCTTCGTGCTGTGGCTGGGCCTGGGGCTGTGGTCGAAGGTCGCACTCGCGGTCACGCTGGTGTTCTTCATCACGTTCTTCAACGCAATGCAGGGCGTGCGCGAGGTCAACCCGGTGGTGCTGGCCAATGCCCGGATCCTGGGCGCCAGCCGTGGCGCGCTGCTGCGTCATGTGTACTTCCCGGCCGCGGCGAGCTGGATCCTGTCGTCGTTGCGCACTTCGGTGGGCTTTGCGGTGGTCGGTGCGATCATCGGCGAGTATCTCGGCGCGTCGGCCGGCCTGGGCTACCTGATCGCGCAGGCCGAGGGCAACTTCAATGCCGTCGGTGTGTTCGCGGGCATCATTCTGCTGGCCGCGTTCGTGCTGATCATCGACGCGGTGCTCGACGTCGCCGAGAACCGCCTGATCACCTGGCGTCCGAACGCCTCGCGCGAAGCCACCAGCTGAGCCTCGCCGCCTGGCGCGACGCGCCGGGCGGCCCATCGACACCCGTTCCCCACGTCCGGGTGCGCCGCGCCGGTCGCCGCGTTCGCGGCACCGGCGCCTCTTCCCATCCGTCCTGTCTGCCGCCGTCGCGGCAGGCCCGCCTGCGGCCGTCCGCCGGCGCCGGTCGGCACTCGCCGTCCGGTCGCCGTCTGGCCCGCCGCGCCCGGAGATCGCCCGATGCCTTCCATGTTCCGCCCCCGTCCCACGCTGCTGGCCACGGCCGTCGGCCTGCTGCTCGCCACCTCGGCCGCGTCCGCGCAGACGGCGCCGGCCGCGCTGGAGGATCTCGTCCGTCAGCAGGCCGAGCAGATCCGCCGGCTCGAGGCGCGTTTGTCCGCGTTGGAAGCGGGCCCCGCGTCCGGCGTGGCCGCCGCGCCGCCCGCGGTCGACGTCAGGGCCACGTCCGACACCGAGGCCGTGCTGGCCGAACGCGTGGCGAAGATCGAAGCCGCGCAGGCCAAGGCACCGGCGGTGAGCTGGTCGAAGGGCGCGCCGCAGTTCGCCAGCGCCGACGGCCAGATCACGTTCCGGCCGCGCGGTCGGGTGTTCGTCGACACCTCCAGCACACACGGCTCCGGTTTCGATGCCCGCAACATCACCGGCACCGAGATCCGGTCGGTCCGCATGGGCTTTGAGGGCAGCTACGGTGCGCTCGGTTATGCGGTCGAGGGCGACTTCGCCGACAACAGCGTGGCCTGGAAGTCGGCGTACGTGACCATCGGCCATACGCTGTTCGGTCGGCAGGCCGAGCTGACGGTCGGCAACCGCCTCAACGACCGCGGTATCGACGGCGCCAGCGGCACCGGCAATACCCCGTTCCCGGACCGCAACGTCGTCGGCACGCAGATCGCGCCGCAACGCGGGCTGTTCGGCGTGGGATTGACCGAGCGCGTCTACGGAGAGGACTGGCACGCAAGCCTGTCGATCGCCGGCAACGACCTCAACAACGTCGGCAACAGCAACGACTCGATGACGCTGGCTGGCCGCGCGCACTGGAATCCGGTGAAGGGGGCGGGCGGGCTGCTGCATCTGGGAGCGTGGGGGTTCTACGAGGACATCGCGCCGGGCAGCAGTGGGGTGTTCCGCAGCTCGGCGATCGCCGGGCATCTCAACGATCTGGTCAAGATCGCGCCCGGCGCATTGGCCGGCGCCGATCACGGGCAAGGCTACGGGCTGGAACTGCTCGGGGTGCGCGGACCGTTCTGGGGGTACGGCGAGTGGGGACGGCGCGAGGTCGCGGGATTCGGTGGGGCGGGGCGCTTCGACGTGGCGCACGAGGCCTGGGCGCTGTCGGCCGGCTGGTTCCTGTCGGGCGCCAGCCCGGCGTTCGCGGCCCGCACCGGCACCTGGAGCCGCGTCAAGGTCGCACAGCCGGTGACCGCCGGTGGGCCGGGCGCGTGGGAGCTCAAGGCGCGCTACGAGAACGTCGACTACCGCGAGTTGCCGGCCGGCGGCACCGGCGACGCGCTGACGGTCGGCGTGAATTGGTACCTCAACGATTTCAGCCGGGTCATGCTCGACGCGATCCGCTGGGAGACCGACAACCGCAGCGGCGAGTACCAGGGCCAGGACCGCGGCACGACGCTCAACGCCCGCTTCCAGCTCGCGTTCTGAGGCGTCCCCCGCAAGATGCCGAACGGGCCGGGGGCGTTTGCACCCGGCCCGTTTGCGTTGGGGGCGATGCATGCGCCCGGGCCGGGCAATGCTGGAGTATGCGCAGTCAGGTATGTATAATTCGCGCATACTTTCCAGGAGGCGAGCCATGGAAGCCACTGTCGCCGAGCGCGGCCAGATCACCTTGCCCAAGCCGGTGCGCGATGCGCTGGGCCTGAGCAAGGGCACGATCCTGAAGGTCGAGCTGGAAGGCAGCCGGATCGTGCTGCGCAAGAGCGTCGACGATGCCGTGTCGCGCGCGCGCGGCCGCTTCAAGCTTGAAGGCTTCGGCGACACCGATGCGGCGATGCGTGCGGTCCGCGGCCAGGACCCCGACATCGCTGATGGAGACGCCACGCCGTGATCGCCGTCGACGCCCCGGTGCTGGTGGACCTGCTGGCCGACGGCCCGCATGCCGATGCGGCCGAGGCCTGTCTGCGCCAGTACCTGAGCGCCGGTCCAGTGGTGGTCTGCGACGTGGCGCTGGCCGAAATCTGCGGCGCGTTGCGCGACGGCGCCGAGACCATGGCCGTGCTCGAGGACATGGGCGTGCGCTTCTCGGCGATCGAGGCCAAGTCGGCGCTGCGTGCCGGCGAGATGCAGCGTCGCTCTTGGCAGCGGGGCGACACCTTGGGCCGCGCGGCGCGCGATTTCCTGGTCGGCGCGCACGCGCTGTTGCAGTGCAATGGTCTGATCACGCGCGATGACGCGTTTTTCCGCACGTATTTCAAGGGTCTCAAGCTGATCGTACCGTCGGCCTGAGACCGGTTATCCCGGTACCGCAAGACTCTGGAGTTGCCCGCATGTTGGAAGCCTACCGCCACCACGTTGCCGAGCGCGAAGCGCTGGGCATCCCGCCGCTGCCGCTCAATGCGCAGCAGACCGCCGAGGTCATCGAGCTGCTCAAGGACCCGCCGGCCGGCGAGGCCGAGTTCCTGTTGGACCTGCTCACGCACCGCGTGCCGGCCGGCGTCGACGATGCCGCCAAGGTCAAGGCCTCGTACCTGGCCGCGATTGCGCTGGGCACCGAACACAACCCGCTGATCGACCGCGCGCGCGCGACCGAGCTCTTGGGCACCATGCTCGGCGGCTACAACGTGCATCCGCTGGTCGAACTGCTCGACGACGACACCGTTGGCACGATCGCTGCCGATGGCCTCAAGCACACGTTGCTGGTGTTCGATGCCTTCCACGATGTCGAGGAGAAGGCCAAGGCCGGCAGCGCCAACGCCCAGGCCGTGCTGCGCAGCTGGGCCGAGGCCGAGTGGTTCACCAGCCGGCCCGAAGTGCCGGCGTCGATGACGCTGACGGTGTTCAAGGTGCCGGGCGAGACCAACACCGACGACCTGTCGCCGGCCCCCGACGCGACCACGCGTCCCGACATCCCGATGCACGCGTTGGCGATGCTCAAGAACAAGCGCGACGACGCGCCGTTCGTGCCGGAAGAAGACGGCAAGCGCGGTCCGATCCAGGTCATTGCCGACCTCAAGCACAAGGGCCACCTGGTCGCCTACGTGGGCGACGTGGTCGGCACCGGGTCCTCGCGCAAGTCGGCGACCAACAGCGTGCTGTGGTGGACCGGCGACGACATCCCCTATATCCCCAACAAGCGCGCCGGCGGCGTGTGCCTGGGCGCGAAGATCGCGCCGATCTTCTACAACACCATGGAAGACGCCGGTGCGCTGCCGATCGAGCTCGACGTCTCGCAGATGGAGATGGGGGATGTGATCGAGCTGCGCCCCTATGAGGGCCGTGCGCTGAAGAACGGCGAGACGATCGCCGAGTTCGAGGTCAAGTCCCAGGTGCTGTTCGACGAGGTGCGCGCCGGCGGCCGCATTCCGCTGATCGTCGGCCGCGGGCTGACCGCGAAGGCGCGCGAATCGCTGGGCTTAGCCCCGACCGATCTGTTCCGTCTGCCGCAGCAGCCGGCCGACAATGGCAAGGGCTTTTCGTTGGCGCAGAAGATGGTCGGCCGCGCGATCGGCCTGCCCGAAGGGCAGGGCGTGCGTCCGGGCACGTACTGCGAACCGAAGATGACCTCGGTCGGCTCGCAGGACACCACCGGTCCGATGACCCGCGACGAGCTCAAGGACCTGGCGTGCCTGGGCTTCTCGGCCGACCTGGTGATGCAGTCGTTCTGCCACACCGCGGCATACCCGAAGCCGGTCGACGTCAAGACCCATCACACGCTGCCGGAGTTCATCTCCACCCGCGGCGGCATCTCGCTGCGTCCCGGCGACGGCGTGATCCACAGCTGGCTCAACCGCATGCTGCTGCCCGATACCGTCGGTACCGGTGGTGACTCGCACACGCGCTTCCCGGTCGGCATCTCGTTCCCGGCCGGCAGCGGCCTGGTCGCGTTCGCCGCGGCCACCGGCGTGATGCCGCTGGACATGCCCGAGTCGGTGCTGGTGCGCTTCAAGGGCGCGATGCAGCCGGGCGTGACGCTGCGCGACCTGGTCAATGCGATTCCGCTCTACGCGATCAAGGCCGGACTGCTGACGGTGGCCAAGCAGGGCAAGAAGAACATTTTCTCCGGTCGCATTCTCGAGATCGAAGGCCTGCCCGATCTCAAGGTCGAGCAGGCGTTCGAGCTGTCGGACGCGTCCGCCGAGCGGTCGGCCGCCGGGTGCACGGTGCACCTCAACGAGGAACCGATCATCGAGTACATCAACAGCAACATCGCGTTGCTGCGCTGGATGATCAGCGAGGGCTACCAGGATCCGCGTTCGATCCAGCGCCGCATCGAGAAGATGGAGGCGTGGCTGGCCGACCCGCAACTGCTCAAGGGCGACGACGATGCCGAGTACGCAGCGGTCATCGAGATCGACCTGGCCGATATCCAAGAGCCGATCCTGGCCTGCCCGAACGATCCGGACGACGTGAAGTTCCTGTCGGAGGTCGCCGGGGTCGAGATCGACGAGGTGTTCATCGGTTCGTGCATGACCAACATCGGCCACTTCCGCGCGGCGTCGAAGCTGCTGGAAGGCAAGCGCGATATCCCGACCAAGCTGTGGGTGGCGCCGCCGACCAAGATGGACGCCGCCGAGCTGACCAAGGAAGGCCACTACGGCACCTTCGGCGCGGCGGGTGCGCGCCATGGAGATGCCGGGCTGCTCGCTGTGCATGGGCAACCAGGCGCAGGTGCGCGAGGGCGCAACCGTGTTCTCCACCTCGACCCGCAACTTCCCCAACCGCCTGGGCCGCAACTCGAACGTGTATCTGGGTTCGGCGGAGCTGGCGGCGATCTGCTCGCGCCTGGGCCGGATCCCGACCCGTGCCGAGTACATGGCCGAGGTCGGTGTGCTGGACGCGTCGGCCACCGAGATCTATCGGTACA
Organism: Luteimonas sp. TWI382; assembly: GCF_039674545.1. Lineage (NCBI taxonomy): Bacteria > Pseudomonadati > Pseudomonadota > Gammaproteobacteria > Lysobacterales > Lysobacteraceae > Luteimonas > Luteimonas sp. TWI382. The sequence goes on from NZ_JBDJNS010000022.1 coordinate 48,794, forward strand.
TGAACTTCGACCGGATCACCGAGTACGTCGACGCCGGCCGCAAGACCGCCGCCTGATTCCCAACCTCGGCCCGTTCCTCCAGCGCCGCGCCCGTGTACACGGGCGCGGCGTTTTTTCATGCGCGCGCCATCCCTGGGCGCCGCGGCGCAGCAGCGCGGTCGCGGTCAATCGCAGGCCGGACTCAGGACATGCCGAATCGTTGTTTTCGTGCGGCGCAGCATCGTGAAAGAGTGCAAGCCACTTCGTTGCCGCAGGAACGCTTGCCCATGTCCATCGCGCGTCTCGTCTCTCCGTCCTGGGCCGTCGCCGCGGGCCTGTGCATCGTGCTGCTGGCGGCGGCGCCGCGCGCCTTGGCAAGTGATGCGAGCGGCTCGCCGCTGCGCGCGTACCTGAGCGCCAAGCGTGCGGCGATCCAGGCCCTGCAGGCGCAGGACGCCGCGCCCACCGCGCTGCATGGCAAGGTCGTCGCCGAGAGCCGGTCGGGCGTCCGCCGCCTGCGCCTGGGGCCGACCGGTGAGTATCAGTCCATCAGCGACAGCGGTCGCGACTATGCCGGCTACGACCTGGGCGCGGGATCCTGGGATTCCCTGGTCGGCACGCTGGCCAGTGCGGTGGCCGATGAGTACATCGTGCAGGCCGCGGCGCAGAACGTTCCGATCGATGCGCTGGACGTGGTGTTCACGAGCGTGCCCGAGCGCAAGAGCGAGACTCTGGCCTATCCGAACAACCTGTCCTACGTGGCCTACATCGACTCGCCGGCCGACGCCGCGCAGCTCGAATCGCTCCGCCAGGCCGTCCATGCGCAGTCGGCGGCGATCGACCTGGTGACCCGCCCGCAGCAGGTCGGCCATGCCGAGGTGCGCTACACGCGCTCGCCGGCGCAGCGCGAAGCCGGGCTGCCGCCCGGCCTGCGCGATTTCATCACCGAAGAGAAGCGGCCCGCCGTGCTGGGCAAGCGTGCCCAGGCGGACCGCACCGCGCCGCCGCGCGCCCTGGTCGCACGTGCGCACGTCGAGCCGCATACCGGCCTGCGCCGGGTGTTCCTGGGCGAGGACGGCGACCACCAGCAACTGCATGACAGCGCGCCGGACCTGCTGGGGTACGGGCTTGCGCCAACCGTGGAGGAACACCTGCTGGGCGTGACCGCGACCTGCCTGACGCATATCTTCGAAGTGCAGGCCGCCACCCGCAATGTGCTGCTCGACACCCTGGAACTGACCGTGGACGGCGAGCTCGGGCCGCGTTTCGGTGCGAACGTCAGCACGCCGGCGCGGTTTCGCAACCTCCGCTACACCGCGACCATCGCATCGCCTGCATCCGCCCAGGACATCGACGCCCTGCGCCAGGCGGTCGAGGCGACCTGTCCGCTCTACAACCTGGTCAAGGATGCGCAGACGCTGGACGGCAGCATCGTGCGCGGCGCGTTCGTGCACACGCCGCGCTAGCTAGCGTTCCCGAGCGGCGTGCGTCGCACGCCATCAGAACCAGAGCATTCGACGCGCCCGGATCGCGCACGCACGAGCGTGTGTGATCCGCCGAGCGGCGTCGTCCTTCCATCGAACCACGGGGTCCCCGATGCACCGTTGCGCCCGCGCCCATCCTGTCCCGACAGCCGCCGCCCGCGGCGCGCGCGTGCCCGCGCCGACGCGCGGCCGCCTGGCACTGGCGTTGTGCGTGCTGCTGTCGACGAGCGTGCAGGCCGACGACGCGGCGTCCGCACCTACTGCGCGCTTGCTCGACAAGGTCTCGGTGCTCGGCTCGCGGATCGTCGGTGGCGGCGCCGCCGCGGCGCTGCCGGTGGCGACGGTGGACCGGGCCCAGATCCAGGCCACGGGCGCGACCAACGGCAACGAACTGTTCCGCAGTCTGCCGCAGTTCGGCGACGTCGCCGTGACCGAGAAGGGCACCACCAACGCCGGGCGCAATTCCAATGTCGCGCGTGGCGACGTAGGGGCCATCAATCTGCGCAACCTCGGCGCCAAGTACACCTTGCTGCTGATCAACGGCCGCCGCACCGTGCAGCATCCGATCAGCAACAGCGGGGACAACACCACCTACAACGCCAATGCGATCCCGACCTTCGGCCTGGAGCGCATCGATCTGCTGCTCGACGGGGCGGCGTCCATCTATGGCGCCGATGCGATCGCCGGCGTCACCGACCTGATCACGCCGACCAACCTGGAGGACGGCGGTGGTATCACGCTGCGCTATGGCGCGGTCCAGGACGGCCACCGCGAGGACCTGTCGCTCGAGGGCTACGTCGGCCGCGATTTCGCCGGCGGCCGCGGCAATGTATCGGTGCTCTATGGGGTGTCCACCCGCACCGCGCAGCACAATTCAGACGCCTGGTTCACCGCGACCGACGGCCGCCGCGTGCTGGCCGACGGCACCCGCGTCCCCGATCCCGACGGCACCACCGGCTTCACCACCCGCACGCCTTGGGGCCATTTCGATACCTATGTCGATGGCCGGCGCACCGGCAGCTGGCACATCGACCCGGCCACCGGCGCCCTGGCGCCGGGTCAGGTGCCGACCCGCTACCACTACGACGCCGGCGCCGAGCCGGGCATCACGACCGCGCCTGCGATCGACAAGGGCAACGTCTTCGCCACGGCACGGTTCGACCTGGATGACCGCCGTCAGCTGTTCGGCGAATTCGGCTACTACCGCGCGCAATCGCAATCCTGGGTCAGCAGCGAGGCGGGGTTCGGCGGCGACGGCTTCCTGCTGCACATCCGGCCCGATGCCTACTGGGTGCCGGACGCCCTGCGGGGTGCGGACGCGATCCGGCTGCTCAACTACCAGTTCGCCGATTCGGGCATCCGCCGGGTCCGGGTCGACAACTCGCAATCGCGAGCGCTGCTCGGCCTGCGCGGCTGGACCGATTCGGGCTGGAACTGGGAAACCGCGCTGCTGTATTCCCGGGCGCGCAGCACCGATCGACAGCAGGGTGGATTCACCGATGCCTTCATCGACGCGGTGAACCGCACCGATGCCAGCGCCTACAACCCGTTCAGCGGTGGCGACCCGGCCAGCATCCGGGTCGGGGATGCCACGCCCTCCGACACCGCCGCGTTCATCGGCGAGGCGACCCGCGAGGGAATGGCCGAACTGGCGTTGTGGGACTTCAAGCTCGACCGGCCCGACCTGCTGTCCTGGTATGCCGGCGACATCGGCCTGGCGGCGGGCGTGGAGTACCGCTACGAAAGTCGCTTCGACGATCGCGACCGGAGCATCGATGGCAGCACACCGTACGTGGACTGGTACACCGGGACCGTTGCCCAGAGCAATTTCTTCACCCACAGTGCCCGGCCCGACGTGCGCGGCAGCCGCAATGTGACGTCGGCGCTGATCGAACTGGCGGTGCCGCTGGTCGCACCGGTCCATGATGTCCCGCTCGTGCGCTCGCTGGACCTGCAGATCGCGGGGCGTTACGAGGACTACAGCGATGCCGGCGATGTGGCCAAACCGAAGATCGCCGCGGCGTGGGGCGTCAACGACAGCCTGCTGCTGCGCGGCTCGATCAGCGGCGGCTTCCGCGCCCCCGGCCTGGAACTGGTGAACGCGCCGCCGACCTACGGTTTCGGCTTCAACAACGACGCCGTGCGTTGCCACGCGCTGGTGGTCAAGGGCGCGCATCCCGGCTACACCGCCTGCCTGAACGCCTACAGCAACGGATCGCAGGTCAAGCCGTCGGTCAGCGCCGTCACGGCCTACGGCGACGATGTCGCACCGGAGACGACCCGGCAATCGTCGTGGGGCGCAGTGTTCGAGCCGCGGTTCCTGCGGCCGGGGCTGGGCCATCTGCGTCTGAGCGTGGACGCCTGGCGGATCGAAGTCGAGAATCCGATCGGCACCATGGGCGAGGAGGTGCTCTACGACGCGTATCTGCGCGTCGTCGAGGGCCGCAGCAACCCGAACGTGGTCCGCGCCCCGGTGACCGCCGAGGACATCGCGCTGTTCGAGGGCTCGGGCATCGCGCCGGCCGGTGTCGTGACCCATGTGTACGACACCTATCGCAACCGGCAACCGCTGACCGCGTCCGGGGTGGACTACCGCCTGGCCTGGCGGTTCCGCGAGACGGCGTGGGGCGACTTCGCGTTGCTGCTCGACGTCAGCCGCCTCAAGGCCTACACCCAGCACAAGCCGATCGAAGTGCAGCAGGTGGCCGAGGCCATCGACAGCGGCGCGCTGGACATCGTCGCCGCGAACCTGGGCGCGGCCAACGAAGTGGGCATCAATGGCGCGAAGCCGGAATGGCGCGGCAGCGCGACGCTGCTCTGGCAGCATGCCGGCTGGACGGTGCGGCTGCGCGACGACTACATCGGCAGCGTGACCGCCGGTGCGTATGCCGATCGCAGCCCGTTCGTCGTACCGTCCACCCAGCGCTGGGCTTTGTCGGTGGCGCATGCCTTCACCCGCGGGCCGCTCGCCGGCACGACGGTGGACGTGGGCGCACGCAACCTGTTCGACACGTCGCCGCCGCTGAACGCCGCCGGCCACTATCTGACGGCCCTGCACGAATCCTACGGCCGCTATCTGCATCTGGGCATTTCAAGGACCTGGTGACCACCATGAGAACGCGTCCGCTCGCACTCGCGGCCCTGCTGCTCCCGGCGCTCGTCGCCTGCGACCGCCCGGACGATCCTGGCATGGCGCCGATCGCCTCGGTGGACACCGCGCCCGAGTTTCGCCAGGCGCATGCGGCGTGGGTGCGCGAGCGCGCCGATGCGTTGAACAAGCCCGATGGCTGGACGCGCCTCATCGGCCTGCATTGGGTCGAGGCCGACAGACAGCGTGTCGGCGGCGGCGCGCAGGACGACATCCGCCTGGCCATCGCTCCGCCGCACCTGGGCGAACTGGAGCGGCGGGCCGATGGCATCTACTTCACCGCTGACCAGGACGCGATGGTCACCGTCGATGGCCGCCCCCTGCAGGGCGAGGTGGCGCTGCAGCCTGAAGGCCGGGACGGCGGGACCCAGCTGGGATACGACGAGGGCAAGGGCCGGATTTCGTTGATCCGCCGCGGCGATCGGCTCGGCCTGCGGGTGCGGCACGCCGATGCGCCGGCGCGCCGGCAGTTCGCCGGTCTGGACTTCTTCGAGCCCGATCCGGCCTGGCGGGTGCAGGCCCGGTTCGTGGCCCACCCGCCGGGCACGACCCTGCCGATCGCCAACATCATCGGCGACATCCACGACACGCCCAATCCGGGCTATGTGGAATTCGACAAGGATGGACACCGTTGGCGGCTGGAGGCGCTGGGCGATCCACAGCAGGGCCTGAGTCTCAACTTCCAGGATCGGACCAGTGGGCGGGACACCTACGCGGTCGGCCGCTATCTGCAGACCGGCCCCGTCGCCGACGATGCGACCGTCGTCGTCGACTTCAACCGCGCCTACAACCCGCCGTGCGCGTACACCGCCTACGCCACCTGTCCCTTGCCGCCGCCGGGCAATCGCCTCGCGCAGCGCGATGCCAACGGCCAGATGGTCCGGCTGGCGGTGCTGGCCGGCGAAAAGGCCTATGCCGGCGCGCCGCATTGAGCCGGCGTTGATCCCGCGCCGGGGGGGCGCGCAGCGATCTTGGGCGCATTGCGGCGTGGGGCCGGTCGTCATGCCCGCAGGGCGAGCGCTGCGGTGCCGGCGGTGTCAGTCGACCGTCTCGTGCCGGGTCAATGCGAGCAGGCGCTGGGCGATGCGGTCCAGGGGCAGGCATTCCTGCGCGGCGCCCAGCTTCCAGGCAGCGCCCGGCATGCCCCAGACGACGCTGCTGGCTTCGTCCTGCACCAGCGTCGCAGCACCGGCTTCACGCAGTTCGAGCAGCCCGCGGGCGCCATCATCGCCCATGCCGGTGAGGATCGCCGCAACCGCATTGGCGCCCGCGGCCTGCGCGACCGAGCGGAACAGCACGTCGACCGCGGGCCGGTGTCGGTTGACCGGCGGGCCGGGGTCGAGCCGGCAGCGCCAGCGGGCGCCATCGCGCAGCACCCGCAGGTGGTGGTCGCCCGGCGGCAGGTAGACATGCCCGGGCAGGATCGTCTCACCGTCGCGCGCCTCGCGCACCAGCATTGCGCAATGGCGGTCCAGGCGCTCGGCGAATGGCGCACTGAAGCTGGCAGGAATGTGCTGGGTCAGCACGATCGCCGGCGCATCGGGCGGCATCGCCTCGAGCACGACCCGGATCGCCTCGGTGCCGCCAGCGGACGCGCCGATCGCGATCAGTCGGTCGGTCGTGCGGTAGCGCAGCGCGACCGGCGTGGCGGTGGGCTCGGCCGGTGCGGCGGGACCGACCGCCGCACGCGATACCGGACGCGGCGCGGTGCGGACCTGGGCGCGCGCAGCCGCCTTGACCTTCGCGGTGATCTCCTGGGCGTAGGCCTCCAGCCCGTGTGCAACGTTGAGCCGCGGCTTGGCGACGAAGTCCACCGCGCCCAGTGCCAGCGCCTGCAAGGTGATGTCGGCGCCGCGTTCGGTCAGCGAGGACACCATCACCACCGGCATCGGTCGCAAGCGCATCAGATTGTCGAGGAACACCAAGCCGTCCATGCGCGGCATCTCGACATCGAGCGTCAGCACATCGGGATGCAGGCGCTTGATCTTCTCGCGAGCCAGCAGCGGGTCGGCCGCGCTGCCCACGACTTCGATCTGCGGATCGGACGACAGCACCTCGGTCAGCAACTGGCGTACGACCGCCGAGTCGTCGACGATGAGCACGCGGACCGGCATCATTCGAACAGCTCCACATCGCCGGCGACCGGCGCGCGCGCCAGGCGGGCACGGACGGCCGATTCGGTGGCCGCCACTTCGGCGCCGTGCGCGTGCGGCAGGCGGTAGACCATCACCTTGCCGGTCTGCGGGAAGAACCACACCTTGCGCGGATGGATGCCCTGCAGGTCCTCGGCCACTACCGGGATGTGCTCCGCGTCCAGGTAGCCGCGCACGAACTCGGCGTTGCGGGTGCCCACCGGGTTGTTGGTGAAGCCCTTGAGCACGTTGGCGCCGCCGAACACCTTGGCCTCGAGGCGACGGCGGCTGGCGCCGCGCTTGAGCAGCTCGTTGATCAGCACCTCCATCGCATAGCTGCCGTAGCGCGCCGGCGCCCCGTCACCATTGCCACCATCGGGCAGCAGGAAGTGGTTCATGCCGCCCAGGTGCAGCAGCGGGTCGCGGATGCACGCGGCCACGCACGAGCCGAGCACGGTGACCAGCGCCGTGCCGTCGTCCACCACCAGGTATTGGGTGGGCAGCAGCTTGGCCGCCGGCACCTGGAACTGCGGGTCCCGGTAGCGCATCACCGCATCGCTGGGCGGCATGCTCACGGGGCGGTTGCCGCGAAGTGGCGCCGGTACAGCGTGCGGCCGCAGGGCTGGATCAGGTCGGCGGCGTGCAGGTAGTTCTCCGAATGCCCGGTATAGAGCAGGCTCTCGGCGTCCATATGCGTGACCAGCCGCGACAGGATGGCGCGCTGGGTCGGCTTGTCGAAGTAGATCATCACATTGCGGCAGAAGATCGCATCGAACGGGCCGCCGACATCGTAGCGGCCGGCCAGCAGGTTCAGCGGGCGGAACTCGATCAGCGCCTGCAGTGCCGGATGCACCCGGCACTTGCCGGCGTTGGGCCCGGTGCCGCGCTGGAAGAAGCGGCGCCGCAGGTCCGCGTCGAGCGCGGCGACGCGTTCGATCGGATAGACGCCCTGGCGCGCGGTCGCCAGGACCTGGGTGTCGATATCGGTCGCCACAATGCGCACCGGCGGCTGCAGCGTGTCGAAGGCCTCGCAGGCGGTGATGGCCATCGAGTACGGCTCTTCGCCGGTCGAGGCCGCGCACGACCACAGCACCAGCGGCTTGCGGCCCGATCCGGCCCGTTGCAGTTGGGTGCCCAGGGTCTCGAAATGATGCGGTTCGCGGAAGAACGCGGTCAGATTGGTGGTCAGCGCGTTGGTGAACGCCTGCCATTCCTCGCCGTCGGGATCGCCTTCCAGCAGCGCCAGGTAATCGCCGAAGTCGTCGAGTCCGAGCGCACGCAGCCGCCGCGACAGTCGGCCGTAGACCATGTCGCGCTTGCTGGCGACCAGCGCGATCCCCGCACGGTCGTGGATCAGCTGGCACACGCGGCGGAAATCGCGGTCGGCGAACACGAACTGGCGTGCATCGCCTGGAGGATGGGGCAGGGAAGCGGCACTCATGGCGACTGGCGCGTCAGAAAGACTCGATGGGGTTATCGGCGCAGCGCCGACGAAGTTGATCGCGATCGGTGCCACCACGCACGAGGCCCGGCGCAGGGCCGGGCCTTGTGCGTGTCACGTGTCGGCGGCGTCGATCAGAACTCCGCCCAGTCGGCCTCGGCCAGGGCGGGCGCGGCGGGGGCGCGTGTCGCCGGACGCGGCGCGGCCGGTGCCGGCTTGCGGGGCGACGGCGGGGAGGACCGCGTCGCCTGCACCGCGGGTGCGGCCACGGCCTGTCCTTCGATCCGCAGCATCGAGATCGCGTCGGCCAGGCCTGTCGCCTGCTCCTCCATGGCACGCGCGGCGGCCGAGGCTTCCTCGACCAGCGCGGCGTTCTGCTGGGTGGTCTCGTCCATCTGCACGATGGTCTGGTTGACCTGCTCGATGCCGGCGGCCTGTTCCTGCGAGGCGGCGGAGATCTCGGCCATGATGTCGGTCACGCGCTGCACGGATGCGACCATCTCGGCCATGGTCCGACCGGCCTGGCCCGCGAGCGCGGCGCCGCTGGCGACCTTGCCGGTGGAGTCGTCGATCAGGCCCTTGATCTCCTTGGCGGCATTGGCGCTGCGCTGGGCGAGGGTGCGGACCTCCGAGGCGACGACTGCGAAACCGCGGCCCTGTTCGCCGGCACGCGCGGCCTCGACGGCGGCGTTGAGCGCGAGGATGTTGGTCTGGAACGCGATGCCGTCGATGACCGAGATGATGTCGGCGATCTTGCGCGACGAAGCCTCGATGTCGGCCATCGTGGAAACGACCTGGCCGACGACTTCGCCGCCCTGAGAGGCGACAGTGGCCGCGCCCTGGGCGAGCTGGTTGGCCTGGCGGGCGTGGTCGGCGTTCTGGCGCACGGTGGAGGTGAGTTCCTCCATCGAAGCGGCGGTTTCTTCCAGATTGGCCGCCTGCTGCTCGGTGCGGCGCGAGAGGTCGTCGTTGCCCGAGGCGATCTCGGTCGAAGCGGTGCCGATCGCGGCCGAGGCGTCCTGGATGCGGGCGACGATCGCGGTGAGCTGGGCGACGGTGGCATTGGCGTCGTCGCGCATGCGGGCGAACACGCCGTGGAAATCGCCGTCCATGCGCGCGGTCAGGTCGCCCGAAGCGAGCGCATTGAGCACATGCGAGACCTGCGCCAGGCTGACCGCGTTGGCGTCGAGCAGACTGTTGAGCTGTTGCGCCAGCTGCAGGATGAAGCCGTGCTTGCCCTCCAGCGCGACGCGATGGTCGAGATCGCCGGCCGCGGCTGCGGACACGATGCGCGCGACTTCGGCCTCGACCCGGACTTCTCCGGTGCGATCGCGCCACTCGGCGATCAGACCGATGTCGCGGCCTTGCTCGTCGCGGATCGGCGAGATGATCTGCGCGATGCAGGCGTCCTGGTAGTGCATTTCGCGATGCGCGATGCCCTGTTCCTTGAGACTGGCGAGCACCCGCTGGTCCGGCTTGCCGTCCAGTTCGAACGTCGCCAGCGAGGCGCCGATCAGCGGCTTGGCCGGATCGAAGTGCGGCAGCTCGGCGGCGATGGCCTCGGCGTTGTCGCCCATCACCGTCTGCAGCGCGGGATTGACATAGAGGATGTCGAACTTCTCGTCGGTGACGATCATCCCGGTCGAGGCGCTGTCGAGGGCGGTGCGGATGCGCAGGTTCTCGTTGGCGATCTTCTGGTCGCGCTCGATCCGCTCGCGCAAGTCGTGCTGCATGCGCTGCATGGCCTTGAGCAGGTCGCCGATCTCGTCACGGCGGCTGGCGTCGATGCGGGTGTCGAGCTTGCCGCTGGCCACGTCGTTGGCGAACCCGACCGCTGAGCGGGTGGCAGCGGTGAGATTGCGCGCCATCAGCCAGGCGATGACCATGCCGCCGGTGATCCCGGCCAGCAGCATGACCGCCATCAGGATGCTCGAGCCGGCCTGCACCGCCTGGGCCTCCTCGCGGGCCTCGGTGGCCTGGCGGTCGGCCTCGCTCTGCAGCGCCTGCAGCGCGTTGCCGGCGGCCATGTGCAGATCGCGGGTGCGGCCGATGAAGGTGTCGGTGGCGTCGTCGGGCAGGTCGAGTTCGATCAGCTCGTTGACCTCGTGGTACGAGGCCTTGGCGTCGGTCCAGGCAGTCACGAAGCCGTCGTAGAGCTTGCGCTCTTCCGGAGAGACGATCAGCGGCGCGTACGACGCCATGTTCGCCTCGATCTGCTTTTCCATTGCCGCGGTGCGTTCGCGGGCATCGCGCTTGACCTGCTCGCTGGCGCGCACCAGGCCCAGGTACGAGGCCGCGCGGTACTCGCCGAGCAGGGCGCGCGTTTCGCCGACCGTGGTCAGCGTCGGCAGCGTGTTGTCGGCCAGGTGGTCGGTGACGCTGTTGAGTGCGCGCAGGCCGACGAAGCCGCCCGCGCCCTGGGCGATCATCAGGACCAGGACGACGCCGAATGCCAGCATCAGTTTCGGTGCGAGCTTGAGATTCGAGAACCAGTGCATGCGGCAATCCCCCGTAGGCGGCCGGATGGAAAAACGGCCCGGATGCGGTCTGCGATCCGGGCGCGGGGCTTATTTGATGGTGGCGAGCTTGATGTCGCTGGGCGAACTGACGGCGATTTCGGCGCGGCTGGCGTCGCGCTGGATGGTGCCCATGACGCAGACATCGCGCCCTTCCAGTTCCTCGGGCGAGGGACGGAAGCGGTCGCGCTGATCGCTGGGAATACGTGCCGAGAAGGTGTGGCGCGGGAACGCGCCGCCCATGTACAGAAACGTCGGCTGGCCCTCGGTGTTCTCGGCGAAGCGGGTCTTCTCGACCTTGCCGCAAACCATGCCGCTCTTGCCGACGAAGCGCACGGCCTGCTCGGGACGGATGGCCTCCTGGGCGAAGGCGGTCGAGGCGCCACCGGCCAGCAGCAACGCGGCCAGCAGGGAAGACGTCTTGCAGTGGATGGTCATGGTCTGCTCCTTGATCGATGGACGGCAGGCGCGAATGCGCCCGTGCCCGCCTCTATCGGCCGCGTACGGCCGGGCCTTGAGTGAAAGCTGTGTGATGAACGTCGCAAATCCGGATCACGCTGCCTGCGGGACCGCCAGTTCGGCGCTGTCGAGCAGGGTTTCGATGTCGAGCAGGATCAGCATGCGGTCGTCGAAGGTGCCGATGCCGGAGATGCAACGGGTGTCGATCGCCGCGCCAAACTCGGGCGTGGGCCGGATCTGCTCGGCCGACAGCGGCACCACGTCCGACACGCCGTCGACGACGATGCCCACGACGCGGTCGTCGACATTGAGCACGATCATCACCGTGAAGCTGTCATAGCGCGCCTGCGCCAGGCGCAGCTTCAGGCGCAGGTCGATCACCGGCACGATCGTGCCGCGCAGGTTGATCACCCCCTTGATGTAGTCCGGGGCATCGGGCAGGCGGGTGACCGCGTCGTAGCCGCGGATTTCCTGTACCTTGAGGATGTCGACGCCGTAGTGCTCCTCGCCCAGGGTGAAGGTGAGGTACTCGCCGGCGTTCTGGGGGTCGGGACTGCTCATCGGTGCGCTCCTGCAGGCATGCCGCGCTCGCGCGCGTGTTCGGGTGTCCCGTGCGACATCGGCCGCGCGGCGGGCAACTTTAGGGCGCCGGGCCTACACCGCGCGGCGCAGCCGGGCATTGCGCTGGCGCTCGATCTGGAAGATGTAGTGGAGGATCCGCCGCTGCGCGACCGGCGCCAGCGCCACGAAGCGGCAGCCGGCCCGCCAGCGCAGCCGCGGCCCGGTCTGCTCGCAGAAGCGGTGTGCGACGGCGACGGTCAAGGCAATCGGATCCGCATCGGGCAACCGCAATAGACAGCCATCGAGCGTGCGCCCGGGCGCAAAGCGCGGATCCTGCCCGTCGTCCATCGCGACCGCGAGCCCGCCGCCGCTCAGGTCCAGCACCCGCAGGCCGTCGTGCGACGACCCAGCCTGGCCGTCGCCATGCCCTGGATGCAGCGTCACGCCGGCATCGAGCGGTGGCACCACGCGATACAGGTCGCGTCGCTGCAGGCGCAGCAGCGCCTGGGGCCAGGGCGCGATGAATGCCTGGCGGCCTTCGTGCAGGGCCGGCAGTGGTGTCGACAGCCGGAAGCGGATCTGGACGGCGTCGAGCCGGGTGTCGCAGACGAACTGGGTGCAGGCCGCGATCCTGCGGTTGAGCGCGTCCTGCCGGCTGGCATCGAGCACCAGGGTACCGTCGTCGCCGACCGCGAGCAGCGCGGTCGGGCAGGACAGGTCGCCGGGCATCAGGCTGCCGCTGATCAGGGCCCGGGTCTCGACCAGGCTGCGCAGCACACGGCCCATGTCGGCGCTGTCGCGCAGCATGTAGCGCGACAGGGCCTCGTCGTCCAGCGGATGGGGCGAATCTGCAGGCGCCATCGTGCTTGTCGTTCTCCGGGATGGGGCGGCTGATCGGCGGGATCAGGACAGCGCGTGGCCGGTGGCCGGTGGCCGGGCCGCATCCACCACCGCCTGCAGCAACGCGGTGGCGGTGTCGACGCGGAACACCGCGATCGCCTCGGCCAGGCCTGTCGCCTGCTCCTCCATCGCACGCGCAGCGGCCGAGGCTTCCTCGACCAGCGCGGCGTTCTGCTGGGTGGTCTCGTCCATCTGCACGATGGTCTGGTTGACCTGCTCGATGCCGGCGGCCTGTTCCTGCGAGGCGGCG